>JBGTGQ010000062.1:0-5798 GCA_041746635.1 Terrimicrobiaceae bacterium | reverse complement strand
CACATTCGATGCCGGAGGTTTTTGCCACGGCAACGTTCGGGCTCACGCCCACGGTGAGGAAGACCATCTCGCAGGGGATTTCCTCCCCGTTCTTTGTGACAATGGCCCGCGCACGGCCCCGGCCATCGGGCAGGATTTCCTTCAACTCGGACTCCATCCGAAGGTCCACGCCATGACGGAGGATTTCCCGCCCGATCATCTTCGCCTCGCCATCGGGCAGGACGATATTCCAGAAGCACTTTTCCCGGACGAGAAACGTCACTGCAATTCCCCGCGAGAGTAGCATCTCGGCGACTTCCACCCCGATGAGCCCCCCGCCGATAATGACCGCCCGCCTGGTGGTTGGGCCGTATTTTTCCATCGTTTCGATGTCCTGATACGAGTAGAGCCCCTGCACGCCAGCCAAGTCCTGGCCGGGCCAGCCAAATTTGTTGGATTGCGCTCCGGTCGCGAGGATCAATTCGTCATAGGCGAGCAAATCGCCGTTCTTGAACGTCAGGCGTTTCGCCACCGGCTCGACGGTATCCACCCAGCCGCGTTTCAGTTCGATCCGGTTCTTCGCCCAGAAATCGTCGGGATAGGGCTTGGTGTCCTCGTAAGCGAGGTCGCCCATGAAGATATACATAAGGGCCGTGCGGGAAAAATGGTGATCCGTCTCGCCCGAGACGACCGTGATCCGATCATCGGTGCGTTTGCGGATCGTGCGGGCGGCGGTGATTCCGGTGACCCCGTTGCCAAGGATGACGATGCTGCGATTGCTCATTCCTCCATCGGAGCAGGCGGGTCGCCGATTTATTCCACAGAGCTTTTTTGGAATAAATCCAGGTTCCTCCCGCTCAAATGGGCCTATGAATGAAAAGCTCGAATCCCTCGCCCCCGACCTCACGAAAAACTACCCACGCAGCCCGCGCGAAACCGTTGGCGGCTACGTGATCGCCGCCCGCACGCTCGACAAATGCCGGGCGGTGCTCGCCGGGACGAATGGCGAATACCATTTCGACTGCCCGCTGGACCGGCAATTCCTGGAATTCACCGGCATCGGGGCCGATGCCTTCAAGGAATTTGTTGCCAGCGGCGCCACCGATGCGGAAGTCGGCGAGTGGATCGGACAGCACTCCAAGGTCAAAGATCAGGGTGAAGTCGTCGTTTGGAACAACAAGCTGCGTTACACCCGTCCCTGCGATATGGCGCTCGAACTCCAGCTCTTCCTCGAAGGATACATTCCTCAATTCGTGCCGAAAAACCGCCCGGTCCGTGTCTGGTTCGATGTTTACGACCTGGAGGAAGGGCGCATCTGACAACTCCTCGCCATGAATCCGATGGCTGGCATTCGAGAGGTTTGGAACCACTGCGACCGATGCTTTCACGAGCAGAATATTTTCCTCTGGCCGCATCTTTCCCGCGCCATCGGATTGATGGTCATTCTCAATACCAGCCTGTTTTTTCTCACGGGAGCAGTCACGCATGGCGGCTACTACTACCCGGTCATCGCGCTGGTTTTACTGGCCATCGCCAAGCTCCTCATTCTTTTGCCGCTCGGATTCCAGGCACGACTGCCGTTCTACATGATCGTGCTCGCTCTTTGGATCGCAGCCGGATGGCTTCTTGGGGCCAGTATTTTCCATTGGCTCCGGCAGGCCGTCTGAAGCACGCAGGGAATAAACCGGGGCCACCTTCCGTCTGATGACGCAACCATGAGACTCGCAATCGGCGAAAAAGCCCCTCCCATTCGGCTGTCCGGCACTGACGGCCAAACTTTCGATTCGGCCGAGATGATCGAACGGCGGCATCTCCTTTCATTCTTTCGCTTTGCCTCATGCCCCTTTTGCAATCTCCGGGTGCATCAACTCGTCTCACGCTATTCCGAACTCGGCGGCGGATTCCCGGTGATCGCAGTTTTCGATTCCTCGCTGGAGAACTTGCGTCGGCATGCGGAGAAGCATGACGCTCCGTTCCCGATTCTCGCCGATCCGAAAAGAACCCATTATCAAGCCTACGGAATCGAAAACTCCCTCGCTGGCATGTTCACGGGAATGCTCAAGCGCATGCCCTCGCTGCTGCACGCGATGTTTGTCAAAGGCTATTGGCCGACTTCGCCCGGAGGCAGTGTGACGAGTATGCCGGCGGACTTTCTCATCGACGAGGCAGGGGTGATTCGCACGGCCTATTACGGACGTGACGAGGGTGATCATTTGTCCTTCGACCGAATCAGATCCTTCGCCAGAGGAAATGCCTCAGGAAAATAATCCCCACCCGAGCCCACCTGCCGCAATCATTCAATCGTCACATGAGTATCGAGTCACATCCCAGCGACTCCCCGATCGGCTCGCCGGACCGAAGCAGCCAGTTCGGGAGTCGTTGGAAAGCACGATGGCAGGCTTTCCTCCATCCGCTGGCTGGCGAGAAGACCGAGTTTCTTCAGCGTCGCTGGGCCGAACTTGATCCAGCCCTTCGCACCCCCAATCAGATTTCGGGACGCCACCTCACGCACTGTAGCTTCACCACCGGCGCGAGCTACTGCTCGTTCCACTGCACGCATTGCTACCTGCCCTCTCATGCCAACGAGGTTCCGATCCCTTCGCTGTCCGAGATGAAGGAGCAAATCGACGCCAATCGCCGATTTCAAGGCCCCGGCGGAGGGCTGCAAATCACCGGCGGCGACGTGGCGGATTCCTACTGGAGAGCAGGACGAGCCGACGAGTTGGTAGAGATCGTCCGCTATGCGTATGCAGTCGGTCTCGTACCCATGCTTTTCACGCACGGACAGACGTTTTTGGAACACCCCGCGTTCCTCGAACGCCTCGTGGTCGAGGCGGGGCTGCGCCAGGTCGCCGTGCATATTGATGTAACGCAGGCCGGGCGGCACGGCTACCCGATCCAGCGGGTAACCTCCGAGGCCGATCTGCATCCGGTGCGCGAGGCATTCACCGCCCTCGCGACCCGAATTCGTCAGAAAACCGGGGCGAAACTCGAACTCGCCCACAATTGCACCGTGACCCGCCGAAACATCGACGATTTGCCCGATCTTCTGCAATGGTTCCTTGCTCGCCCGGAGCGCTCGCAAATTTGGCGCATGCTGAGCTTCCAACCGGAGGCCGACACCGGGCGCACTATTTTTTCCCGGCAGCCCGTGACCCCGGCGCTGGTTTGGGAAAAACTGCAACAGGGAGTCGGCCAGCCCCTTCGGCGCGAAGCGGCCATCTTCGACCATCCCGACTGCAACAGTTGGGCGCCGATTCTCGTTTCCAGGCGCGATGGGAGATTCTTTCCGCTGCTGCTCGGCGATGAGAAATGGGATCGCCTGTTGGGGCGGGTTCTCGAGCGCGTCGGCGGACTGCACCTGATGAACGACGAAGCGGCCACACCATTTTTCTGCGTCGCGGGCGTGCTTGTGCAGAATCCGTGGTTACTGGCGCAGCTGGCCCGCTATTTTTTCGAGGGAATCATGGGAGGCCGGGTGCCCGCCTCCGCATTCTTTGCGATGATCACCGGGCAAGCGCATGTCCTCGGCATCGGCATTCACAATTTCATGGATGCCGCCCAAGTCGCCACCGCCGATTCCGACCCCGTGACCAGCGCTCGGCTCGATGCCTGTGTCTTCAAAGGCGCGGTAAAGGAAAACGGCGATTGGAAAGCCGTGCCAATGTGCCGGATGAACCAGCAAAAATGGTCGGAAGTCTATGCGGCTCGCAGCGCGAATCCCGAACTTGCCAGGCAATCGCAACCGTGGGACAGGGCGGACCTGCAAATGGCATCCGTGGAATCCAGCGATCCGATCCCTCAATTTTCAAAAACAATCACGGAATAAATTTCGCGGCCCCGCGCTCCGATGAACACAGCATGAAAACCGAACACGCCGTCAAAGATCGCTATGCCAACGCCGCAAAAGCCCCCGAGGCCGCTCTCTGCTGCCCGGTGGACTACGACCGCAAATATCTTGAAGCCATCCCAGCCGAAGTGATCGAAAAGGACTACGGCTGTGGAGACCCCTCGAAATATGTCCACCAAGGCGAGACCGTGCTTGATCTCGGCTCGGGGACGGGGAAAATCTGCTTCATCGCGTCCCAGGTCGTCGGACCGGAGGGCCGGGTGATCGGCGTGGACATGACCGACGACATGCTGGAAGTCGCCCGCCGCAACGCGCCCGTTGTCGCCGAGCGTATCGGTCACGCAAATGTCGAGTTCCGCAAGGGTCGCATTCAGGATCTCGCACTCGACTTGGAAGTCCTCGACGCCGAATTGAAAAAGCGCCCGATCACCGATGCGGCTTCCTTCCTTGCCGCCGACGAACTGGCCGAGGAACTGCGCGTAACCCGCCCGCTGGTGGCCTCCGATTCGGTGGATGTCGTCGTGTCCAATTGCGTGCTCAATCTCGTCGAGCCAGGCGCGAAGCCACAGTTGTTCCGGGAAATCTTCCGTGTGCTCAAAAATGGGGGGCGTGCCGTGATCTCCGACATCGTGGCCGACGAAGAGGTGCCGGAGCATCTCCAGAGCGATCCCGAACTTTGGAGCGGGTGCATCTCGGGGGCGCTGACGGAAGAAGGATTTATCCGGGCGTTTGCCGACGCCGGATTTTACGGCATCGAAGTCCTCAAATTCGACATCCAGCCTTGGCGCACCGTCGAGGGTATCGAGTTCCGTTCGATGACCGTGCAGGCGTTAAAGGGCAAGCAAGGACCGTGCTTCGAGCGCAATCAGGCCGTCATCTATCGCGGCCCGTTCAAGGAAGTGCTCGACGACGATGGTCATCGCATGGAGCGGGGCGTCCGTTATGCCGTCTGCGACAAAACTTGGAGTCTCTACAAAAAGACGCCTTACGCTGGCTTTTTCGAGTTCATCGCCCCGCTCGACGACATTCCCGTGGAATCGGCGGAGCCCTTCGACTGCGCCCGCACGACGCGCCGCCACCCGAAGGAAACCAAGGGGCAAACCTACCACGCCACCACACAAACCAACAGCCAGTGCTGCGATGGCGGAAGCTGCTGCTGAATCTCAAAACAACCCAACCACCGCCAAAAATACCACCCATGAAAACCCATCAGAAAAATCAAGGAACATTGAGAGCCCTCCTCATCCCGGCTCTTTGGATCGCGATTCAAACCGGCGCGGCGCTCGCCGCAGAGCCGACTTCGGCCATCGCCGTGCTTCACCCCACCGAGGGAAGCAAGGTCGCCGGGATCCTCCGCTTCGAGCCGGTCGCGGACGGGAAAATTCATATCACCGGCACAGTCGAGGGCTTGGTTCCCAACGCGGAGCAAGCCATCCACATCCATGAATTTGGCGATTGCTCGGCTCCAGACGGCACCAGCGCCGGGGGACATTACAACCCGGAGCACCACGAACATGCCTTGCCCACCCAACCCGAGCGCCACGCGGGGGATCTCGGCAATCTCAAAGCGAATGCCGATGGCGTCGCCACGCTCGATCTTACAGTAGATAACATCACCATCGAGGGCACAAAAAATCCCATCCTCGGCCGCGGCGTGATCGTCCATGCCAAGCTCGACGATGGCGGGCAGCCCACAGGCAACGCCGGAGCCCGTGTCGCCTGCGGCGTGATCGGCTGGGCAATGCCCGCAAAATAAATCCCCGTGCGAAGGCTCACACAGGCGCTTTCCCTTGTCGGCAGTGGCGCGGCTGCATTGGGCGCGAGTCTCGCCCCGTGCTGTTTTCCGCTTCTCGGATTTTTTCCGGCACTCGCCGGATGGGCAGGATGGGAGGCGGGCTCTCCGTGGATTACCCAGAGCTCGGCTCTTATCGCCCTTATCGGGTTCTGGTTTGGCAGGCTCCGGTTCGGA
>JBGTGQ010000061.1:0-46643 GCA_041746635.1 Terrimicrobiaceae bacterium | reverse complement strand
CGAAAAATTTCTGCTCTACGGTGGCGCCTTGCAACTCGCGGGCATGGTGACAACCCGCAAGGACCAACGGGCCACCACGAGCGACTGGATGGAACTTGAGCGTCAGCGTGGCATTTCGGTGTCATCGACCGTGCTGCAATTCGAATACGGCGGGTGTGTGGTCAATTTGCTCGACACGCCGGGGCACAAAGATTTTTCCGAAGACACCTACCGGGTGCTCACGGCGGTGGATGCTGCGGTGATGGTGATCGACGCGGCCAAGGGAATTGAGACCCAGACACGGAAACTCTTCGAGGTGTGTCGTCAGAGGGGCGTGCCGATTTTTACTTTCATGAACAAGCTCGACCGGCCGACTCGCGAGCCGCTGGATCTTCTGGACGAGCTGGAAAATGTGCTGGGCATTCATGCTCTGCCCATCAACTGGCCGCTTGGCAATGGCCCGGAGTTTCGTGGCGTGTATGACCGTCAGGCCCGCGAAGTGCATTTGTTTCAAAAAACCCCGCAAGGAGCCTACCGTGCACCCGAGCAGGTGGGGGGAGTGGACGATCCGTTGGTTCGCAACGCGATGGCGCCTGATGTGTACTCAAGCTTCCGCGACGAACTGGATCTTCTGGAGGGAGCCGGAGCGGACTTTGACCTGCAAGCCATCCGCGCGGGCCAACTCACGCCGGTCTTTTTTGGAAGCGCCATGAACAATTTTGGCGTCCAGTTGTTGCTCGATCAATTTCTCAAGCTTGCTCCGCGACCGGAAGCGCGTTCGTGCGCGGCCGGACCAGTCTCGCCGGACAATCCGGCATTTTCCGGGTTCATTTTTAAGATTCAGGCCAACATGAATCCCAAACACCGCGACCGCGTGGCTTTCATCCGCATCGTTTCCGGCGCATTCAAACGCGACATGGTCGTGCAGCATCCCCGGACGGGCAAGCCCGTCCGGCTCTCCAACGCCCAGCGGCTCTTCGCCCAGGAACGCGAAACGGTGGATTCGGCCTGGCCGGGCGATGTCGTCGGCATTGTCGGGAATCAGGACTTTCAAATCGGCGACACCTTGTCTGAAGACCCCGCCGTCCGGTTTGACGAGATTCCCCGCTTCGCCCCGGAATGTTTTGCCCAGATCCATCCTTCCAGCAGCGCCACCAACAAGCGATTTCGCGAGGGCCTGGCCCAGCTCCTGCGCGAGGGCGTGGCCCAGGCGTTTGAATTAAAGGACTCCCTCTCGCGCACGAACCTGCTCGGCGCGGTCGGTCCGTTGCAGTTCGAAGTGCTGAAATACCGCCTCGAATCCGAATACGGCGCGGAATGCCGGGTCGAAACTGCCCCCTGGACCGTGGCCCGCTGGATTCGCCCTCGCGCAGGAGCGGACGGCACCGCGCTCACCCTGCCCAGCGGAGCCGCCGAGGCCCGCGATGCCGAAGGCGCTACGGTTGCCCTCTTTTCCAGCCAGTGGTCGTTCGGGTATTTCGAAACGAAAAATCCCGACATGGAAATCTCTGCCCTGCCTTTCCGGCAAGACGCCTGAAAACCACCCCGGTTTTCTTCTTTTGTCAGTTCCGCAAATCCCGTGCTAGCTTCTGCCCCGCATGAGTGACGAACCAACTTCTCCACCCGACCTGGCCAATCTGGAAATGGATCTGGCCAAAAGCTTCCAGCCCAGTTGGGCTCGGGAAGCCGACGCCCCGGACCGCCTTTCCCGCATGGTGGCAAAGCACGGCGATGAGGACCGGCCCGAGCGTCCGGGAAAATCGCGCGACCGCGGCCCCGGTCGGGATCGCCCCCCGACCCGCGGTGACGGACAACGTTCCGATGACCGCAAAGGCGGACGCCGCAACGATCGGCCCGAGCCCCGCCGGGCGGAACGTCCCGCCCGACCCGCGCCCGAGGTAACTGGCTGGGCCGTGCAATTTCACCCCCACCGTCTTGGCGTGGAAGGTCTGGCCAAACAAATCAAGACCAGCGCGAAAGCCTACCCGCTCTTTGACTTGGCCCGCCTCGTCCTCGAAAAATCCGAGCGCTATCTGGTCGAGTTCCAGCGCACAGCCGAAAACAGTCCGGCCCTTTTCCAACTCCGCGCCGATGGCAGCATCTGGCTGAGCGAGACCGAGGCCGTGGCCCATGCCCTCGCCAAACACCTCGACAAATTCTATCGCCGCGAGCGGGTCACGACCGAAGCACCAAAGGGCGCGTTCTCATCCGTCGCCGTCTGCGGCCTGAGTGGCACACTGCTGGGGCCATCGAATCATCACGATTTTCAAAACAAACTCCGCCGTCTTCATGCCGAGCGTTATTCCAACATGCCGTTCGATATGTACAAAAGCCGAGTCCGCATGGAGAAGGACGAGGAACTGATCGCGAAGTGGAAAGAGGAGCAAAGCAGCAAGGATGAGTTTTATCCGGCGGAAACTCCCGAAGGCAGCGAACCCATCAAGCTGGCCGACCTCTCCGCCGTGGAACGTCATTTTCGCGAGAACTACGTCGCCGCGGAAATCGTCCCCGTGCGCGACCGGGTGAAGGTGCCGGGTCCATCCGCCCTGAATGAATCGTCGCCGCCCATTCATCAACTCGCCCGCCGGATTTGGGAGGAATTGCAGCGGTTCCCGCTTCCCCTGGCCCACCTCATCGGCCAGCACCTCACCTCCCAAGGCCTGCAAATTTTCAAGACCCACGAAAACATCACGTACATTTCCGTGGCCCGTCCCCGCTATCTGGATCGCGTCGCCACGCCCGTCTCGGAAGCCTTGAGCGCCATGCTGGAATATCTTGAGGCCCATCCCAACGTGCCGCGGGCGGAACAATGGAAGGCGCTCGTTGCCCTGCGTCCGCCGGCGGCGGAAGGCGCTGAAGCGCAACGCGAATCCGCCGTCGCCGCCGATCTCGCCTGGCTGCTGCACGAGGGCCACGTCATCGACTTTGCCGGACGCGGACTGGAATCGGCCCGGCGTCCGCAGTCCCGCCAGTCCCGGCAACCAGAGCAGTGAAGCAGGTGGTGGTGCATTCCGACGGCGGCTGCCGCGGAAACCCCGGTCCCGGCGGCTGGGCCTTCGTCCTCACCTACGGCACAAACCGCAAGGAACGCAGCGGGGGCGTTCCCGCCACCACCAACAACCGGATGGAGCTGCAAGCCGCCATCGAGGCCCTGACCTCGCTGAAGGAACCTTGCGAAGTGGAATTTTTTACCGACTCGAGCTATGTCCGCAACGGCATTTGCGAATGGCTGAGAGGCTGGAAACGCAACGGATGGCGCACCACCGCGAAGAAGCCGGTAAAAAACGCCGACCTCTGGCGCGCCCTGGATTCCGCCGCCCAAAAACACCGCATCACCTGGCAATGGCTGAAAGGCCACGCCGGCCACGAAGGCAACGAACGCTGCGATGAACTGGCCAACATCGCGATGGATAAGATTCAGACCGAATTCACGCCGGAACAGCTCAAGGTATCCCTGCGAAAGTTTTTGGCCGAGACGGAGTGCGAGCCCGCGCTGGAGCTTTTTTGAAGGGCCTTCGGCCCGTTTCTTGCTTTCAATACGTCGGCGTCCGCTGTTTGCGGCATTTCGCCGCCGCATCGCCCCGCGCCGCCGTCTCCGCCGTCAACGGCACGGTCTTGACGGAAGGCAACTCCGCTGCCAGCTTGCCCAAGCCTTCCCCCGGATTTGGGTTTCGGATCGGTTGGCTGGTGGGGCCAGCGCCTAAATGGGTAGCATTATGACTCCCTGCTGGTTGATCCAGGTTGCAAGTAGGCGACGGCTGTTTCAATCTGCATGCTAGACATGCAACGTCGCGCCGCTGAATTTTTCGCAGGAATCGGCCTCATGAGAATGGGGCTAAACAAGGGAGGCTGGACTACAGTTTGGGCCAATGATCTCGATGAAAAAAAGTGGGAGGTGTATCGCGGAAACTAGGCTGTATGAATCTGAATCCCACCCAGATAAGTTCACGCGACAAGCAGGTTCTCGCCGGACTGTTCCTTTCAAAGTTCGACGAAAAAGGCCTGAAAGCACTGGGTTTCGAGAGTTTCACAGAAGCGTTCAATGCGTTAGGTTACAGCTTGGGTGGTCGTCCGGCGTCGATAAAAAATTATCGTGATGAATTTGACCCCTTGTTTCCCAACCCTCGGAGCGGATGGTGGAAACGGCAACGCAGGGAGTATTGCATGGCAATAGAAGAGCGGTATCGAGATTTGCACTTGGATGGCTTTGCGAAGCTTGTAGCAAGCTTCGTGGGCGCTTCTGAAAGCAGTATTCTGGAACAACCGGACGATAGTGACGACCTGTCTCTGACGAGCTTTGCAAAGCGATTGATTACGGGGCGCGCTGCTGAACAATATTTCCAGCGAACGCATTCGACTCTTTCGGAATTCAAAGGGTGCGAAGTGGAAGATACGACGATGCAAGGCTGCGGATACGATTTTCGCTTGTGGCCGAAATCGGGAGACAAATACCGCGTCGTGGAAGTGAAAGGGATGATTAATCAGCGCGGCTCGCTCTCCCTAACTGAAAAAGAGCATAGAAGCGCTGCTTCGCTGGGAGATCGTTTCTATCTTTTTGTGGTGAAAACTTTTCGCGAAAAGCCATTTCACGAAATGCATATGAATCCGCTTGAAAGCAGATTGATCTTCGAGCGCAAAGAAAGAGTCATTGTTCAAGTCTCTTGGTCGACCTCCGCGTAATACGATCGAATACATTCATGAAAACCTGCACCCAAACAGAAGACATGCTTGCTCTAGGCGGAATTGACAGGGTCGCCTCCGTCACGAATTTGTTATTGAGGCAGTTCGGCTTAGAGAGGCCGCTGTTTTCGCCAATGGAAATTGAAGAGATTAGATGGAAACAAAAAGTTCACGCGTGCGGTCTCAAATTTGAATATGACTCCGAGAAATCCATAGCAGCAAATCTTGCCGACATCTTCGCTCAAGCGGCGGAAATTCAGAAAAACTCAGGCGGAGCGAACTTTGTTGGGGCAATGCTCCAACATCTGGTCGGCGCGAAATTAGATATCGTACTTGGTGCGAACATTGCGAAACATCACGGCTTCTCGGTAGCAGATCATTCGACGGAACGGCAGGCCGACTTCGAGGTCAACGGCGTGGCCATTCATGTCACCACGCATCCGAGCGAGGCGTTGATTCGAAAAGCAGCTAAAAATATTCAAGAGGGACTGAAGCCCTTGATCGTCACGCTTGGAGAGGGAGTCGAGGGGCGGCCTATTTACTGAAAGCCACCGAGTGGAAAGACCGAATTGATGTCATTGACGCAACGCAGTTTCTCACAGCCAATGTGTATGAGCGCAGCCTTTTTCAAGCCGGGGAGTGCAAGACCACGCTCACTACTATTTTGGCTCGCTACAACGAGATTGTTCTGGCTTGCGAAACAGACCCCGTCTTGGTGGTTCGCTTTTAGCAGTCAATTGGCAGAGTCGAGGGCGTGGAGTTTGCTCAGGATGTGGTCGCGGTGGGGTAGTTCCCCGCCAAGGAAATTGCGCAGGGCGGGTTCCTCTCTTCAATCTCCCTTGGGCGGCGTGTCCGTTTCGTAAATCACCGCCTGATAGGAGGCGATCTCTTTGTATTTGTCCTTTGGCAAGTGGATGAGACAAGAGCCCATTTGGGTGGTTTCTTCGGGCTCGAGGCCTTCGTCTCCGAACGAGCCCTGGCTCGCCGTGCCAATGAGGTTCTTTTCCTTGTCGAAAAAGGCGACGAAATATTGGAAAAACATTGGCTTCGAGGCAGAGTTCGTCACCGTAATGCCGGCGAAGATCGTTGGCTTGCCAAAGAAGTCCCCGACATACCAGTTGCAGGTCGCCTTAACCGCGTTGCCGAAATCCTTCTTGAACGTATCCTCAGCGAACGACGACTCGCTGAACTTCAATTGAATCTCGCCCTGAATTGCAGCGGTCATTTCAGCGGCCTGAGCCGAAAGCGTCCAGATTACGGGCAGCAGCGTGTAAAGAATGTTTTTCATGCCTTGATTCGAGCAAACCAGGGAGGTTGGGTCAACTCTACGATACAGGAGCTGAGGGTTGAGCCTGACAGGCACTGGATGTTCCGCTCAATATTGTAGGATCACCATCCCAAGCCAATCCCCGACCGAATCCCAGGCGGCCGTGGCCATCAGCATCACCGAAGGCAGCGCGTAATATTTCTTCACGATCCAGACGCCGATGCCGGTCCGGGTGCGGATGGCGAAGTCGAGGGCGTGGAGCTTGCGCAGGATGTGGTCGCGGTGGGCAGAAAAAATCGGACGGCGGCGGAGCGCCGTCCCTACCTTTCATCAGTCCAGCCTTGCGCCGCGCGGATTTCCTCCGGCGTGAGGAGGGTTGCGGTTTTGATCAACCGACAGAACTCCTTCTTGCTGACCTGAAAATGTTCTCCCTCGCGGATCACGAGATCCTTCATCTGCTTGTATTCCACGGTGAGGCGTTCCAGGCGAACGATACGAAGAAATTCGTCGCCCTGCTTCCAGACCTGATCTTGTTGCAGCTTCATGCTAAAGGAACACGGATTTAATCCACAGATTGCACGGATTCACACAGATTTTGAAAAAATCGGAGAGCTCATTTATCTGTGAAAATTTCTGTAATCTGTGGACACATTCTTTCTCCTCGATTTATTCAGTGTCTCCCTAGGCGGCTTCGGGGGTGCGCCAGATCAAACGCAGGGAATCCAAACGCAACGGGGCGTCCTTGATAGCGAGGCCGAGTTCGGCGATCTGGGATTCGAGGAGGGTGATTTCCTCGTCACGGATGTGGTCGTTGACTTTTTTAAGATCGAGGAGGCGTTCGATTTCGCGGCGAAGCAGGGATTCCATTCTTTCCCCGGCATTTTTCGAAATGATGGTGGCGCGCTCCGTGGCAAACTGACGACCTTTTTCCAGCATGGAGGGGATGAGCTTTTGTTTGATCCGGCTGTTGTCGAGCAGCTTGAAAACCGATCCCGGCTGAAGTTCATCGGACGAGGGATTCACGTCAGCAGAAACATCCGCGCCCTTGGGGTCCACCACCACGCGCAGCGGCGTGGGCGGGAGGAAACGATCGGCGTGCAGCGCCGGAGGCGCGACGGGTTCGAGCACATAGACGGCTTCAACAAAGACGGTTTGTTCGCCCGCGACATTCCACACGGCGAAGGCGCTGTTGCCCTGACCGGAACCCAAGAGCAGATCCATCGCGCCGGTCACAATCGGATGATCCCAAGTAAGGAAACTGATTTCCTCGCGGCTGAGGGCTTTCCGGCGGTCGCAGGTGAGGGTGAGCCCGTCGGACGGTAACCCGGGCAGGGCATCCACCGTGAGCTCGGCGGGTTTGGCCAGATACGTGCGCGGGGAAAGTTCGTCCACTTGCACCCCAAAATGGTCGAAGACGCGGAGCAGATAGTTGTCGAGTCCGGTGTCCTGATCGAACGCAGTGATTTGCGCCACGATCTGACCGGCGATTTCCGGACGGCAGGAATTGATCTGGAGCAGGCGGTCCTGGCCCAGCTCCAGTTCTTTCGCGAGCTTGGCATGGAAGACTTTTGTGTCGGCAATGAGCGCGACGAGTTCCGCATCGCCGGCCCGGCCGGCGAGACAGGCCCCCAGGCGCTGGCCGAATTGCGCCATGAGTTCGCGTCCGCCTTCCAGCGATTTTTCAAAGGCGTTCAAGCCTTCGTGATACCAGCGGGCCAACACTTCCAAGCGGCTGTGTTTTGGGTAAGGAACATGAATCGCAATGGTTTCGGTCTGGCCAATGCGGTCGAGGCGGCCGATGCGCTGTTCGAGCAATTCGGGGTTGGACGGCAGATCAAAGAGCACAAGATGGTGGGCGAACTGAAAATTCCGTCCCTCGCTGCCGATCTCGGAGCAAAGCAAAATCTGGGCGCCGTCTTCCTCGGCGAACCACGCGGCATTGCGATCGCGTTGCAATAGGGTCAAATCCTCATGGAAGAGCCCGAGTTTGAGGTTGAGCCGTGACCGCAGGACTTCGTCGAGCGAGAGGACTTTTTCCTTGGTGCGGCAAATCAAGAGCACCTTGGGCGCACGTTTTTTTTGCAGAAAGGCCACGAGCCAGTCCACGCGAGGATCAGTCGCCAGTTTGTACTTCCGCGGAGAACCTGACTCGTCCACCTCTCCTTCCGCGGCCAATCCATCAGGGACTTCGGCGAGGGGTTCAAGATGAACGCGGCGTTTGGGAAAACCTTTCATGGCCGCCCGGGTGTTGCGGAACATGACCCGCCCGGTGCCGTGTTGATCGACCAACTCTTGGATCACCGCGTCCCTGGCGGAGACCTCGCCGGATTTCAAGCCGAGGATGCGTTTCTCCAAGCGCTCAGGATCCGCCTTGCACAGCAGGCGCAACGTTTTGAGATCGGCGGTGGTTAGTGATTTTTCATCGAGCAACTTGGCCGCGATATTGGCGGTTTTTTGATAATCGTCCCGCTCCGCCCGGAAATGCGCGAAATCGCTGTAGCGGTCGGGATCGAGCAGTCGCAGCCGGGCGAAATGTCCTTCCGCCCCCAGTTGTTCCGGCGTGGCAGTGAGGAGAATCACGCCCGGCGCGGCAACGGCGAGTTTTTCCACGATGGCGTATTCCGCGCTCACTTCCTCCGGCGACCATTCCAGGTGGTGCGCTTCGTCCACCACCACCAGGTCCCATCCTGCGGCCGCGACTTGCTCGCCCCGTATTGCGTCCCGGACAACAAGCGGCAACGGACAAAGGATCACCTGATCGTCGAGAAAGGGATTGGCTCCGGCATCACCCGCCTCGATCGACTGGCAGCGCTCTTCGTCAAATATGCTGACCAGCATGTTGAAGCGGCGCAGGAGTTCGACGAACCATTGGTGAACAAGCGGCTCGGGCACCAGAATGAGAATTCGCCGGGCCCGGCCGCTACGATGGAGGCGATGCAGAACGAGGCACGCCTCGATGGTTTTGCCCAAGCCCACTTCGTCGGCCAGGAGCACGCGCGGCAGCGCCCGCGAGGCGACTTCATGCGCGATGTAGAGTTGATGAGGAATCAGGTCGATGCGCGCACCGATCAGCCCGCGCACGGGCGCGTAGCGAATTTGATGTCGGCGGCGCAGGGACTCCAGGCGCAGATCGAACGTCCGGGTGTCGTCCACCTGGCCCGCGTACAGGCGCTCCTCCGGTTTGGAAAAACTCAACGTGTCAGAAAGCTCGGTTTCCGGCACCTCTTCGCCTCCGCAGCGATAAATCAGCACGCCGTCGGCTCGCGTTTCGACCGACTCGACCGCGAGGCTTTGTCCTTCGTGCGTCTTGATGATGTCGCCCGGCCGGAATTCCACTCGTTTGATCGGGGCGGAACCGGTGGCGTATTGGCGTAGCGTGCTGCTGGCGCGAAAAAGCAAAAAGACCCGGCCTGGGGCCGCATCCACGACCACACCCACGCCCAATTCGGGCTCGGACTCGCTGATCCATCGCTGCCCTTGTTGAAACTTTGCCATTGCTCCCCACGAGTCTGTCCTCGGCGAATGGTCGAGGGCGAGTCCGAAATCCGCTGGGAAACTGATCGAGGCAGGGAAGAGCCTCACGCAAAGGATGCGAAGGGTGAGAAATTTTTCGGGAAATGCATGTATCCTTCTCCGCTCCACCCTTCCCATCCTTTGCGTGAGGCAAAACTCCTCCGCCATGGCGCAGCGGGGGATTCTCTGCTAGAGGGTGAGAACGATGTTTGAAATCAAACCCCGGGACAAGATGGTCGAGCGCGCGATGCTCGTGGGAGCCTACAGCGACCACGAGCAGCAAGCCGACGCCAAGGACCTGCTCGAAGAGCTGGAGGAACTCGTGCGCACGCTCGGCATTCCCGTGGTCGAACGCATGCTGATTTACCATCGCGAACCCCACGCGCGATTGCTGCTCGGCACGGGCAAGGCGGACGAGATCTGCGCCCGCATCACCGCGGCGGCGTGCGATGTGGTCATTTTCGACAACGAACTGACCCCCGCCCAGCAGCGCAATTGGGAAAAGCTTTCCAAAGTAACCGTGATCGACCGTCGCGAGATCATTCTCGATATTTTCGGCACCCGCGCCCAAACCCGCGAAGCCAGAATCCAGGTGGACCTCGCCCGCATGGCCTATTCCCTGCCGCGGCTCACCCGGGCCTGGAGCCACCTGGGCCAGCAAGGCGGCGGCATCGGGGCCAAGGGCGAGGGCGAAAGCCAACTCGAACAGGACAAACGCAAAATCCGCGGCCAGATCGACCGGCTGAAAAAAGAACTCCTTGGCGTGCGCAGTTCCCGCGCCACCCAGCGCAAGGACCGTAAACGCGCGCCCGTGCCCAACGCGGCCATCGTCGGTTACACCAACGCGGGCAAATCATCCCTCCTGCAAAGACTCACCGGCGCGGACGTGCTGGTCGAGGACAAGCTCTTCGCCACCCTCGACACCACCACGCGGAAGATCGCCCTGCCCAACAAGCAACCCCTCTTGCTCACCGACACCGTCGGTTTCATCCGCAAACTTCCCCACGAGCTGGTGGAATCCTTCAACGCCACCCTGGAGGAAGCCGCGCTATCGGATTTTCTCATTCACTTGCTCGATGCCTCCCATCCCCGTGTGATGGAATTTTACAACACCACCATGCGGGTTCTGGCCGACCTGGGGGCCGACACCAAACAGACCCTCGTGGTCTTCAACAAAATGGACAAAGTCGGCGACACCGGCACGCGCGAGGTGCTGCGGAAACATTTTCCCGGCGCCGTCTTCGTTTCCGTTCGCACCGGGGACGGGTTCGAGGAATTGGTCGGGCGCATCTCCGAATTTGTCAGCAAGGGAACGCAGGAAGTCGAACTTCTCCTCCCTCTCGATCGCAACGACATCTTGGCCCGTCTGCATCGGGAGGGAAAAGTTCATCACACCGACTACGACGACGACGGCATCCGGATCCGTGCGATGATTCCCGACCGCGCCTTGGAAACGCTGGCCCTGTTTGTGGTAAAATCTCCCGTGGAAATCCCTACCTCAGCTTCTCGCTGAAGAATCGCAGCAACAGGCTCAGGCACACCTGAGCCAGGGAGGCGTTGTAGCGCGGCCCTTCATCGCGCAGGAAAGCATGGGCCGCATCGAATTCATGCCATTCAAAATCCATCCCGGTTTCGTTGAGCCGGGCGGCGATTTTTTCGCGCCCCTCCAGCGGCACATGCGGATCCTGCCGTCCCCAGACAAAAAGAAACGGGGTCGTCACACCAGCGAAGCGTTCCAGCGTGTCGTCCTTTTTCCCCGCTCCCAACGTTCCGCTGTGAATGTCCGTGGGATAAAAGGCCGCCACCGCCTGAACCAACGGATGGAACCCGGCCCGCACCGCCAGATGCCCGCCCAGGCAAACTCCATAACTGCCGATGCGCCCGGTGCAGCTTTTGTGCGCAGCGAGAAACTCCGCCACCACCGCCGCATCCTCGTCGTAAGAGGCGATCTCTTTGGCAAATTTCAGTTCGTTTCCCCTCGCGGACCCCGCCGGATCATACGCCAGCACCGTCCCCGCCGGCTCGAATTCATGATAAACCTCCGGCACGGCGACCAAATACCCCTGTCCACTCAAGGCCGCCGCCATGCGCCGGACCGGACCTGTGACTTGAAAGATCTCCGAATAGAAAATGACCCCGGGATAACGCCCCCCGCCCTGCGGAACAAAAAGATGAACCCTCATCAGTCCCCGCGCAGTCGCCAAGTCAAAAAACGGGCCGTCGGTGGTGGTCATAAGAAAGAATTTCTAGTCGTTTGACGAGGCAGCGCAAGCAGCCAACTGCACCTCGACTACGTTTGCTCAGGATCATTCCCGGCTGAGTAAACGCTAAGGGAGGTACCCGATTGCGCGACGCGATTTCGCAGCAAAGCTTCAGGCCATGAACGCCCAAAAATTCTCGCCCATCGTGTCTCGTAAGGAATCCGAGCCTCCGGCCGCATCCTCCGCGGAACGCAAACTCCTTCCCGATTCCCCGCTTCCTGCTGAACGCCCGGCGTCTTCCCCTCCCCCACCCTACCGCCGCATCATTGAATAAATTCCTCCTAAAAATCCGCTGTCAGCCCACTTTCTGACGAAGCGCAAAAACAAGACTTTAAGGAAACGGCGCGCCTCGCATAGAGTGCCGCGATGGTCGTTACCACGCTCATCGTGTGTTTTCTTCTCGCGCTCTTGCCGCTGGTGATCAGCACGTTCTCCTTTCGCTACGCGCCAAATATTTTCAGCAGAGCGATTCTGGCCCTTTCAACGGTGAGTTTTCTCATCGGGCTGGTGCAATTCGGACTCCTTCTGGGCTTGTCGTACCGTCTTTTTGAGCCCCTGCAGATGGAAAAGGCCTCGCGGGCCCTCCAATATGTGAGCATAGTCGGCGGTTCGATCATGATCGTGGCGGGGGCTTTGTGGGTGGGCTATTTCCGCCGACTCATAAGAAGCCAAGCGCCGGCGAATCAGGCCCTGCGGGCCGAGGAAGTTCAACCCGTGGCGGCAGCGGCCCCGCGTTCTGCCGTGCGAAAACGGCGCGAACCCCCGGAGCCGGATCGAGATTGGTTCTCTGATGAGGTCCCGGAGGCCCGCACCTTTAAACTCGCAGTGACTGCGCCCCCGAAGCCTGCATCCGGTCGCAGGCCGGCGGCGCGTGCGGGCAGTGCGGCGACCAAGCCGGAACGATAAACGGCCGACTCTCACCGCGAGCATTTCCGTCAGAATGGAACGATGCGCGTTCTACTTCCTCACCTCCTTGGCTGTGACCTTTCTCGGCTCGGGTCGCTGGTCATTTCCCGAGGCCGTTTTCCTTGGGATTGATCTGGAGGAACAGAACGTCAGGTTTTTCAGGAACCGAGCGTTCCTTTCGGTGACAGGCAGGAAGATTCTGCTTTGGAAGCATTCGGTTTGACTATGCATCCAGTTGTGCGAGGTTCGACATTCTGAATACATATCCACCAGTAATGAAAAAATTCGCTGCCTTGATTGGAGGAGTCGCCCTCGCGGTCTTGGCCAGCCCGGTCGTTCACGCCGAGTTGATCGTCGCGCCGAATTTTCCAATCGACGGAGTATATGCCTGGCATTTTGCGCCGGATGACAGAGGGGCACAGCTCCTGGCTGCGTTTGAAAAAGAAATGACGAGTTGAGCATCGCGGCGGGAGACTCGCTTTCTTTCGCCCGGGGATTGCACCTCTAGGGCTCTGTCTTTTTCTCCGGCCACCACGAAGGCCGGCCTTTTGGTTTGGGCTTCGGGGCATTCTTGGCGACGAGCAGACCATTTTTCTGACAATACTCGGCCAATGCGGCCGTAATCTCGCGCGAACTGCGGCGGCAATCGCCGGTCACCCCGGAGATTAGACCCTCGCCACCCTGCAGGATCATGGTCCAACTGATGACACCCATGATCGCACCGGGCATGGCGTTTGAGCCGCCGGTGGTCTGGATCATCACGAGAGGTCGCGGCGAACCGCCGGAAAGCTCAAAGACCGTGACCGTGACGTCCATTTTTGTTCCGCCGGAGCCAAACCCGAACGCACTGCGCAGAAAGCGGCTGCCTTGGTTCACCCGGGTGAATTTTCCGGTCAGCAGCCAGTTCTCGCCGAGGGGAACCCCTTCGGCGGATGGCAACGCCTCGGCCGGGGCGACGTATTTGGCCAGACGCTCGACCAGATTTTTCGCTATGTCTTTTTGCAAATTGGTCTTGAACTCCGCCAGCTTCAGCCCCTCCCGATCAACGCGAATATTGCCTTCTTCAAACTCGAAGGGTTGGACGAAAATGCGCTGCGGTATTGCGGCGGGCGGAGGTTGCGAGAGTTCCACAACATTCTGTACGCTTACTGAGGCGCACGAACAGAGACCGAGACAAAGCGCGGAGGACAGGAAAAACTTCACCATGCGGAGATCAAAACGCATCAAGGACGGTTTGGCAGGGGAAAAGAAGACATTTTGTGTGTTTGGTGGGCGGCCTCGCCGCGTTCGTCACCTTGACCGGCCCAAGCTCGAACGGCACAGTCCTCTCCTCATCTCTTACTTCCTTTACCGCCCGGCCAGACAAATAGGATTCTGGTATCATCCGACCGACACCCGCGGCATGGGGCCGATGCAGGACCGGGGTCTGACCGCGCTCGCGGAAATCCTGGAAGAGAAAAAGGGCTGAGGTCAACAGCCGCGCAACTGCTTCGAGCGCCGGGTGAGTTCCTCCACCAGCAGGGCCGGAATCTCGCCGAGGTTTCCGCGCCAGAACGCCCCGATGGGCAGCTCGGGAAATCCGGCTAGCGGCAGCAGGCGGAGTTTTGCGTCCTTCGCGAGAGCGGGCGTTCGCACGGCTAACCCCGCGCCGAGACCCTCGCGCACGTAAATGGCCACCAGATCCTGCGAACTGGTCTCCATCGACGTCTTCCAGGCGATGCGGCGCCGGGAGAGTTCCTTTTGAAACAAGCGCGGCAACAATTCATGCGGCGGGAGACTGATGAGGGGCACCTGCCCGGCGGCCCCGGCCTTGATCAGGGTTCCGGTGCGACGGTGGGGACTTTCCGCGGGAACGATCAGACACAGCGGCAGCCGGGCCAGGGTGACGGAGCGAAAACCGGCGGGCAGGCGGGACTCCAACACAGTGATGGCGAGATCCGTCCCGCCTTGCGCGATGAGCTGCTCGGCTCCGCGCTGGTCGATCTCCTGCAGGGTGATTTTTAAATCTGGAAAACGCCCGCGCAATTTCGCCAGCATCACGGGCACGTGCTCGCGCATGACCTCGGTGAGGCCGGCCAGGCGCACCACCCGGGCCATGCGGCCCTTGATGATGTCCTCGATCTCCCCCAGCCCGCTGAAGAACGGGGTGATGAACTCATAGAGCGCCCGACCGGCCGGGGTCAGGCGGAAGGGGCGGCGTTCAAATAATCGTATCCCGAGGTCAGCCTCGAGCCGCGCGACCTGCGCGCTCACCGCCGGTTGCTGCACACCATAGGGCATCTGCCGGCAAGCCGCCACGATCCCCTCATGCCGCGCGACGTGATAAAACAATTCCAGATGATGGACATTCATGACTATTGATCTGATCGATATTGACTATGTTTTTATCGATTATGTAAATCCTAAAACCGGCGACACTCTCTCCGGCGATGACAACCATATTTCGACATCGCGGGATCGGCGGACTGCTCTTTGCCCAGTCGCAGGTCGCCTTCAACGACAACGCCACCAAGCTGATCCTGATCGGTCTGGTGCAAATGCTTCTGCCAGCGGAGACGGCCCTGCGCATGACCGGCCTGATCGCGTTGCTGCTGGTTACCCCGTTCGTCTTGTTCGCCCCGCTGAGCGGCTGGGCGGCGGATTATTTTCCCAAACGCGGCGTTCTCTCGGCCAGCCTCTGGTTGCAACTTGCGGTGATGGTGGTGCTGATCGTGGCGGCGGTCGGGCAATCGCTTGCCCTCGGCATCGGGGGATTTTTTCTGCTCGGTTTGCAATCCGCCCTCATGTCCCCGGCCCGGCGCGGCATGGTGAAGGACCTTGCCGGCGATTCGGTCGGCGAGGTGATCGGCTGGATGGAGATGCTTTGCATCGCCGCGATCCTGGCAGGAAGCCTCGGTGGCGGGCAATTGATTGATGGCCTGGCCCTAGCCTCCGGCGACCCTTGGTCCGCCGCCTTGATTTCGTTCCTCCTGCTGGCGGCGGGTTGCGTGGCCGCGCTGTGCGCTTTTCGCAAGGTGCCAACCCATCCGGCGGCCAATCGCGTGCCGTTCAGCCGGTCGGCGGTGTTTGGTCACCTGGACCTGCTCAAAAGCCTGCGCCGCGATCGCGCGGTCTGGCGGGCGGCGCTGGGTGACAGCGTGTTTTATCTGGCCGGGGGAGTTCTCATGCTCACGCTCTCCCAAGCCGGACGCGAGCTGTTTCCCGATGGAGTCGGTACCGCCCGTGTCACGGGAATCATGCTGGCGGTGATGGGCGCCGGCATTGCGGTCGGCAGCATCGTCGCGGCGCGCGCCAGCCGTCATCGCATCATCATGGGCTTGGTGCCGCTTGCAGCCCTGGGGTTGTCCGGCGTGCTTTTTATCCTCGCGATGCTGACCCCGGGCGGGGCGGCTTTTCTCACGTCGCTCTTCGTTCTGGGACTGTGCGGCGGCCTCTATCTTGTGCCACTGGGTGCCTTCCTCGTGGATCGGGCGCCGGAGGGGGAGCGCGGAAAAATTCTCGCGGCGTCGAGCATGCTCTCCAGCATCGCCGGGGTGGCGGCCGTAGGCATCCATGCGCTGGCTTGTTCGGTCTTTGGTCTCGACCTCAAGGGGCAACTCGCTCTGCTCGGCGCGGGATTTTTCGTCACCGCTCTCTTCGCCACCCAAATGCTGTCGCAGGATGTATTGCGGGTCATCGCGTTGGTGCTGGCCCGCGTCCGGTATGCGGTCACGAGCAAAGGCGTCGGCAACCTGCCCCCGACGGGTGGGGCGTTGATCGTCTGCAATCATGTCAGTTATGTGGACACCCTCATCCTCTCACTGGCTGCGCCCCGGCCGATCCGGTTTCTTTCCTATGCGGAGTTTTTCAAGAGACCCGTTCTGGGAAAAATCCTGCGCATCGCGGGAGCGATTCCTGTTTCCTCGACCAAGGCGAGGGATGCTATTGTCCGCGCGGCCGAGTGCATCAATCAGGGGGAACTCGTTTGTATTTTTCCCGAGGGTCAACTGACCCGCACCGGCTGCCTGATGGAGATCAAAAGTGGTTTTGAACTCATCGCCCGCCGGGCGAAGTGCCCGGTCGTCGTCGCCCACCTCGACGGATTGTGGGGCTCGATTTACTCGTTTGAGGGCGGACGGTATTTTACCAAATGGCCCCGCGGATGGCGGAGAAGCGCGACGGTTTCCTTCTCGGATCCCCTGGCCAACGAGGCAGCAACCGCCCCGCGAGTGCGGGAGATCCTGCTTGCTTTGGGTGAGGACGCCTTCCGCTCGCGCAGCGGAACGGACAGCCTCGCTTCGCGCTTAATTCGCGCCCTCAAAGTGCGGCCCTTCCGCATCTGCGTGAGCGAGCCTTCCGCCAGTCGGAAGCATTTGCGGGCCGGCCCACTGCTCGCCACCGCTTGGACTCTGGCGCGAGGGTGGCGGGATCTCCCCGAGCTCCGCGTCGGCGTCATCCTGCCCCCGGGCTTGGCCGGAACGATAACCAATCTGGCGCTGATTCTTGCCGGAAAGGTGCCGGTGAATCTCAATCCCAATCGCCGAGGCCGCGCGGCAGGGCATGCCCACCGTGCTGCTGACCACGCCCACGTTTCTGCGCGGCTACACCAAGCGCGTTTCCCGCGACGCTTTTGGCACATTGCGGCTCATCGTCACCGGCGCGGAACGGCTCACCGCCGAAACCGCCGCCGCCGCGCGGGGACGCTTTGGGTGTGATGTCTTCGAGGGCTACGGGATGACCGAGGCGTCGCCGGTCGTAAGCCTCAACCTGCCGCATCCGGCCTGCGGACGCGGGGCGGACACCATTCAATTGGGCTGGCGAGAAGGCAGCGTGGGCCGCCTCGTTCCGGGCGTCGCCATGCAGTTGCTGGATGCCGAAACCAACCAGTCGGGTGCCACCCGCGGCATCCTCGCCTTTCGCGGTGCCAATATCATCACCGGCTACCTCAACAATCAGAGCCCGGAAAAATTCCGCCAGGGCTGGCTGATCACCGGGGACGTGGCCCGGGTGGACGCAGAGGGGTTTCTTTTCCTCGAGGGCCGCTCGAGCCGGTTTTCCAAAATCGCAGGCGAAATGGTCTCCCACGCCGCGATCGAACAGGCCATCGCCAGCGCGCTGCCGCCGGGCGCGGAAGATTGCGTGCTGGGCCGCGCCTGCCGCGGAAAAGGCGAGGAACTGGTGCACCTCACCACCCGCGACATCACCCGGGCGGACGTGATCGCGGGCCTCGCGGGGCGCATCCCCAACCTCTGGATTCCTCGCCGGGTCATCCGCATCGCACACCTGCCCGTCCTATCCACCGGTAAGCTCGACCTTGCGGCCTGCCAGCGATTGGTGGACGGTGCGGGGGTCGTCGCATGAAACCTGTATCCTTTTCCACCGAATGGCTGCTCACCGCCTGCGCGACCGTACTTGCGGCTTGTTCGCCCCTGCCAAAGGCCAACCCAAAAATGGAGCCGGCCGCGACGAAACTTCCTGATCAAAATACCGTGGAGACCCTGATTGTCGATGGCATCTGGGGCTGGCATCCACGCTGGAATCGTTTGCGGGAGCGCCTGGAGCGGGAGAGAGGACCCTGCCGCATCTGGCATTACAATAACACCGGAATCAGCACCATTGAAGCCCAGGGCACGGAACTGGCGGCGGAACTGCGAAAATCGAATCGTCCCTTCCATCTTGTCGGCTACAGCATGGGCAGCCTTGTCATTCGCGAGGCGATGCGGCAGGCCCCGGAACTGCCCTTGCAGCGCGCCGTCTTTCTCCATTCCCCCCACGCCGGTTCCATGGTGGCCTGGCTTTTGCCTCTTTCCGCCTGTCGGGAAATGAGGCCGGGCAGCGGATTTCTCCGGCGGCTGAATGCCGTCCCCTGGACGATCCCCACCCTCGTGACGTGGTGCCCGTGGGATCTGATGGTTCTGCCGGGAAACTCCGCCCGTTGGTCCGGTGCCACCATGACCTTGTGCTGCCATGTTCCCGCTCATGCCTGGCCGGTCGTGTCCCCCGGCATTCACAAAGCCGTCAGCACCTTTCTGGCCGTGGACAGGAAATAGCCGACCAAAGGGCGCGGCAGCGGACCCGCCCCGATCCGGGTAATTTTCCGTTCTCAGCGTTGGACATTCCCGCGCCGCTCGACCAAAACGGTCGCGTCCATGCACCACCTTTCCTTTCTTCATGATCTGGCCGTCGTCATGATCGTGGCGGCTTTGACCACGGTGCTTTTCCGTGTGCTCAAGCAGCCGGTCGTGCTTGGTTACATTCTGGCCGGGCTGATCATCGGACCGCATACGCCGCCTTGGGAACTGATCCACGACGAGAAGACCATCGAGACACTGGCCGAACTGGGCGTGATCTTCCTCATGTTTGCCCTCGGGCTGGAGTTCAGCTTTAAGAAGCTGCAAAAAGTCGGGGCGACGGCGTTCATCGCGGCGTCCATGGAAATTCTGATCATGCTGCTGGCCGGCTACGAGCTGGGACGGATGTTCGGCTGGACCCAGATGGACAGCATTTTTCTCGGGGCGATCCTTTCGATTTCCTCGACCACGATCATCATCAAGGCGCTCGAGGGTTTGGGCAAAAAGAACGAGCACTTCGCCTCGCTTATCATCGGCATCCTCATCATCGAGGACATTCTCGCCATCATCATGCTGGCATTGCTATCCGGCTTCGCCACCACCGGCTCGTTCAGCGCGATCGACATCGGTACGACGCTGCTCAGCCTCGGTTCCTTCCTTGGCATTCTGCTGGTGGCCGGATTGATCATTGTGCCTCGTCTGATCAATTATGTGGCGAAATTCAAAAGCGACGAGATGCTGCTGGTCACCGTGATCGGGCTGTGCTTCGGCGTTTCACTCGTCACGGTCAAGCTGGGCTACAGCGTCGCGCTGGGGGCGTTCCTCATCGGTGCCATCATCGCGGAATCCCGTCCGATCCTCAAAATCGAATCGCTCATGATGCCGGTGCGCGATTTGTTCAGCGCGGTCTTTTTCGTTTCCATCGGCCTGCTGATTGATCCCGCCCTGATCCTCAAGTACGCCGGTCCGATTCTGGCCATCTCGGCCGTGGTGATCGTGGGCAAGGTCCTCGCCTGTTCGCTGGGATGTTTCATTTCGGGCAACGACATGCGCACATCGTTGAAAGTGGGCATGAGCTTGGCCCAGATCGGGGAGTTTTCCTTCATCATCGCCTCGCTTGGCCAAACGTTGAAAAACTCGCAGGGCGACTCGATCACCAGCGATTTCATCTATCCCATTGCGGTGGCGGTCTCCGCCCTCACCACCCTCACCACGCCATATCTTATCACCATGTCGGATGGCGTGGTGGCGTGGTTCGACCGCTCGGCCCCGCGGCCTCTACTCAATACCCTGGAAACGTACAGCAAATGGGTGGGCGGTCTGATCAAGGAGGACGCCTCCAATCTCGAACGCAAGATCATCACCAAACTCGGTCTGCAAATCGGACTCAATCTGTTGATGGTCACGGGTATTTTCATTGCAGCGGTTTTTCTCCACGGGAAGGTCGCGACGATCTGGCCGCAATTCCCCGGCGGACAGGAGGGGATGAAGGCGGCGGCGTGGCTGGCGGCCCTGTTGTGCAGCTTTCCGCTACTGGTGGCCGTTTGGCGCAAAATGGAAGTGGTGGCCATGCTCATTTCGGAAATGAGCGTCAGCGTTTCCAAGGCGGGATCAAAGACCCCCGCTCTTCAGGCCGTTATTTCGACCACCATCACTGTCGTTGGCACCGGGGTGATGATCCTCATTGTGCTGGTGCTGAGTTCCGCCATCCTGCCCTCACGGAATGTGTTGTTGCTGGTGCTGCTGATTTTGGTCGTCTCCGGATTCCTTCTCTATCGCAGTTCCGTCAAACTCTATGCGCGCGCCCAATCGGCCTTGCATGACACCCTGGCCGAACCGGCCGATCCCGCCGAACCAGCCCATCATCAACCCGGCGAGGCACCCGCCCTGCCCAACCTGCTGCGCGACGCCAAGCTGGAAACGATCCAGGTGCAGGCGGGCACGATGGCAGCCGGCAAGATGATTTCCGAATTGAAACTTCGAACCGCCACCGGCGCGAGCGTGGTGGGAATCGACCGCGGCGGAGCCAGCATTATCAATCCCGATCCGCACGAGGAACTGACCAGCGGGGATCAAGTGCTGCTCATCGGCCGCACCGAGCAACTCGAAGCCGCCAAGGTCATGCTGACCGCTCCGCATCCGGCGACCTGATTTTTCAGCGAATGGCTTGCGGGGTTGGTGCGACCGGAAAAATATTTGCCGCCATCGCCGGGGGCGGCGGCAGCTCGCGACGTTTTTTGATTTTCCAGCGCCCATCCCCCACACTGAGCACCTCGACCCGAACCGGGGCCAGCCCCGCCTGGTAGAACCCAAGTTTTTTCGCCACAGGCGCGGTTACATCCAAAACCCGGCCTTCAATAAATGGTCCCCGGTCGTTCAAGCGGAACACCACGGAACGGTTGTTGCGCAAATTCGTCACCCGCACCGTGCAAGGCAGCGGCAGGGTTTTGTGGGCTCCGCCGTGGCTCCAAGGCCAGAGCTTTTCCCCCAGGGCGGTTTTGCCCGGAAAAATCCACCACCCCTCTTGGTAGTGCGAAGCCACGCCCTCTTCGACGTAACCCGGCGCCTGATCCGGCGGCAGGGGTTCGTACCGCACACCCCGCAGGCTGTAGGGTTTGTATTTATAGCCGGAATATTCCTTCCCCGCACATCCGGCCAGAGCGAAGGCCAAAATCAGAAACCATGACCGGCACACCATCCTGCAAGAAACGGCGATCACCCGCCCGCCTGTCGAGCAGGAAAAACCGGTTCTTGTTTTCCGCCAATAACGAGTAAGAGAGGACCATGTTTCATTCCGCCTCTCCCACCCGTTACGACAACATGACCTTCCGCCGCTGCGGCCGTAGTGGTCTTAAACTGCCCGCCATTTCGCTCGGGCTCTGGCACAACTTCGGCGGCGTGGATGCCGATGAGACTTCCCGCGCCATGATTCTGCGCGCCTTCGACCTCGGCATCACGCATTTCGATCTGGCCAACAACTACGGCCCGCCCCCCGGCAGCGCGGAGGAAACCATTGGCCGCATTCTTGGTGAAGATCTCGCCGCCCATCGCGACGAACTCGTCATCTCCACCAAAGCCGGGTATCACATGTGGTCGGGACCCTACGGCGAATGGGGCTCGCGCAAATACCTCCTCGCCAGCCTCGACCAGAGCCTCGCCCGCATGGATCTCGATTACGTGGACATCTTTTACAGCCATCGTTTTGATCCGGACACTCCGCTGGAAGAAACGATGGGTGCCCTTGCCCAAGCCGTCCGATCCGGCAAGGCGCTTTACGCCGGCGTCTCATCGTACTCCGCCGAGGCCACCCGCGAGGCTGCCGGCATCTTGAACCAAATGGGAGTTTCCCCGCTGATTCATCAACCCGCCTACAGCCTCTTCAATCGCTCGATCGAAACCGGCCATGTCGTTGAAGTGCTGGAGGAAGCGGGCATGGGTTGCATCGCCTTCTGCCCGCTGGCCCAGGGCCTGCTGACCAGTCGTTACTTGGCCGGCATCCCCGATGATTCTCGCGTCAGCAAACCCCACGGTTTCCTCAAGGAAGCTGCCATCACGGAGGAAAAGCTCACGCAGATTCGCGCCCTCAACGAGATCGCCCGCTCCCGCGGTCAGTCCTTGGCGCAAATGGCGCTCGCCTGGGTGCTGCGGCTGCCGGTCATGACCTCCGCCCTCATCGGTGCCAGCAAGGTCAGCCAGATTGAGGAAAACGTGAAGGCCTTGGAGAATCTCGCGTTTTCTGACGAAGAACTCTGTCAGATCGAACGTCTCGCCCAATAAAGCCGCCAGTCGCCCCATCCAAAGCCTGGGATTGACCTCTCCTGCAACGCGAATAGATTTTGGAAACTTTTGTATGAACCTCAACAACCTCACCAGCGGCTTTTCCTCCGAAACCCCATCCTCATCCGCCAAAAACGTCCTCGCCAATGACGTCGATATCAAGGGGACGATCAAATTTGAGAACGAGCTGATTTTCGACGGCAAGATCGAAGGCGAAATCGTATCCGACGCCGGTGCCCTCACCTTGGGAAAAAATGCCGACGTCAATGGCGAGGTGAAAACCAAGTCCGTCGTTGTGCACGGCACCGTGAATGGCAACATCACCGTCACCGAGCGCTGCGAACTCAAGGCCAGCTCTCAACTCACCGGCGATCTGAAAGCCATGCGCATCATCATCGAGGAAGGCGCGACCTTTATCGGTAAATCGGAAGTCACCCCCAACAAGGCCCCGACGAAGTCCGAACGTTCCGTGACTCCCGCGGCCTCCAAGCCGCTGACAGCCGCGGCCTGAGTTTTTCATGCCGGACTCTCCTCGCAAGGCGCCATTCCGCTGCCCACATTGCGGGTTTGTCCAGCACGAGCCGGTTCACCTCATCTCCACGTACTGCCGGTCTTGCGGCAGCCATTACGAAATTGCCTCCGCCGCCCGCGGGGAGGCGGAACTGGAGAAAAAGCGCGACAGCCTGCTCAAGCGGGTCACGGCGCGTCCGCCACGTTCCATCCGCTGCCACCACTGCGAGCGGACCCATGAGGTTTCCGGCCACGCCAAGAGTACGATTTGTCCGGGTTGCAATGTCTTCATCGAAATGGGCGATCTGACTTTCTCCTCCCATGTGTCGCGGCCGGTGAACACCCGCGGCAAGCTGACCATCGAACCGGGGGGCAGCTTGAACTGCGCCTCGATCGTCTGCGGCGAAGCCTTCATCGAAGGCCGAATCAACGGCGCGTTGCTCTGCGAAGGCACGCTGCGCCTGGCCTCCTCGGGTAAATCCAATGGACAGTTCACCGCGAAATCCATCGTCATTGAAAAAGGCACGGAGGTGGAACTCATCCACACGGTCAAGACCATCGATCTCGTGGTGTATGGCCGGGCCAGGGGAAATTTCGAGTGCGACGGCGGCGTCCTTATTGCCAAGCGCGGCGTTCTCGAGGGGCGGCTCGTGGCCCGTTCCGTCGTGGTGGAACGCGGCGGCATCCTTCTGGCCGAAAGCGCGATCCAGCCCGTTCAACCGGGAAAGGTTTCCCGCAGCAAACCGGACGATAGCGACGATAACCCCGCACCATTTAGCGCCACCGACCCGCTGCCCGCCTATTGAATCGTTTGGGCCGGCGAAGCGGCGGGAGCGGCGGCGGGAGGAAGCAGGGGAATAATGGCCTCCAATTGGGCCCCGGCCACGTGGGCCAAGGGAGATTTGGCATAGGTCGAAACGAGGTTGGCGAAAATCTTGCGCGCGTCCTCCAGCCGGCCTTCGCGAAGGGAAATGCGTCCTTCCAACAAGGCGGCGAAAGGCGCGGCGTAACTTCCGGCGTTGCTCGATTGCACCACCTTCAAAGCGGCGAGAGCCTCTTTCGTTTTGCCCGATAAATCATAATTTTCCGCCACCCCGAGACGCGCGCCACCGGCCAGGGCATGATTCGGAAAGACTTGGAGGAATTTTTCGTAGGCCGCGGTGGATTCCGCGACATTTCCCTGCTCGCGCAGAGATTCCGCCAGGAGAAAATAGGCGGCGGCGGCCTGCGGCGAATCCGGGTATTTGGCCACAACTTCGCGCCAAGCCTCGGGATTGCTCGCCTCAGCAAAAAGGGCCTGAGCCGCCAACCGCTGGTTGTGCGCGTTGATAAACCAGGCGGCGGTTCCGCCCAGGACGGCCAGCAAGGCCGCCACGCCGAGCAAAATGGTGCCGCGATGCCGTTCCCAGAAAAGTTCCGCGGCAAAGCTGTCCGTTTCGAGCAACGGCTCGTCGGCGGGAGGTAGATTAGTCGATGACATGATGGGTAAAGACGGATTCCGAGTGAGAAGAAAAAAATCGCGGGAATGCTCAGCCGCCCACCTCGGCACGCGCCTCTTCGGCCAGCGCCGTGCTGAGGTAACGCTCGCCGGTCGAGCAGGCGATGGTGACGATGAGCTTGCCGGCGTTTTCCGGGCGTTTGGCCACTTCAATCGCAGCGCAAACATTCGCCCCCGTGCTGATGCCGACCAGTATGCCCTCTTCCTTGGCCAGGCGGCGGGCCATGGCAAACGAGTCTTCATTGCTCACCTGAATGCACTCAACGATCTGGGCATGACCCGCTTCGTCCTGCAAATGCAGGTTGTTGGGCACGAATCCCGCCCCGGTTCCCTGAATTTTGTGCGGACCGGGTTTCACCGGCTGCCCTGCCAGAGTTTGCGAGATGACCGGGGAATCCTTCGGCTCCACCGCAATGGCTTGGAACGAGGCTTTGCGCGGTTTGATCGTCTCGACGCAGCCGCTGATCGTTCCGCCTGTTCCGACCGCCGCAACCAGAATGTCCACCTTGCCGTCGGTGTCTTCCCAAATTTCCTCGGCCGTGGTCACCCGATGAATCGCGGGGTTGGCGGGATTGTTGAACTGCTGCGGCATCCAGGCACCGGGCGTTTCTTTCACGATCTGTTCGGCGCGGGCAATGGCACCCTTCATACCCTCGGCACCGGGAGTGAGAACGAGCTTCGCGCCGAGCATGGCCAGCAATGTGCGGCGCTCCAGGCTCATCGTTTCCGGCATGGTGAGAATGAGTTTGTAACCCTTGGCGGCAGCGACAAAAGCCAGCGCGATGCCGGTGTTTCCGCTGGTGGGCTCGACGATGACGGTCTCCTTCGTCAGCGTGCCATTCTTCTCGGCGTCCTCGATCATGGCCATGCCGATGCGGTCCTTCACGCTGCCCAGCGGATTAAAAAATTCACACTTCAGGGCGATGGTGGCGTTGAGGTCCTTGGTGACCGCGTTGAGTTTGACGAGGGGTGTGCGCCCGACGGTTTCGACGATGTTGTTGTAAAGTTTGCCCATGATTTGCGTGAGGGTTGTGAAGGATCAGAATGGCACAACCTGGCTTGCCCAGGCAACGGCTATTTCCTATTCTTCCAACCATGGTCGGACTTCTTTCCGAAAGCGAAATCTCAGCCGAATTGGCCCGGGTCGGTTCCTGGGAGCATGGCGGTGGCACCATCACCCGGCGGCTGGCCTTTCCCGATTTCCCCGCCGCACTGCGATTCGTAAATGCCGTGGCCGCGCTGGCCGAGGAAGCGAATCACCACCCGGACATCGACATCCGCTGGAACAAAGTCCTGTTGAGCCTCTCCACCCACAGCGCGGGCGGGCTCACCGAACTCGATTTCGTCCTGGCGAAAAAGATTAACACCCTGACCTGAGCAGAATGTCGTTCGGGAATTTCGCGAGGGTTCCAAAAAGGCGGGCTTCCGCCGTTCGGAAAAAAAGAGCGCCCCGCTCAAGCCGAGTCTCCGGTTTTCTCTTTGCCTGTCTGCGTCACCGGGTAGGGTGAACTCTGATGCGCGTTCTTTATTTTGACTGCTTTTCGGGCACCAGTGGGGACATGACGGTCGGGGCCTTGCGCGACCTTGGGGTGGAGGAGTCGGTTTTTCAGCAAGCGTTGGAAGCACTTGGACTGGGAGGGGAATTTCACGCCCACTTTCACCGTGACTCACGGCAAAACATCGCCGGATGGAAATTCGACGTGCATGCCCACCATCACGATCACTCGCACCACACATCCCACCATCAGCACGACGGACCCGAGCCTCAGAACGGTCATGTCCACGGGCGCAGTTTCCGGGAAATCCGCGAACTGGTCGAAAAAAGCCGTCTGAGCGATTTCATCAAAAGCCGCAGCGTGGCGGCCTTCCACCGGATCGCGGTGGCGGAGGGAAAAATCCACGGCATGCCGGCAGAGGAAGTTCGCTTTCACGAAGTTGGAGCGATCGATTCGATCGCCGATATCGTGGCGGCCTGTGCCGGATTGGAAGCTCTCGACGTGGACCGGGTCTTTGCCTCCAAGCTGGTCGAGGGAACTGGTTGGGTGGATTGCGCACATGGACGCTTTCCCCTGCCTGCTCCGGCCACCATGGAAATTTTGGCCGGTATCCCGCTCCGCCAGATCGAGGAGAGCGGCGAACTGATCACTCCGACCGGCGCGGCCCTGCTGGCCGAGTTCGCCACGTCCTTCGGTCCTCTACCGGAGATGCGCATCGAAAAAGTCGGCTACGGTCTCGGGACGCGGGATTCCTCGCCCCGGCCGAATGTGTTGCGGGCCATCCTGGGCGAATGCGCGGAAACGCCGGATGCCGAGATGGACGAGATCACCCAGATTGAATGCAACCTGGACGATTTTACCCCGGAATTGGCGGGCGCGACCATGGAACGGCTTTTTGCAGCGGGGGCACTGGATGTGTTTTTCACCTCCGCGCAGATGAAAAAAAATCGTCCAGGGTTTGTCCTCACCGTTCTGGCCAGCGAGGAAAAAGCGGCGGAGCTGGGCCGCATCGTTCTTACGGAGACGAGCGCCTTCGGCGTGCGCATGCACCGCTCGCGGCGGATGAGGCTGCGCCGGGAATTCCGCGACGTGGAAACACCCTACGGTCCCGTACGAATCAAGCTCGGGTTTCTCGGCGACGAACTTGTGCAAGCCGCCCCGGAGTATGAATCCTGCCGGGAAGCCGCCGCGAAAGCTGGCGTGAGCGTGCGGGATGTCCATCTGGCGGCCTGGATTGGCACGCCGCCCAAGCCGGAAGCCTCAAAGTAAACCCGCTCTCTACGTTTTCTCGTCGCTGGCGGATTCCGGCACGCGGTTCGCACTGCATACGCCCCGGGTGGTGGAAGCGAGGAAATCAAAGAAGAGCCTAGCTTCACCGCCCCACTCCATCTCCCGGGCCTTTTCCACCGCTTGGGAAATATTCAGGCGGCTCCAATAGGCCAGCTTGAAAGCGCGCTTGATTTCCAAACGGGTCTCCGAGGAAAATCCCGCCCGCCGCAGGCCGATGGCATTGATTCCCGAGATAAAATTTTCTCCATCGGCTGAGACATAGGGCGGGATGTCTTTGCCGAACCGCGTCCCGCCGCGCACCATGACCAGCGGGCCAATGCGCAGGAACTGATGGAAAACCGTGCCGCCCCCTAGAACCGCCCCCTGACCCACCTCGACGTAACCGGCCAGCAGGCAATTGTTGGCGATGATCACCTTGTCGGCGAGGCAGGAATTGTGCCCAAGATGCACGCCCACCATGAGATAACAATCGTTGCCCACGACCGTGGCCGAACCTTTCTTCGTGCCACGATGAATGGTGACGTATTCGCGCAGGGTGTTGCCGTGACCGATGCGCACCTCACTTTGCACCGCCGCCGTGAAGGCGAAATCCTGCGGCGGAGAGCCAATGATGGCCCCATGTCCGATATGGTTGCGCTCGCCCAGGGTGGTTTTTCCCTCAAGAATTGCGTGGGCTCCGACCACGCAACCGGCTCCCAGGGTGACTTCATCGCCGATGATTGCACCGGGACCGATTTCGACATCGTTGGCCAACTGCGCCTTGGGCGAGATAATCGCGGTGGGGTGGACTTTCATAAACAACCGGCTTCCCGGAAACTGAAATACGGACGCCGCCCGCCGTCGGCCGAGCCCATGATGATGTGATCGATCAGATTGATTTGTAACAAACTGGCCGCCTCGGCCAACTGGCTGGTCAGGCGCTGGTCGGCCTTGCTGGGCGCGGGGTCCCCGGAGGGGTGATTATGAATCACAATCACTCCATAAGCGGAATGAAGGATGGCCGGCCTGAAAATCTCCCGCGGATGCGCCACACATTCGTTCAACGAACCCAAGGCCACTTCCTCCATCAGCAACAGGCGCAGCTTTGTATCAAGCAACGCCACCTTGAGCACCTCGCGATTCATGGCCTGAAACTCCACCCCGTAGGTCGCATAAATGGCCTCGGCGCTGTCCAGCACCGGCCGTTCCGCCCCACCACGGGCCAGCCGTTTGCCGAGTTCAAATGCGGCCACAAGTTCCGCCGCCTTGGCCGGACCGATTCCCGAGGCTGCCTTGGTCAATTCCACCGCCGAACAGCGCGAGAGGGCGACGAGAGAGCCTTTGAGTTTGATCAAATCGCCCGCCAGCGCGATGGCGCTTTTTCCCTTGATGCCGGTGCGCAGAAAAATAGCCAGCAACTCGGAGTCGGTCAGACTGGTCGGACCACGCGCGGCGAGTTTTTCCCGCGGGCGGTCGCTTTGAGGGATTTCACGAATGCGCACGACCTCTTCGTTTAGTCGCGATTGAACGGGGCGTCAATCAGGCCAACCGGTCGATCAACCCAATGAGATGATCGGCAATGGCACGGAGACCGCTCACGTATCGGTTTTCCGGCACCAACACGAGTGACTCGCGACCTTCCGTGATCATGCGCCGCGCGATTTGCGCCGCCGCTTGCAAAGAACCCGCTTGATTGAGCATTTCGGTGAGGGCGCCTTCCTCCACATGATCTTCGCGCAGGAGCAGGTCGCGCAAGCCGCTGAGATCGCCGCCCTGTCGGTTTTGCAGCAAGAGCAGGACCGGCAGCGTGAACTTTCCCTTGCGCAGATCCGTGCCGAGCGTCTTGCCGGCCTCCGCCTCGGTGCCCGCGAGATCAAGACAGTCGTCGTAAATCTGGTAAGCCGTCCCAACCTTGGCTCCGAAATTTTTCAACGCGCCGATCACCGCCGGATTCGCCTCGCTGATGAACGCCCCCAGTTCGCACGCCGTGGAAAAAAGCGCCGCCGTCTTCATCTCGATGATCCGGTAATAATCCGCTGTGCTCAGCTTGAGATCATACCGCCGTTGTGTCTGGATGATTTCACCGGAACAAACCTCCGCCGCCGCGTCCGCAATCCGCCGGCAAATTTCCGTGTTGCTGAACCCCGTGGCCAGCTTCAGCGCATGGGCAAAAAGGCAGTCCCCCAGCAACACCGTGATCGCGTTCCCCCATTTCGCATTTGCCGTGGGCTGGTCCCGGCGCAACTCCGCCCCGTCCATAATGTCATCGTGAACCAGCGTGGCGATGTGGATCAACTCGACGATCACCGCCAGATCCACATGGCTCGCGGTGATTTTCCCCGTCGCGCCGCCGGCCAGCAGGGCCAGCACCGGCCGCAACCGCTTGCCGCCCTTTTCGCAGACGTAGGAAACATAACCCTCCACTGCGGGATCAAACTGCTTCGCCTGAACACGAATCCGCTCCTCCACGGAGTAGAGGTGCGGATTAATCAACTCCAGAGCCTGGGCAAACGCGCCCGCCGCCGGGTCGGCTTCCGGTCTGGCGATGAGATTCGCCGCACCGGGACATTGGACCGGCGCTGCTTTTTCGATCGTCGATTCTTTGTCCTTGGAATTCACAATTTGGAACGGAAGGCCCGTAGGATTTCCCGGGTGATGCAAAACGGAACCAGCAATGCCAGCCCCACCGCAAGGCAGAGCAATGGCCCGGGAATCACCCGCGCGCGGTCATTCATCACCGCTTCCAGCCCAGTCCGCACCGCCTGTTGCGGCGTCACGACAAAAGCCGGCATCGATTCGTAATGCGCCATGCTGCCTTCATCCCCCGCACGCGCCGCCACGGCAAAAAACTCCGTCGGCACCGGCCCCGGGCACAGGGCCGTCACCGTAATGCCCCGCGGCCGCAATTCCATCGCCAGCGACTCCGACAGGCTCGTCACATACGCCTTCGTCGCCCCGTAAACCGCCATATTGGGAATCGGGAAAAAGCTCGCCACCGAACTGACATTGAGGATCGCCGCGCGTCCGCCCGCCGTCATTGAGGGCAGCAACACATGAATGAAATGGGTCAGTGCCGTGATATTCACATCAATCATTCCCCGCACCTTCTCCCAGTCGCTCTCCTCAAACGGCCCCCGATCGCCGAACCCTGCGTTGTTGACCAGAAAATCCACTTTGAGATTCCCCGCCTGCAGCCAATTCGCCAGACCCCGGCGCTGGTCCTCATTCCCCACATCCGCGCCGTAAATATAGACCGTCAGATGCGGGTGGATGCCCTGCAATTCGTCTCGCAACGCCTCCAGCCGGTCCAGTCGGCGGGCCACCAACACCAAGGCCTGCGCATGAGGCGCTAGCTGCCGCGCAAATTCCGCTCCCAATCCGGCCGAGGCCCCCGTAATCAATGTCGTGCATCCTTCGTAAAACTTCATAAGCCCTTACCTTCGATGATTGTCCAAAACCTATCCAGTCAAAAACCATTTACGACCAAGGACGGTTCGCAGATACGCAGTATTCTCGACCGGGCCAACGCCCCTGTCGCCCACCAGAGCCTCGCCGAAGCCAGTCTCCCTCCCGGTGCCGGCACCGACCGCCACTACCACAAGCTCAGCGAAGAATTCTATTTTCTCCTCGAAGGCACCGGCACCATGGAAATCAACGGGGAAACCCGCGTCGTCACCCCCGGCGACGCCGTCCTCATTCCCTCGGGTGCCTGGCACCAAATCACCGCCACCGCCCCGTTGCGTTTCCTCTGCTGCTGCGCCCCGCCGTACGCCCACGAGGATACATATTTCGAATAAGTTCCTCGTGCGGCAACTCGAAGAATCGCCTCTAACCCGACTCTCACAACCAGAAGTGTCGGATTCGGAATACCGCTGATTAACACCAAAAGGACGATGGGAGATTAGCAACGCGGGGAATTCAGACAAGCTGGCGGGTCTTCACGACAAGGACATTTGGAACCGCCCCCTGTGTTTGCGCGGATCCGCAGGTGATGAAACGTCCCGTTGATAAAGTCGGGCTAATGCTTCGTATTTGTGTGCTCAATGCGTAACCGAATGAGCTTCACGAGAGTGGAGAGGAAACAGGCGAAGCCGGAAACGGCCGCGCCGATAAACAAACCCAAAATCATGCCCACGGTAAATGCGTATCGGGCTACACCGCCATTCTCTTGAGCCAGGGAGAACAATCCGCGGACGAATTCCGGGGAGATGGTGGCGACCAGCAAGGCAAAGACCCCTCCCAGCAGCGCGGACAAAAGAGAGCCGAGAAGGATGATGAGGAAGAAACCGATGGCTGTTTTAATCATGAGGTGGGCATTTTATCCACCGATGACGACGTCGCCTTCGTAGCGGTCGCGGGCGGAAAATTTCATGGGGCCGTGGACCTCGAGTTTCCGGCAATGCAGAAGCGAAGGCACGCCGTCGACGAGGGCGGCATCGAGTTCGTCCACGAGTTTGAAATGATCGGGGTCGAGAGTGATCTCAGGCGGGATGTCGTGGCGCTCGGGCGCAAGGATGGCGTGGCCGTCGGGGGTGATCTGGTAGGCGTCGGAGCGCAGGGCGAGGAGGTCGGAGGTGGTCTTGATGGGCGCGAAGCGGCTGCGCTGGACAACGACAGCCGCGGCGTCGTCATAGCATTCGATGGCAGCGCCCATGGCGGTTTCGAGCTGATAGACGGCGGGGGATTTTTGTCGCGGGGATCGACAGTTTTTTTGTTGCGAATGACCGGAAGCGGCTGACGAAGAGGTAGAGGAACCCTTCGTCGAGGAGACGCTGAAGCAGGCCGGAGCCGAGGATGGCAGGGTAGAGGTCACCGTGGCCGGGCGGGCACCATTCCATGTCGGGATCGGAGGGCCAGGCGACGGGAGTAAGAGTGTCGGCGGCGATCTTGGGAACTTTATTTTGTAGGAGTTCGAGCTGCTGAGGGTCGCCCAGGGCGGAGTAGCGCCGGAGATGCGCGAAGGTGTCGGCGCTGGTGCTGAAGCTGTTCATCAGCAGAAAGCGGAGGTCGGAGCCGGTGGCCTTGCGCACGGCGAGGACCTGACGGACGATGAGATCGAGGAAGGTTTCACCGTCGCGGACGGGGAGAAGCGATTTGGCCTTTTCGAGGCCCATGCCGGTGCCGAGGCCGCCGTTGAGCTTGAGCATGACGGTCTTGGCCAGCAGGCTGGGATCACCGTGGTCGGCCGCGCTGGGACAGATGTCCTCATAACGCGGGAGATCGGCGGCGGGCTGGATGGTGTCCTCGGCGATGAGACCGGTTTCGTTCGCGGCCAGGAGATGGAAGGAGCGCTCGAAGGCGGCGATGGCGGCGGTGCTCAGGCCGGCGGCCTGCATTTTTTCACGAAACGGAGTGAAGGAAACTGACATGATTTTGATGGGCAGGGACGCCTCGACGAGGCGCCCGTCGAACGCGATTTCGTCGAAACCGTGCTAATTGGCGGCGGCGCGTTTCTCGGCCTCGGCCTTGATGGCGCGCACAGTGGTCTTGGCTTCGCCCAAGGCGGCGTCTTTCACGCCGGGGAGGCTGGTGATGGGAACGCAGAGATTGGTATAGCAAAGGAGGGTCTGGTTTTGCCCGTAGGGTTCGATGCGAAGGGAACCGTCGCTGGATTTGGCCAGGGGGGATTTCAGCAGGGTCCAGTCCACTTCGTAAGAGTTGCCATTAGTGATGTAAGAGTTGCGCACGGTGTAGGAGATTTTTCCCAAGATGGGGACCTTCGTGGTGTATTGCACATCCTTCGAACCATCCGCGTTGCTGGTGAGAACCTTCGCCGAAATCAGATTCGGCGTGTAGCTCGGAGCTGAGCCGTAGTCATTAAAAAGTGCTTTCAGGACGGCTGGAGGGGCGTCCACCACTTGATAAAGCGAAAGTTGCGGCCAGGGCGCGCCGGCGACATTCTTGCTTTTGACCACGATCTGCCCGGCGGCGACTTCATCGAGGGCCACCTTCGGCACCTCATCAATAAGCGCGGCGTGAACCAGCGAAGAAGCAAACAAGGTTGCAAGCACGGGAAGATGTTTCATGAAAATCATGCCTGCATTTCTATCCAAGACGGACGGGATTTGCAATTTATCGCGGCGGGGTGAGAGGAAACGCCGGTATGCGCGTGAAAACCGCCTCCCCGCGATCGGTCGTGCCAAAATACGCCCCCTCCGCCACCGCCGCCGTGGCGACGACATGGGTGCTGTTGTAGGAAAACGATTCGCCGGGCTCGAGCCGGGGGAATTCACCCACCACGCCATCGCCTTCCACCACCTTGCTCTCGCCGCTCTCTTCACGCACGACCCACTTGCGGCCGCGAATGGTCACCGTCTCGGTCGATTCGTTGCGGATGGTGATCGAATAAATAAACCGAAACGGCTTCTCCGGCGGAGCCTCCAGATCGGGCGCGTGAGTCACATCGTCAATGACCGCGCTCAGTCCCGGCAGTTCGCGGATTTCCATGACATCGTCGTTCAGGCCTTCTTCGTCACCTGCACGTAAAGCTCGCGAAGCTGTTTGTGATCCACCTCCGCCGGCGAACCCGTCATCAATTCCACCCCGCGGTTGTTTTTGGGAAACGCAATCACGTCGCGAATGCTGTCCGCCCCGGCGATCAGCATCACGAGCCGGTCCAACCCGAGCGCGATGCCGCCGTGCGGGGGCGCGCCGAAACGAAACGCGTTCAGCATGTGACCGAACATCGTTTTCTGCGTTTCTTCTTCCACACCGAGCACGCTGAACATCTTGGCCTGCAAGTCGGATTCGTGAATACGCAAGCTGCCGCCGCCGATTTCCACGCCATTGAGCACGATGTCGTAGGCCACGGATCGCACCTTGCCATATTCGCCGGATTCAAGCAGCGGAACATCCTCCGCCTTGGGTCGCGTGAAGGGATGGTGAATGGCGTGCCACCGTTCTTCTTCAGCGCTCCAGCCCAGCAGGGGAAAATCCACCACCCACAGGAAATTCAACTGCGCCGGATCCTGGACCAACTTCTGAATCTCCGCCACGCGCAAGCGCACACGACCGAGCGTGAGACAGACGGTTTCCCAAGTGTCCGCGCCAAAAAGAATCAAGTCGCCTTCCTCGATGCCAAGGCGTTCGGTCAGGGCGGCTTTTTCCGCGGCCGAGAAAAATTTCACGATGGGCGACTTCCATTCGCCCTTCTCGACCTTGATGAAGGCGAGCCCCTTCGCTCCGGCCAGCTTCGCCATCTCGGTGAGTTCCTCGATCTGCCCCGTGGTGATGCCGGCAAATCCCTTCGCGTTCATCGCCTTCACCACGCCACCGGAATCCAGCGCGCCGCGAAAAACCTTGAACTGGCTCTCGCGAAACACATCGCCCATATCACAAATCTCCACGCCGATACGGGTGTCCGGCTTGTCGCTGCCATAGCGGTTCATCGCCTCCTCGTGCGTCATACGCGGAAACGGCGCAGTCAACGCCACCCCCTTCGCCTCCTGAAACACCGCGACCATCAATTTCTCCACCAGCGCGATGATGTCGTCCTGGGTCACAAACGACGCCTCAATGTCGAGCTGGGTGAATTCCGGCTGACGATCCGCGCGCAGATCTTCATCGCGAAAACACCGCGCAACTTGGAAATATTTCTCCACCCCCGCGACCATGAGCAACTGTTTGTATTGCTGCGGAGCCTGCGGCAGCGCGTAGAACGCCCCCGGCGACAACCTCGAAGGCACGAGAAAATCCCGCGCCCCCTCCGGTGTGCTCTTGGAAAGCACCGGCGTTTCGATTTCCATGAATCCCTCCGCATCCATCACATCGCGAATCGTTTTCGTGACCCGATGACGAAGGCGCAGGTTGCCCGACATCTCCGGACGGCGCAGGTCGAGGTACCGATAAGTCAGGCGCAAATCCTCATTCGCAATCCGCTCATCAATGGGAAATGGCAGCAACTCCGCCTTGTTGAGGATTTCGATTTCGTCGGCCACGATTTCGATCCCGCCCGTAGCAAGCCGGGTGTTTTCCGTTCCGGTCAGGCGCGGAACAACCTGACCGGAAATCCGGATCACATCCTCGCTGCGCAATTCATGGGCGCTGGCGGCCACCGCCGCATGTTCCTCGGGGCGAAATACCACCTGCGTGATCCCCTCGCGGTCGCGCAGGTCAATGAACACCACGCCGCCGTGGTCCCGGCGCGAATCCACCCAACCGCAAAGGGTGGCGCGAGTTCCGGCGTCCGTCGCGCGCAAGGCGCCGCAATGATGTGTGCGATAAGTCATAAAAAAATTGAAAAATTAACCACAGGGAACACAGAGGGCGCAGAGATTAGCTATCCTCCTCTGTGTCCTCCGTGTTCTCTGTGGTTAATCGCCTTTTTGCCGGTTCCGCAGCCAATCCGCAAGCCCGGTGTTCGCCACCGACTCCTCGGCCCGCGTGGCGAGTGTCTTGATTTTTACCAACGGCCACTCGTCGCCCACCAGCACGGCCAGCTCCGCGCCGAGGTGCTCGGCGGACTGGAATTGTTTGCCCACCTTCACCTCCGTAAGCGGAAAATCCACCCGCAAACCGGCCTGCCGGAGCTGCTGCACCAGCGCCAGCGCATCGGCCCGCCGGTCCTCCTTCGCCACGACGAGATAAACGTCGCAGGCCCGTTGTTGCGAAGTCCACGCCGACATCCGGGCCTTCGCCGCCGGAGTATCGTCAATCAGATTACCCAGCACCACATCGCCCATGCCGAAGCCCAGCGCCGCCAGATCCACTTTGCCGTCGCTCATCAGGCTCAGCAGCTTGTCGTAACGGCCGCCGCCGGCCAGGGCGCGCTCGTTTTTGCTGCGGTCGAAAAACTCAAAAACCACCCCGGTATAATACGCCAGCCCGCGCACGATCGCGTAATCAATCTCCACAAATCCCCCCAGCCCGCGCGCCCGCAGGCTCTCCAGCACCGGTTCCAGATCCATAGGCTGCTTGCCCCGCATGAAGGCCAGCACGGACTCCGCCGAAAGACCCGACACGCCCAGCTTCGCCAGCGCCTCGCTTGTCTTCTCCGGCGGCATCCGCTCGGCCTTGTCCACGATCTGGAAAAACTCGTATTCGTCCTCCGCCCGTCCCCCCGCGTCCGCGAAGAACTTCTGCCACGCCGGGCGACTGCTCAGCCTCACCACAAAATCCTGCTCGCTAAAACCAAACTCCCGCAGCACATCGATTCCCAGCGCGATCAACTCCGCATCCGCCGACGGCGACACCTCGCCAAGGATGTCCGCATTGAATTGGTAAAACTCCCGACCGCGCCCCCGTTGAGGTTTTTCGTAACGAAAAAACTGCGGCACACAAAACCACTTCAGCGGCTTTTTGAATTCCCGCTCCCGCACCGCCACCATCCGCGCCAGCGTCGGTGTCATCTCCGGACGCAACGCCACATGACGCCCCCCCTTGTCCGGAAAATCAAAAAGCTGCCCCACCAGCTCGCCCCCGCTCTTTTTCTGGTAAAGCTCGATCGGCTCCAGCACTGGCCCGTCGTATTCGACAAAACCATACCGGCGCGCCACCTCCCGCCAAACGGAAAGGATATAATTCCGCCGCGCACACTCCTCGGGATAAAAATCCCGAAATCCGGGAAGGTTCTGCATCCTCTCGTTATGGGCCGGCCCGCCAGCTTCTGAAAAGTGTTTTCCTGTGAATCGCTCCTTCCGCCGCATTATGACCTGAACTTAAACCTGCACCTAACCTTAAACTCCCCTGCTCCGAAAACTTGCCATGGGATGCAAGGGCCCGCATCCTCCACTTCTTTTAAATGTTCACTTTTTCAGACAGGCTCTTACGATGGCATTTGAGATTTTTTCTGTGAGTGTTCTTGCTCCGGCTCGTGGTGAAATGGCAGACACAGAAGACTTAAAATCTTCTGGAGGTAACTCCGTGCGGGTTCGAGTCCCGCCGAGCCGAGAAATTCGGTGCCCGAGACTGCCCGCTGACCCTTTAAAGGTCGCGCCCGGAGGTTTTCGTTGGGGACAGTGTGCAGGATTGCAAAATCGGCGAGGGGCAACACATCGGAAACTTCCACTCCCGAGGCGGGACCGGAATACGGGCTTTGGCTGGCACCGAGATTTATATTGCCTTTCCGGGAACATCCCCTACCCTCTCCACCCCGCCTCTGGTGGCCGGATGCCGAGTCCGACCTTCCCGTTTTCTCTTTAACGGCGCGGGATAACTAAACTAAACCTCAACCACACTATAATCACATGGCCATAATGGCAGAACTGCAAGAAATGATCGCCGCCTCGGTGAAGAACTATCGCGAAGGCAGCATCGTTAAAGGACACATCCTCGAAGTCCGCGCCCGCGAATTTCTCGTCGATATCGGATACAAGAGCGAAGGAGTTATCTCTGCCAGCGAATTTGAAGACCCCTCCGAAGTCGAAGTCGGCGATGAAGTCGAAGTGCTCCTCGAGCGCCTCGAAAATGACGAGGGCATGGTCGTACTCTCCAAGGAAAAAGCCGCCGCCCGCCAGAACTGGGAAAAGATTGTCCAGGTTTTCAAAGGTTCCGGACTCATCAAGGGCAAGGTCAAGGCCGTCGTTAAAGGCGGCCTCATGGTCAACGTCGGCGTCGAAGCTTTTCTTCCCGCCTCGCAGATTGACATCATCCCCCCGAAGGATCTCCAGCAATTCGTCAACAACACCTACGATTTCAAGATCGTCAAACTCAACGACGACCGCAAAAACGTCGTCCTCAGCCGCCGCGAAATCATCGAGCAGGAACGCTCCGAGAAACGCCAGGAATTCCTCTCCAAGGTCACCATCGGCGACAAGGTCACCGGCGCGGTCAAAAACATCACCGACTTCGGTGCCTTCATCGACCTCGACGGTATTGACGGTCTCCTCCATGTCACCGACATGTCCTGGGCCCGCCTCACCCACCCCGGCGAACTCCTCAAAGTCGGCCAGCAGGTCGAAGTGCAGGTGCTCGATATCAACAAGGAAAAAGAGCGCGTTTCGCTTGGCATCAAGCAAATGCAGTCCAATCCTTGGGACAAAATCGAAGACCGCTTCCCCGTCGGCCAGAAAATCAAGGGCAAGGTCACGAGCCTCATGCCTTACGGCGCATTCATTCAAATTGAAGAGGGCGTCGAGGGCCTCATCCACGTTTCCGAACTCTCCTGGACCAAGCGCATCGCGCGTCCGTCCGACGTCCTTACTCTCGAACAGGAAATCGAGGCCGTTGTGCTCGGGGTTAACAAGGAGGAGCAAAAAATCTCCCTCGGTGTCCGCCAGCTTGAGCCGAACCCATGGGACGAAATCGAAGTCCGCTATATGATCGGCAAACAGGTCAAGGGCAAGGTCCGCAACATGACCGCCTACGGTGCCTTCGTCGAACTCGAGGAAGGCATCGACGGCATGATCCACGTGTCCGATCTGTCTTGGACCCGCAAGATCAACCACCCGAGCGAAATCCTCAAAAAGGGCGACGAACTCGAAGCCGTCGTCATCGACATCGACAAGGACAACCAGCGCATCAGCCTCGGCACCAAACAGCTCGAGAACGATCCTTGGAAAGAAATCGACACCCGCTTCAAAATCGGTGACCTCGTCAAAGGCACCATCACCAAGCTCACCAACTTCGGCGCCTTCATCCAGCTCCAAGACGACATCGACGGCCTCGTGCACATCTCGCAAATCAGCGAAGACCGCATCGAGAAAGTCAAAGACGCCCTCAAGGTTGGTCAGGAAGTCGAAGCCCGTGTCATCAAGGTGGACAAAGCCGAGCGCCGCATCGGTCTCTCCATCAAGGCCGCCAACTACGACCAGGAAGCCATCAAACGCGAAGCCGAGACGATGGATACCCTGCGTCCGGGCGAAGACATGGTCGGCCTCGCCGCCGCCTTCGAAATCGCCGAGGAAGAATACCGTCCCGGCGATGCCAAGAAAAAGAAATAAGCATTTCTCACGAAATCACGTATCTTATCAGCCATGAGCAAACCCGAAATCACCGCCTACTTGAAGACCTCCTGCGGATGGAGCAAGGGCGTCCGCGCCGTTCTGGCCAAGTATGACCTTCCCTACACCGAGAAGGACATCATCCAGAACCCCGACTACCGCTTCGAGATGGAGCAAATCAGCGGCCAACCGCTCTCCCCTTGCGTTGTTGTCAACGGCACCATGCTGGCCGACATCAGCGGCGAGGAAGTGGAAGGCTACCTGCTCAACCAGGGCCTGGTCGGAACCTCGGACAAAGACACCGACGTTCCGCTCAACGCCCCCTGCAGCGACGAGCAGCATGCCGCCATGATTAAGATGAATTTGTAACCAGGGATTTCCTCCCGCGTAAAGAGCCCCGGTGCCGCAAGGCCCGGGGCTTTTTCGTTTCGTCAAATAACCTACTCCGGAAGTGACCCGAGTATTTTGACAGAATGAACAGAATGAACAAAATGGGTGGGCAGAAATCGTCCTGTCGAAATGTCTTCATTCTGAATTCTGTTCATTCTGTAAATTCTGTCTAAAAAGCTTCCAAATACTCCGTCATGCCCAAGCCGACCATCATCTACACCAAGACCGACGAAGCCCCCGCCCTCGCCACCTATTCCTTTTTGCCCATCATTCAGGCCTTCACCAAGCACTCCGGCATCGCCATCGAGACCCGCGACATCTCGCTGGCCGGACGCATCATCTCCAACTTCCCCGAAAATCTCACCCCCGAGCAGCGCATCCCCGACCATCTGGCCGAACTCGGCAAGCTCACCCTCGAGCCCCACGCCAACATCATCAAGCTGCCCAATATCAGCGCCTCCCTCCCGCAGTTGAAAGCCGCCATCAAGGAGCTCCAATCCAAAGGCTACAACCTCCCCGACTACCCCGACCATCCGCAGACCCCCGCCGAGAAGGAGGCCAAGTCCCGCTACGACAAGATCAAGGGCAGCGCCGTGAACCCCGTCCTGCGCGAGGGCAACTCCGACCGCCGCGCCCCCAAGGCCGTGAAGGACTACGCCCGCAAGCACCCCCACAAGATGGGCGCGTGGCCACCCGACTCCAAGACCCGCGTCGCCACCATGGGCGCAAACGATTTCTTCTCCAACGAAAAGTCCGTCACCGTCACCGAGCCGACCGACGTGAAGATCGAGTTCGTCGCCAAGGACGGAACCACCACCGTCCTCCTCGAAAAACTCTCCCTCAAGGCCGGCGAGATCCTCGACGCCACCTTCATGAGCAAGAAGGCCCTCGTCGCCTTCATCGCCGAGCAGATCGCCGCCGCAGAAAAAACCGGAGTCCTCTTCTCCCTCCACCTCAAGGCCACCATGATGAAGGTCTCCGACCCCATCCTCTTCGGACACGCCGTGAAAGTCTTCTTCAAGGATCTCATCGCCAAAAACGAAACCCTGCTCGCCTCCCTCAAAGTGGACTTCAACAACGGCCTCGGCGACCTCGTGGCCAAAATCGCGACTTTGCCCCCCGACCAAAAAGCCGCCCTCGAAGCCGAAATCAAGGCCACCCTGGGAGACCGTGTCGCCATGGTCAACTCCGACAAGGGCATCTCGAATCTCCACGTCCCCAGCGACGTCATCGTGGACGCCTCCATGCCCGCCATGATCCGCGATGGCGGCCACATGTGGAACACCGCCGGCAAGACCCAGGACACCCTCGCCGTCATTCCCGACAGTTGCTACGCCGGCGTCTATCAAGCCGTCATCGAATTCTGCAAAAAACACGGCGCCCTCGATCCGACCACCATGGGCAGCGTCCCAAACGTCGGCCTCATGGCCCAGGCCGCCGAGGAATACGGCTCACATAATAAAACCTTTCAGGTTCCATCTGATGGAACCGTCAAGGTTTTGAAGTCGGAAGTCGGAAGTCAGAAGTCGGAAGTTTTATTCGAGCACTTCGTGGAGGAAGGCGACATCTGGCGAGCGACTCAGACGAAGGACGCCCCCATCCGCGATTGGGTCAAGCTCGCCGTGAACCGCGCCACCGCCAGCCACACCCCCGCCGTCTTCTGGCTCGATAAAAACCGCGCCCACGATGCCCAGATCATCGCCAAGGTGGAGAAATACCTCAAAGACCACGACGCCGCCGACCTCGACCTCCGTATCCTGCCCCCCGCCGAGGCCTGCACCTTCACCCTGGAGCGCATCGTCAAGGGCGAGGACACCATCTCCGTCACCGGCAACGTCCTGCGCGATTACCTCACCGACCTCTTTCCCATCCTCGAAGTCGGCACCTCAGCCAAGATGCTCTCCATCGTCCCGCTCATGAACGGCGGCGGACTCTTCGAAACCGGTGCCGGCGGCTCCGCCCCGAAACACGTCCAGCAATTCACCCAGGAAAACTACCTCCGCTGGGACTCCCTCGGCGAATTCTTCGCCCTCGCTCCCAGCTTCGAGCACATCGCCGAAACCTTCAAAAACCCGAAAGCCAAGGTCCTGGCCGACACCCTCGACGCCGCCACCGGCAAATTCCTCGAAAACGACCGCTCCCCCGGCCGTAAACTCGGCACCACCGACAACCGCGGCAGCCATTTTTATGTGGCCCTCTACTGGGCCCAGGCCCTCGCCGCCCAGGATGACGACAAGGAGCTGAAAGCTCTTTTCACGCCCGTTGCCGAGCAACTCACGGCCAATGAAGACAAGATCGTCAGTGAGCTGCTTGCCGTTCAAGGCAAGCCTGTGGACATCGGCGGATATTACCAACCAGATGACGAACTCGCCTCAAAAGCACTCCGGCCCAGCGAGACGTTAAACGATATCCTGTCCACGCTCTGAGCTCACGTGCGGAAAACCAGCCTCGCGATAGCGGGGCAATCGTTGGGTAGGGAAAGTCGACCGTTTGGCCGGGAGGCAACTATTGGCTGTTCAGGGCAAGCCGGTGGATATCGGCGGGTATTATCAGCCCGATGACGCCAAAGCCTTCGCGGCTTTGCGTCCGAGCGCGACGCTGAATGTCAATTTAGCGACGCTCTGAAATAATTCGCGCGAAGACCGCGAAGTTCTCATTGTCATTTTTGCCTAGCCGGTTTAGTCGGCAACGGCTATCCACCCTGCTAATGTGAAGGGTTTTTTCCGAAATCTCTTTGGTGGTCAACCCACCCCGCTGCCACAACGAAAACCCGAACCCGTTCGTCCGGCAGAACAGACTTCGCCAGTTGGGATGAATTTCCAGCCCGGTGACGTGATCGGTGGCATATATCAAGTGAAGCGAGTTCTTGGTCAGGGCGGCATGGGGTGTTGCGTGCTGGTGAGCGATAAAGAGACCGGCCAAGAACTGGCGCTTAAAACGTTTCGCACCGAGTTCTTAGCCGATGCCATTGCTCGGCAAAATTTCGAACGTGAAGCACTTTTATGGATAGGACTTGGTTCCCATCCTGCCATCTTGCAAGCGCGCTGGTTAGAAAAGTTTTCTGGTCGCTATTTTGTCGCGATGGATTACATCGCGCCGGATTCCGATGGCCGAACGAATCTTCAAGACTACCTTCGGATGCGACTTATCATTGACGATAGAATGGCGCTTGAGTGGGCGTTGCAGTTTTGTAAAGGGATGGAGCATGCAGCAACGAATGGCATTCGCTGCCATCGAGACATCAAGCCCGCCAACATCCTCATAACCAGCCATCGTGAGTTGAAAATTGCTGACTTCGGATTGGCCAGCGTCCAACACACATTGTCCGAACGGGAGCGCCTCGCTGCTCAGCTCTGCGAAGAGGCGGGGATTTCGCTTGTAGTGAAACGCACGCGAGAGAAGGAAGATTTGGAAGTTCGCCGCACGGCGGACGGACAGTGGGGATTTAGCATTATCGAGCAGGAAGGGCGGGCGCTTTGCGGCACACCTGGTTACCTCGCCCCCGAGCAATTTAAGGACGCCGCAGCTGATGTTCAAAGCGACGTTTACGTTTTCGGTTTGGTAATGTGGCAGATGGCAGCAGGCAGCCCTATCCCACCTTTTGTTGGTTCCTCCCAGAATATCGGAGACTTCCTTGCGGAAACCTACCATCGACAGACGACGGAGCCCGTGCCGCCGGTTAACCACATCCTCACCCCCGCCATCGCACGGTGTCTAATATCCGATCCAAGTCAACGGATACGCAGCTTCACCGAAGTGCGTATACTGCTAGAAGGACTGCACAAACGGCTGACAGGAAAGGCTGTGGATGCGGACGTAAGATCCACTGCGGCAAGCGCTGAAGAGCTTTCAAACCGAGGCGGGGCATTTACAAAAGCGGGCCGATGGACCGAAGCTTTAGAGTGTTTTACCCATGCGTTAAAGCTGGCACCGTATGACCCTCTTATTTGGTGCAACTACGGGGCACTCCTTTCTACCCGAGGTCGTAAAGGGGAGGCCATTGAATGTTTCGACAAAGCGCTGGAAATTGATCCTCAGCACGCCTTGTCCATATCGAACAAGGCCGGAATTCTACTCGAACAGGGTAATGCAGCGGAAGCCCTTCGATTGTACGACCGGGCACTCAGTATCAAGCCAGGAATGGTCAACGCATGGCGCAACAAAGGGGAAGCCCTGGGACTGCTGGGCCGATTAGATGCGGCGATAAATGCCTATAACGAGGCGCTTCGTATCGACCCAAACAATGCAGATGTTCTGAATAACAAAGGCCAACTTTTAGCAAACGCTGGGCGACTCGACGAAGCGATGAGGTGTTATGACCAAGCTTTAGAAATTGAACCGCGGTCGGCGATGATCTGGAACAATCATGCGGTTTGCCTTGGCGAAATGGGTAAACAGGAAGAGGCAATTGTGTCTTGGGGAATCGCTCTCGATATTGACGCAAAGCAATTTATGGCATGGTTCAACAAAGGTGCAACAGAGGACGAAATGCAGCGGTTCGATGACGCTGTTGAGAGTTACGACAACTTTCTACGCCATGTGCCCGCAGGGTATGACAATTACGTGGCATCAGTGCGAAACCGCATCACAATACTGAATCAAAGACGCTAGCCGAACGGTTTTCGGCGACCATAGAGGGAGAGGGGTCGGTCCGTGCACATTTGCAGAGAATAGGTTTTGCACGTATGCACGGACTGACCCCATCACTTTCTGGCTCAAAGTCCGCCGGACTCCTCTCCAGGCAGCCGCTGAAAAATATCATAGCCGTCATAGCGCCGCCTCTGACGTCTATAAAACATCAAGCAAATCGTCCAAGTCACCTCGTGTGACGCTTACGGCGCAACGGTATTCTGAGTTAAGAGAGATCATTCATTCCAAATATCCAAATGAAGGCAAATGAAACCTTCACAGGAGCTTCACTTCTCAAATCTCCTCTACTTCCTTCGAAACTTTTTTGAGCACTTTTCCGCTACGAATGACGAAACAATCCTCTCAACAACAATTGGTGGAACGGCATTGCCGATTGCATTGAGCACTTGCTGAAAGTTTCCCGTAAATCGGTAGCCGGTTGGAAAGCCCTGAAGTGACGCGCACTCACGTAAGGTAAAATAACGCAGACGACCATTTTTCCACCTAATCATATTCTCCCCGCCTAGAACACCATTCACCCCCGCTTTGATCGTCTTAGCTGGCATATCGGGATACGACCCAATATGCCCAGCATAGCTCCTAGCACCCTCACGAATATTGTGCCCGTAGTCATCACCCTCGGCGCAATCCCTTGGCGTCCCAAGTTTCTGACATACATCTCTTACGGTTTTCCACCTACGCTGCGCTGGGACATCCGTGAAAGAGCCATTTAGATATTTCCCAGAAGTGAACCTTTTTGGAATGAAAACAGATCTGAGATCATGAAGTTGAAGATATTCCTCCGTCCGAAACATTGAAAAAAGCAATCGTTCCAACGAATGAGTATGCACAGGCCAACTCCAATCACACCGCTCGGCCTTCGAAAGCCCGAAAATGAACAGCCTCTTACGATTTTGAGCAAGACCATGGTTAGCGGAATTTACTACAGATGCATTTAACGAGTATCCGTCCACATTCAGTGTTTGAGGTCCTTTTCCAACTGCCTCAAGCCACTCAATAACATCGGCTCGACAGGCGGAAAATGCATCACCAATACAACTAGCGAGTTCCACCGTGAATTTTCCATGAAGTAATCCTGGCACATTCTCTAAAAGGAAGGCATTTGGCGCAAAATATTCTATATAGGAAAAAAATTTCGTAAGGCCATTACGAGGATCCCCAAAGCCCTTCCTTTTCCCACTATGAGAAAACGGCTGACAAGGAACACCCCCAATAATCAAATCTGCCTCTGATCCAAGCTCGCTTGGCTCTATCTTCAACAAATTCGCCTCTCGAGTCACTAAATTACATCCAAATTTTTCAAATAGCTTTTGATTCTTCTTTAGCAACCGAATCTTATACGGGTCAACATCAACAGCCAGGATATTGTCAAAACCTGCCTTAGCCGCGCCTAGCGCAGATCCCCCGCCACCGCAGAAAAGATCAATTGCAGTCATCTATTGACGAAAAGTAGAGCCATATTTGGGGCAAGAGGCAGCTCTATGGCATACAAATTCCCGATACCTTGGCCTCTGCTCTTGGGCTCATATTTCAAAGGTATAGAAAATACCATTTGAACATCCCGGAATGTCTCCCAGAATAAAAAAGCACCGATTGTATGCAGTTTACAACTAGACGGCGCCAGAACAATCGTATGATCTGGATACAGGAACTCGTAGAGCCTGTCTGAAAATGAAGGAAGAGAGATCAAGGAATTCTGTTGAGCATAATCCGAGTTATGGCCAGGAGGATCCAGGCGCGAGCGCTGCGAGTGGTTTTTTCATAGTCTCGGACCAAGCGGCGGTGTTGGGAGAGCCAGCCGAAGGTGCGTTCCACGACCCAGCGTTTGGGCAGCACGCGGAAGCCGGAGAAGTTATCGCAGCGGCGAATAATTTCGACCTCGACGTTGGGACGGTGATCTTTGACCCATTGGGCGAACTCGGGGCCTTGAAAGCCACCGTCGGCCCAGATTTTACGCAGCCAGGTGTGTTGCCGCAGAACCGGTTCGAGCAGGGTCTTGGCTCCTTCGCGCTCGGGGACATTCGCCGGCACCAAGACCACATCAAGAATGAGGCCCAGGGTATCCACGCAGAGGAACCGTTTGCGTCCTTTGGTCTTTTTGGCGGCGTCGTAACCGACTTCACCACCATGGGGATCCGAGCGCACGGTCTGACTGTCGATGACCGAGGCGGTGGGGCGGGTGTGCTTGCTGTTCATGGTGCGCACGACGGCTCGCATGGCTTCGTTAACCAAGTCCAGTCGGCCCTCCAGGCTCCAGCTTCGGAAGTGGTGATAAACGGTTTTCCAGTGGGGAAACTCCTTGGGCAGCAGTCGCCAGGGACAGCCGCTCTTGACCACATAGAGCATGGCATCAAAGACATCGCGCAGGGGCGTGCGGGGACGCCCCCGGTGGGCGGCGGGCGGCATGAGTGGTTCGATCAATTGCCATTGCGTGTCGGTCAGCGAAGTGTCGTAAAAGGCGTTTTTCATCGCCCAAAAAGCCCTGCGGGTAGGAATGGCCAACCGCCGCTTTTCCCTT
>JBGTGQ010000060.1:0-29130 GCA_041746635.1 Terrimicrobiaceae bacterium | reverse complement strand
CCTTGGCATCCCCAAGTCTCATCGGCTGTGGTGGAACACTCTCTGGGAAAAAATCCTCTCACCTTTTCCCAACTGCAATGCAGTTGGCCAAATTCCTCCGCCGCTCGGGTCTTTTTCCTCTTCAACTGCATAGTTACGGCTCAGGCACGCCGGGAAGCCGTCCGTTCCGTCAATGCGCTTCAGGTTCAAACCTACTGGCAGATTGGCCGGCATATTGTGGAATTTGAGCAGGGCGGGGAGGCGCGGGCGGTCCACGGCAAGGCACTGCTGATCCGGCTGGCCCATTCGCTGACCCAGGAGTTTGGCAGGGGGTTCGATGCCTCGAACCTGCGTTACATGAGGCTGTTTTACCATGCATTCCCAAATTGTGACGCACTGCGTCACGAATTGAGCTGGACCCATTACCGCCTGCTGCAAAGGGTGGACAGCCCCGAGGCCCGACTCTGGTATATGAAGGAAGCGGCGGAGCAGAACTGGAGCAGCCGCGTGCTGGAGCGGCAGATCGACACGCTGTCGTACGAACGGCTGCTTTCCAGTGGGGACGCAGCCATTTCTCCCGAGCAGGGAATCAAGGTCATGCCCCGCGATTTCATCCGCGATCCGGTGATGCTGGAGTTTCTGGGCCTGCCGGACACCGGTAAACTGTTGGAATCAAAGCTGGAAGGCGCGCTGATGGACAAGCTACAGCAGTTCCTATTGGAACTGGGCAAGGGCTTCGCTTTCGTCGCCCGCCAGCAGCGGATCAGCACGGAGACGCAGGATTTCTACATTGATCTGATCTTCTACAACTACCTGCTGAAGTGCTTCGTGCTCATTGACCTAAAAACAGGCCATCTGGAGCATCAGGACATCGGCCAGATGGATATGTATGTGCGAATGTATGACGACCTGCGCCGAGGCGAAGGCGACAATCCCACGGTGGGCATTCTGCTCTGCGGCAGCAAAGATCACTCCGTGGTGCGCTATTCCGTGCTGAAAGATAGTGAACAACTTTTCGCCACCAAATACCGGCTGGTGCTTCCAACGGAAGAAGAACTGCGGCTGGAACTGGAACGCGACCGTGAAGAGATCGAAGCCCGCCGAACCCTGGAATCCGAAAGCGAATAAAGCATGACTGACACCAACCAAAAGAAACTGGGCTCCACCCTCTGGGCCATCGCCGACCAACTGCGCGGGGCCATGGATGCGGACGACTTCCGCGACTACATGCTGTCCTTCCTCTTCCTGCGCTACCTCTCGGACAACTACGAGACGGCGGCGAAGAAGGAACTCGGCAAAGATTACCCCGCGCTGGCTGCGGAGGACCGCCGCGTCCCGCTGGCCCTGTGGTATGCCAACAACCCGGACGACATCCCGGCCTTCGAGAAACAGATGCGGCGCAAAGTGCATTATGTGATCCAGCCGACGCACCTCTGGAACAGCATCGCCGGCATGGCCCGTACCCAGAACGGCGAGTTGTTAAATACCCTGCAAGCGGGATTCAAATACATTCAAGACGAGTCTTTCGAAAGCACGTTTGACGGCCTTTTTTCCGAAATCGATCTGGCCTCTCCCAAACTTGGCAAGACCTACCCCGACCGTAACGCCAAGCTCTGCACCATCATTCAGAAAATCGCCGAGGGGCTGAACGAGTTCTCCACGGACATCGACGCGCTGGGCGATGCCTATGAATACCTGATCGGCCAGTTTGCCGCTGGGTCCGGCAAGAAGGCGGGCGAATTTTACACCCCGCAGCAGATTTCCGACATCCTCTCCGCCATCGTTACGCTGGATAGCCAGGAACCGAAGACCGGGACAAAGAGGCGGCTGGAGAGCGTGATGGACTTCGCCTGCGGCTCCGGCTCCCTGCTGCTCAACGTCCGCAAGAAGGTGAACAAGGCGGGCGGCACCATCGGCAAAATCTTAGGTCAGGAGAAGAACATCACCACCTACAACCTCGCCCGCATGAACATGCTGCTGCACGGGGTGAAGGACACGGAGTTCGAAATCTTCCACGGCGACACCCTGACCAACGAGTGGGACACGCTGCGCGAGCTGAACCCGGCGAAGAAGCCCAGCTTCGACGCCATCGTCGCCAATCCCCCGTTCAGCTACCGCTGGGACCCCAGCGAGAGCATGGCGGACGACGTGCGCTTCAAAAGCCACGGCCTCGCCCCCAAGTCCGCCGCCGACTTCGCCTTCCTGCTCCACGGATTCCACTTCCTCAAGGACGAAGGCGTGATGGCCATCATCCTGCCGCACGGCGTGCTCTTCCGTGGCGGTGCCGAAGAACGCATCCGCACCAAGCTGCTCAAGGACGGCCACATCGACACCGTCATCGGCCTGCCCGCGAACCTCTTCTACTCCGCCGGGATCGCGGTCTGCATCCTCGTGCTCAAGAAATGCAAGAAGCCCGACGACGTGCTTTTCATCAACGCCGCCGAGCACTTCGTGAAAGGCAAACGCCAGAACCAACTGACGGAAGAGCACATCGCCAAGATCATCGACACCTACCAAAACCGCGCGGAAGAGCCCCGCTACTCCCGCCGCGTGGAGATGCCCGAGATCGAAAAGAACGACTTCAACCTGAACATCTCCCGCTACATCAGCACGGCGGTGGGTGAGGAGGAGATCGATCTCGCGCAGACCCATACCGACTTGATCGTGATCGAGGAACGCATCCGAACCGCCACCGCCAGTCACAATGCGTTTCTCCAAGAGTTGGGCCTGGCTCCGCTGCCATAGGAAATACCAGCCCAAGTGCCGTGGTGCAAAACTCTCACTGCATCTCCTCTTGACATTCTCGTGCATTCGTGCAATCGTGCTGCACGAACAATAAGAGCTGCACCGCCATGAATGTTACCTTGAAATTGCCCGACACCCTCGTCCGCGAAGCGCGACACCTTGCCATTGATGAGAAAAGCTCGCTCTCGGCCTTGGTCTCCGAATTGCTGGACGCCCGGTTGAGAGCAAAAAAACAAGCGACGCAGAAAGCCCCGGACCTGGCGGAATCCCTGCTCTTGCCTGAGGAGCCCAAATGGTTTGCGAAAACAGGTTTCCCCCTCCTCAACCGCGATATCGTGCCCCTTCGTGCCACGCCATTTCGCTTTGAGCGTCATTCCGATGAGTAGCCTGCCCTACTTGCTTGATACCGTTACGATATCCGCGTTTCGCAGAGACGGCCGCACGGCACCCGAAGTTTTAGAGTGGTCCGCCTCTCTGGACGAGCCGTGCTATTTTCTGAGCGTCATTTCCCTCAACGAAATCCGCTTCGGAATCCGCACGGTGGAAGCCAAGGATCCGATCTTCGCCGAAAAGCTCCACCACTGGTATCGAGCGATCGTGGAAAATGAGCGGTTCTACCGCATTCTGGCGGTGGATCGTGAAATCGCCGAGTTGGCGGCTCTTTACCGCGCGGATCATGAATCTCCCTACTACGATTCCCTCATCGCCGCCACCGCCAAGGTCCACAACCTCACCCTCGCCACGCGTAACACCGCCGATTTTCAATCCACCGGCATCCCGCTGGTCAACCCTTGGGAATACACTCCCTCAGCCTGATTGAAATCGAGGAGCACCTCCCGGCCAAAATCCAAAAGAAAAGATCGGACAGATCGGGCGGAGCCGTCTAATCAGACGGATCATGAAACCATGAAAAAAACTGCGCCCGAGCGGCGGGTATCGGAGCACCGCCAGTTTCCAGACGACCACGATCATTTACGATGCCACGGTCTGGTTTTGCGAAAAATTTCTCGACCCGCGCTCCCGCACGGTGGACCAGATGGTGCAGGCCGCGCGCTCCGGCCGGCAGAACATCGCGGAAGGCAGCCGCGTCTCCGTCGCCTCCTCGCAAACCGAACTGCGCCTTGTGAACGTCGCCCGTTCCAGCCTGGAGGAGCTGCTGCTCGACTACGAAGACTACCTGCGCCATCGCCGCCTGCCGCGGTGGGCGGCGGACAGCCCCGAAGCCTCGGCCGTCCGGGCCGTGCCTGCCGTTTTTCGGTCAGATCGGTCCGGTCAGGCAGATCTGACCGATCTGTCCGATCACGAGCGTTCCGCGCTCTACGCCCGCTGGCTCGATCATGCCGACGCGGCGGTGAGGGCCAATGCCCTCATCTGCCTCATCCACCAGGCGAACTTCCTGCTGGACCGCCAGATCCTCGCCTTGGAGGAGGCTTTCATCCACGACGGTGGCTACTCCGAACAACTCGCCACCGAGCGCCTGCGGCAGCGGAAAAAAGATCAGCTCGATCCGTCCGATAGGACCGATCTCAACCCTCCGGCTTGCCCAAAATGCAGCGGACTCATGGCGTTGCGCACCGCCAAAGCGGGTAAAACCCCCGGAGGCCAGTTCTGGGGTTGCGCCAATTACCCCGACTGTAAAGGCACGCTCCCCGTCTAAGATCGGACAGATCGGGCGGATCTGTCTTATCCGACCGATCTTTTTAAGCCCTGTACTCACCACCATCGTTTTGCAGATTTCAGGAAACAAATATATCAACCATGCCGGAGGAACTGATTAAATCAGGCAAATTTATTAACGATATGTCTTCCGAAGCCAAATGCCCCTTCCCTCACGGTTCCAGCGCGCCTCAACAAACCGCCGGCGGCGGGACGACCAATCAGGACTGGTGGCCGAACCGGCTGAAGGTCGAACTCCTGCGTCAGCACTCCACGAAATCCGATCCCATGGGGACCGATTTCAACTACGCGGAAGAATTTAAGAGCCTCGACCTGGCGGCTCTGAAAAACGATCTCGCGGCGCTCATGACCGATTCGCAGGACTGGTGGCCGGCGGACTTTGGCCACTACGGCCCGTTTTTCATTCGCCTGGCCTGGCACAGCGCCGGAACCTACCGCACCGGCGACGGACGCGGTGGCGGCGGGCGGGGCCAGCAGCGTTTTGCCCCGCTCAATAGCTGGCCGGACAACGTCAGCCTCGACAAGGCCCGGCGCCTGCTCTGGCCGATAAAACAAAAGTACGGACGGAAGATTTCCTGGGCCGACCTGATGATTCTGACCGGTAACGTGGCGCTGGAGACGATGGGCTTCAAGACGTTCGGTTTTGCCGGCGGACGCGAGGACACCTGGGAGCCGGATCAGGATGTTTATTGGGGCCGGGAAACCACCTGGCTGGGCGGCGACAAACGTTACGCTCATGGTTCCGAAGGCGTCGAAGGCGAAGGTGTGCTCGTGTCCGATGATGACGCGGACGGCGACATCCACAGCCGCAATCTGGAAAACCCGCTGGCGGCGGTGCAGATGGGTTTGATTTACGTCAACCCCGAGGGTCCCGACGGCAATCCGGATCCGCTCAAATCAGCTTTTGACATCCGCGACACCTTCGCCCGCATGGCCATGAACGACGAGGAGACCGTGGCGCTGATCGCGGGCGGTCACACCTTCGGCAAAACCCACGGGGCCGGCCCGGCGGACAATGTGGGAGCCGATCCCGAAGCCGCCGACCTGGAGGAACAAGGCTTCGGATGGAAAAACAAATTCGGCACGGGCAAGGGTGGCGACACGATTACCAGCGGCCTCGAGGTCACCTGGACCTCCACTCCCACGCAGTGGAGCAATGACTATGTCTCGCACTTGTTTAACTTCGAGTGGGAACTGACGAAAAGTCCGGCCGGGGCACATCAATGGACGCCAAAAAACGGCGCTGGGGCTGGCACCGTGCCTCACGCGCACGATCAAGCGAAACGCATCGCGCCTGCCATGCTCACCACCGATCTGGCGCTGCGATTCGATCCGGCTTACGAAAAAATCTCCCGGCGTTTTTTCGAAAACCCCGACCAATTCGCCGAGGCCTTCGCCCGCGCTTGGTTCAAACTCACCCATCGCGACATGGGTCCGCGCTCACGGTACCTTGGCCCGGAAGTTCCCGCCGAAGAGCTTCTTTGGCAGGACCCCATCCCCGCGGTTGATCACCCCTTGATCGACGTGACGGACATCACCGCGCTGAAGGACAAAATCCTTGCCTCCGGTCTCACTGTTTCCCAGCTCGTCTCCACCGCCTGGGCGGCGGCATCCACCTTCCGCGGCTCGGACAAACGCGGCGGCGCGAACGGTGCCCGGATTCGTCTGGCTCCCCAAAAGGACTGGCCGGTCAATCAACCCGCGCAACTGGCCGGCGTGCTCGAGACGCTGGAAGGCATTCAGAGCGCTTTCAACACCGCCCAGACCGGCGGCAAAAAAGTTTCGCTGGCCGACCTGATCGTCCTGGCGGGCAATGCCGGCGTCGAGCAGGCGGCGAAAAACGCGGGTCACACCATCACGGTGCCATTTTCGCCCGGACGCACGGACGCGACGGCAGAACAAACCGACGCAGAAGCCATGGCGGTGCTTGAACCCATCGCCGACGGCTTCCGGAATTATCTCAAAGGCCGCTACACCGTCCCGGCCGAGGCCCTGCTGATCGACAAGGCGCAATTGCTCACCCTAACCCCGCCCGAAATGACCGTGCTCATCGGCGGCCTCCGGGTTCTGGGCGCGAACTTCGACGGCGAGAAGGAAGGAGTGTTCACCAAGCGGCCCGAATCCCTGACCACCGACTTCTTCGTCAACCTGCTCGACATGAGCACGGAGTGGAAGGTGGTCTCGCCCTGCGGCAATGCCTTCTCCGGAATGGATCGCAAAACCGGCTCTCCCAAGTGGACCGCCACTCGCGTCGATCTGGTCTTCGGATCCAACTCCGAACTCCGCGCCCAAGCCGAAGTGTATGCCTGCGCGGATTCCGGGGAAAAGTTCGTGACGGATTTCGTCGCCGCCTGGACCAAGGTGATGAACCTCGACCGCTTCGATCTGGTCTGAACGAAAGGATAGATTCGTCCACAGATTGACGCAGATTTAGACAGATTAAAGGCAACGTCTGCTGGAGGGCACCGACACCTAGTTCACCCGGATTCCCTAAGTTGTTTCCGCCGCCTCCTGAAAATTCTCAATCTGTGAAAATCTGTGAAATCTGTGGACAACTACGTCCCGGTCTTTCTACCGGTCGCACTCGCCCATCACGAAATCGATGGAGCCGAGAATCGTCACGACGTCGCTGACCATGTGCCCGGGCAGAATCTTGGGCAGGATGCTCAAATTCACGAAGCTGGGAGCGCGGATTTTCAAACGATAAGGCACCCCGCCGCCCTTGCTGTGGATGTAGAATCCCAATTCGCCCTTGGGATTTTCCGCGGCAAAATACACTTCGCCCTCGGGCGCATCCACGCCTTCGGTCACGAGGATGAAATGGTGGATGAGTTCCTCCATTTTCGTCAGCACTTCCTCCTTGGGCGGAAGGGTCTGCTTGGGATCGACGTAATTAATCGGTCCGGATGGCAGTTTGTCCAGCACCTGTTCGAGGATGCGCACGCTCTGCCGCATTTCTTCCATGCGGACCAGGTACCGGTCGTAACAATCACCCACCGAGCCGATGGGAATTTCGAAATCGTATTTCTCGTAATCAATATACGGATGCTTGCGCCTCAGATCGTGTTCGATGCCGGAACCCCGCAGGTTGGGACCAGATAGCGCGTAGGCGATGGCGGCCTCCTTGGAAATCACGCCCACGTCGCGGCAGCGATCCACGAAAATTCGGTTGCGGGTGAGCAGGCTGTCCACTTCCTCAATCACCGGCTTGACCGTGCGGAGGAATTCGCGCACCTGGGCCACGAAACCCTCAGGCAGGTCGTGGGTCTGACCGCCCACGCGCGTGTAGCTGGTGGTGAATCGCGCGCCGCTGAGTTGCTCGACCAGATTGTAGATTTTTTCCCGCTCGGTAAAGGTGTACATGAACACCGTCACCGCTCCCACATCCATCGCCATGCAGCCGATGCCGAGCATGTGCGAGGAAATGCGCGCCAGCTCGCAACAAATCACCCGGATGGCTTTGCCTCGGGGCGGCAAATCCCAGCCCATCAGCTTTTCCACCGCCAGCGCGTAGGCCACGTTGTTGGCGATGGGCGCGAGATAGTCGAGCCGGTCGGTGTAGGGCACGAATTGGTTGAATTGCATGTTCTCCGCGATTTTTTCATCCCCGCGATGAAGGTAGCCGATGTCCGGGGTGGCCTTGGTGATGAGCTCGCCGTCGAGATCCAGAATGATGCGCAGCACTCCGTGGGTCGAAGGATGCGACGGACCCATGTTCAACGTGAGCTGTTCGCCCATCAGTTCCCCGGCCTTTTGCGCGTCGCGCACCTGCTGCAAGCCCCGCGCCAATGTGTCGGGTTGTTCGATGATCGTTGCCATGTTCAGATAAAATCTCGGGTGATTGCGTCTTTTTTCGCGATTAAAATTGGACTTTTCGGGACTTTGTGAAAAATTTCACAAAGTCACTTTTGACCTATGCAAACCTCCTCATCTTCCAAGAAAAATGCAAGCCTGCCGGTAATCGTAATCATTGGCGGAGGTTTCGGCGGATTGTGTGCCGCGAAAGAATTCAAAGGGGCGGCGGTTGAAGTCATTCTGATTGACCGCAGCAACCACCACCTCTTTCAGCCGTTGCTCTATCAAGTGGCCACCGCCGGATTGTCGCCGGCGGACATTGCCCAGCCTATCCGCGCCATTTTGCGCGACCAGGAAAACGTCACCGTCGTTCTGGACGAAGTGAAGGAAATCAAACCGGCCAGCCGCGAAGTTGTGACCGGAGACCTGACCTTCCACTATGATTATCTGATCGTGGCGGCCGGGGCGCGGCATCATTATTTCGGCCACGACGACTGGGAGCAATTTGCCCCCGGCTTAAAGAGCCTTGAGGACGCGGTCGAACTCCGCCGCCGCATTCTGCTGGCCTTTGAAGTCGCGGAAAAATCCCGCACGGACGCGGAGGGGCAGCAGGCCATGACCTTCGTCGTGGTGGGAGCCGGACCCACTGGCGTGGAAATGGCCGGGGCTATTTCGGAACTGGCCCGCCACACCTTGCGGAAGGATTTTCGCCACATTGATCCGGCCGACGCCCGGGTTATTCTGGTCGAAGCCGGCCCACGCGTGCTGCCGACCTTCTCGCCGGAGATTTCCGAGAGCGCACTCCGCCAGTTGCAGCAGCACAAGGTCGAGGTTTTCTTGAACAGCGCCGTCACCCGGCTGGCCGAGGGAGAGGTGGACATCAACCAGCAAGTCATCCGCACCCGCGCGGTCGTCTGGGCCGCCGGCAACAAAGCCACCCCGCTCGCCGCCATGCTGGGCGGAGAAGTGGACCGCCAAGGCCGCATCAAGGTCAATCCCGACCTCAGCATTCCCGGTCATCCGGAAATCCAGGCCATTGGTGACATGATCGCCACCACCTACGATGGCGACAAACCCGTCCCTGGCGTGAGTCCCGCCGCCATGCAGGCGGGAAGCCACGCCGCCAAAAATATCCTCCGTGTGCTCAAAGGCGAAAAACCCATGCCATGGAAATATTTCGACAAAGGCAGTATGGCCACCATCGGCCGCAATGCCGCTGTCGCTCAGATAGGCCCCCTGCATTTCGGCGGTCTCCTCGCCTGGCTGGCTTGGGTTTTCGTCCACCTGCTTTTTCTGATGGGCTTCCGCAACCGCTCGGCCGTTTTCCTGCAATGGATCTGGGCCTACGTCACCTACGGCAAAGGCGCACGCCTCATCTCCGGCAAGGTCGGTAAATGGGGGTTGTTGGATCGAAAGGGATCGTCTTCCGGCTAGCCGTTCTATCGCACTGATGTGCGAGCCTCAATGAGGTGGCATCGGGTTGATTCGCCTGCGGCTCAGACCTTCGCTGAAGCTCCATTCCAGCCGATGCGATCTTGGTTCATCGGCAAGATGCCGATGCCACGCTTGTTGCAGTCTTCACGCACTTGTTTTCATTCAATAAGGTTCGTCCCCATCATCCCCCGCCCGCGGCGGGTGCAACGCGGTTCCCGCAACCTCCCAAGACTCCAGCAACGCCTCCGGAATTTCGGTGAGAAAACGCGATGGGCGCTGGAACGCATCCCCATAGCCCGCATTTAGACGCATCTCGGGATAGGTCAGGTAGAGTTCATCCTTGCAACGCGTGACCGCCACGTAAAAAAGCCGCCGCTCCTCTTCCAATCCCTCCGACGTTTCCGCACTGCGGGCGCTGGGAAACATGCCCTCCGTCAGCCACAGCACAAAGACCACCTTCCACTCCAAACCCTTGGCTTGATGCACACTGGAAAGAATCATTTTCTCGCCGTCACCCTCCCCGCCAAAAGCGTCGGCCGTTTCCACCGCGCCGAGGAGTGCGAGCTGGGAGAGAAATTCCTCCGTGGTGTCAAACTGACGGGCAAATTCCGAGAGGGTGTTGAGATCCTCGCGGCGCGCTTCGTAATTGGAGAACTTGCCCTTCATGTAGTCGTCGTAGAGGGCAAAGAGCACCGAGTTGATCATCTCGCCGGGAGGTTGCGGCGCGCCGCCGGGCGCGAGTTCCGCCATGGTGTGAGCCAGTTGCTGCCAGGCTTTGGCCGACTTGGCCGGGACTTTCAAATTCTGTAAAAGCTCGAAGGACGCCTGTCCGCCCAACGCGACGGAGACTTGGCCCCAAAGCGACTCGGCGGATTTCGCGCCGATGCCAGGCAGCAACTTCACCATGCGTTTGAAAGCGACTTCATCGCGCGGATTGATGGCAAACTTCATGAAGGCCGCGACGTCCTTGATGTGAGCCTGCTCGAAAAATCGCAGTCCGCTGGTGATGGCAAACGGAATGCCGCGGCGGGTGAATTCCAACTGCACCTCCATCGAATGGTAATGGGCGCGGTAGAGCACGGCCATCTCGGCCAGGGGAATGCCCTCTTCGTGCAACTCCAGCACCCGCTGGGCCACGAAGGCGGCCTGTTGCGAATTGGTCGCCAGCGGCACCAGCGCGGGACGCACCGGATGCGAGGCGCGCACGGGCGCGAGGTTTTTGGGAAACTGACGTTCGTTGGCCATGATGGCGGCGTTGGCCACATTCAGCACCTCGGGCACGCTGCGGTAGTTCGTCTCGATTGTGAAAACCTGCCCGGCCGGATGTCGCTTGGGAAACTGCAGGATGTTTTCAAAATTGGCCCCACGCCACGAGTAGATGCTCTGGGCATCGTCGCCCACCACCATGATGTTGCCGTGTCGCAGCGCAAAGGCGTCCACCAGCTCGGCCTGGATGCGGTTGGTGTCCTGATATTCGTCCACCAAGACATGCCGGAATTGTTGCTGATAGGATTCGGCCACATCCGGGCAGGTCTGGAAAAGTTCCAGGGTCTTGGCCAGCAAATCGTCGAAATCCATCGTGTTGGCGTCTTTTTTCCGCGCTTCATAGGTGATTTGCGAATGCCTGATTTGTTCGGCCAGGGGAATAAAGTAGGTGTATTTTTCGGAGAGAACCTGGGAGATCGCCAGCCCGGTATTGACGGAATAGCTGAAGATATCGGCCAGCACCTCGCCCTTGGGGAACCGCCGGTCGGCCGTGCGCAGCCCCTCGCGGGCGAGGATGCCTTCAATCATTTCCTTCTGATCGTTGCGATCCATGATGGTGAAGCCGGGCCGGAAACCGATGCGCTCGGCGTGGCGGCGCAAGATGCGGTTGCCGATGGAATGGAACGTGCCACCCCAAATGCCTTCGGCTCCGCTGGGCCGCAGCGTGGCCACGCGCTCCAGCATTTCCCGCGCGGCTTTGTTGGTGAAGGTCAGCAGCAGAATGCTTCGCGCCGGCGTGCCTTGCTCCAACAACCACGCCACCCGGTAGGTCAGTGTGCGCGTTTTGCCACTGCCGGCCCCGGCGATGACCAGCGCGGCTCCGGGAGGCGAAGTGACCGCGGCCAGTTGCTGATCATTCAGTTCCGCCGCGTAATCAATGCCACTGACAGCGCCGGGGGAGGACTCGAGTGTGTAATGCCGGGCCACAAAAAGCGGCTATTCGTCCTGCGGGGCCAGGCGGAGTGACGCCATCTGCAACTCACTAATGCCAAGTCCGTAGGCGAGCAGGGAGGCGGACAATCCCCAGATGCGTGATTTGTTGTCCCCTAAAACGACGGCAATCACGTCCTTCCCGTCATACGACCCGCTGGAAATCAGGCAGTGCCCGGCCGCATGGGTGTAGCCCGTTTTCATCCCGTTACAAAAGGAATACGCGCGCAACACACGGTTGGTGTTTTTCAAGGAGGTGACTTTGCCGCTGGCGTGACGGAAGGAGTAATATTTTGTGCGCATGATATCGCGCAGGAACGGATTGAAATAGGCGGCGCGCGCCACCCGGGCCATATCGCGGGCGCTGGAGTATTGGTTGGTGGCGGGGAGGCCGTTGGGGTTGACGAAGTTCGAGGAAGTCCCGCCCAACAGGGCCATGCGACGGTTCATTTTTTCCGCGAAAGCCTCGATGTCCCCGGCGTTGTCGCGGGCCAGCGCCCGGGCCACATCGTTCGGACTCTTGACCAGCATGGCCGTGAGAAGTTGCAGACGGGTGTAGGCTTCACCCGGCATGAGATAGAGTTTGGTCGGCTCGGCCAGCGTATCGGATTTCGTAATCGTGACCGACTTCGAAAGATCCCCATTCTCGGCGATGAGAAGCGCTGTGAGCAGCTTCTGCGTGCTGGCGACGGGGCGGCGTTCGTTCTCGTTCTGCTTGAACAAAACCCGCCCGGTGTTCGCGTCGAAGAGCAGGGCGGCGTCGGCATTGACGACCGGTTCCACCGCCCGGAGCATCCCGCCGAAACCGCAGATCAGAAAAAGGAAAACCCGGGTCGTCATCGCGCGGGATCTTTACTTCGGCCGCAGCTTGATGGTGATGCGTTTGACCTTGGAATCCTCGGACGGACTCCAAGTCATGAGATCCGGATCGTCCTTGAAGACATTATGGACCACGTAACGGTCGTAAGAATTGAGCGGTTCCGTCTGGAGGGGCCGGCCGGTGCTTTTGACCGCCTCGGCCAGGTGGCGCACCTTGGCCGCCAATGCGTCGTCCCGCATGGCCCGGTGATGGTCCACATCCACGACGACCCGCGGGGCCTTGGCGTCACCGGCCTGAAGAATGCGGTTGAGCAGAAATTGCAGGTCGTCCAGCGTCTGATCGCGGCGGCCGATAAGGGCCTCCACCTCGTGCGTGTAAATCTGGAGCACCAGGTGTCCGTCGCGTTCCTGCTCCTCGATTTCAAAAACGAAACCGAGGTAGCCCAGCATGGTGTCGAGGATTTCGCGCGGAGTGACGTTGTTGCTCATGGACCGGGACGTTTTTTCTTTTTCTTCACGGCGTCAGCCTCGCGCTTGGCGATCACGCTTTTCTTTTCCAGCGTGGGCAAGGGTTTGTTCCGTGTCAGATAAAGCTGAACGATAGAGAAAAGATTCTGCGTTGTCCAATACAGCGCAAGACCGCTGGCGTAGTTGTAGCAAAACACCAGGAAGATGACCGGCATGAAATAAAAAATGCGCTGCTGCATGGCGTCGCCGCTCTTGGGCGAAATCGCCATCTGCCAGACCATCGTTCCGGCCATGATGATGGGCAGCAGATTGACGGGGAAGTTGATGCCGGGGATGTGCCCGACGGTATCCGGCTGCGAGAGATCGTGAATCCAGAAGAACGGACTGTTGCGCAGTTCAATGGCGCTGCCCAGCATGGTGTAGAATCCGAAGAAGATCGGGATCTGGATGAGCATGGGCAGGCAGCCGCTGAAGGGATTGACGCCGTACTCCTTGTACAGTTCCATCATCTTCGTGTTCATCTTCTGCGGGTCGTCTTTGTACTTCTCCCGCACCTCGGTCATTTTGGGCGAGAGCAGCGCCATCTTGCGCATTTGATCGGTGGCCTTGTTTTGCAGCGGCCAGAGCACGGACTTGATCAGCAGGGTCAGGACAATGATGGACCACGCGTAGCTGTGGAAAACCCCGTTGAGCCCGTTCATGGCCCAGAGCAGAAATTTGCTGACGAAGCCGAACATGCCGAAGTTCATCACCGCGTCCTGGTTGTTTTTCAGCTTTTGCAGGCGGTTGAATTCTTTCGGACCCGCGTAAATCAGGAACGACTCCTGCATCACGGTCCCGGGCGCGAGGGAGAACTTTGGCATGCCCAACCCACCCTGGATGCCTTGAACCGGCGTATCGTTGATCTTGCCCGCGTCAAAACGCGAAGCCCAGACGGAGTCGCCCTTGGTTTTCTCACTGGTGACAATGGTGCTGAAATACTGGCTCGCCACTCCCGCCCAGATCACATCGGGTTCGTTTTCCTGATAGAGGCTCTGAGCCGCCCGCAGCGGGATGCCCAGCAGGGGCACCGAACTGGCATTGAACCAATTCACGTCGATACCGGAATATTTGGCCGCCCCATGCATCCAATCAAAACGCGTGTAGATCGGCATATCCGCCGAATGAATCGGCACCGCCCCGCCCGCGCTGACAAAATAACCCGGCCGGGAAATTTCCGCCGTGCCCGTGTTGCGGAACTCCAACTCCATCCGCACCACATACAGGTCGCCCTTGGCCTCATCCTGCGGAAGAGTGAAGCGTTTCGTGACTTCCAGTCCGTCGGCATCCCGCTTGGTGAAAACGGCCTCGCTTTTGGCCGGATCAGTTTTCATGGCAAAGCCATCCCAAGCCAAACCGGGAGTTTCACCCACCGCGCCGATGGGCATCGAACTATGCGCATTGAGCGAAATCGCTTTCTCCTGCTCGCCATAGTGCAGGAGCAAATCTGCGCGCGTAATCCCGCCTTTGTCGTTGCTGAAAACATACTCCGCGTTGCGGGTGAAGAGGCTTTCGTTGAGCGGCGCGATGGATGTGCCTACGGCGGCAGCCGGAGTTGGCAAGGGCATCGGTGTGGCTGAGGCCGCCGCGGCGGGAGTGGCCGCCGGCGTGCCGGCTGCGTCCGCCACGACCGCGACGGGCGGCACCGGCTGGCTGTAATTTTTAACGTAGTACCATTGCCAGAGCCCGAGCCCGACGACAGAGAGAATGATTGCGATCCAAGCTTGGCGGTCCATTTTAGGAAAGTTGAGGGTTGAGGGTTGAGTGCTGAGAGACTGCGCAGCGTTCCTTCCTCTCAGCCAAAGGCGCAGCCGTTCTCTCAGCTTTCAATCCAGTGTGGTCCGGCACGGGATCATACCCGCTGCCGCCCCACGGATGACACCGCCCGATGCGGCAGATTCCCATCCATAAGCCTTTTGCCGCGCCGTGGCGTTGCACCGCTTCCAAGCAATACTGCGAGCAACTTGGCTCGTAGCGACATCCACATCCGCCGCCGCAAAGCACGTGCAAAAACGGCTTCAGCGTCCAGCGGTAAACGTGGATTAGAAAAACTATGAATTTGGTCATCAAGAGCGTGGCAAAATAGAAAGCTGGCGGGTGAGAAGCAACCATTCCTCGCGCAATTCTTCGTAACTGGCTGCCGCCGCGGAGGATTTCGCGGAGACCACCACCAGCCAGCCGGACAAAACCTGCGGACGGTGCAACCGGCAGATTTCGCGCAACCGGCGTCTCACCCGATTGCGAACCACCGCCCCACCCACCCGGCGCGAGGTGATGAGACCGAATCGCGTCTCCCCCTCAACCCGAGCCGCGGTTAGACGCAATAAACGCCCCTGCACGGAACGGCCCTTCCGGCGGACAAAGGCAAATTCCCGGCTGAGTCGGATCCTCGCGGCGCGAGGAAAACCGAAGCGATCAGGCTTCGGTGTGGCGGGCGAAGTGGATTTCGACACCCTTCGGCAAGAGCCGCTTGCGACCGCGCTGGCGGCGGCGGCTCAAAATGGCCCGGCCGCTCTTGGTTTTCATCCGCGCGCGAAAGCCAAATTGTTGCTTCCGCGTACGCTTGCTCGGTTGATAGGTGCGTTTCATAGCTCAGAAATCAGTGGAACCGGTGAGATTCACCGAATTCCTGGTAAAGTCAATGGCTTTAAGCGTCGTGCAGGCTGAGTTTCTGCGAAATCCTTTGAATCGAAGTCGCCCGGCCCGTCGCCTCATCCACCTCGATCAGGGCCCCGCAGATCCGCACCGGACCCCGCGCCACCGGAAACGCGCTCGGCAGGTTATCCATGAAACGTTTGATGATCGGACCGGGTTCGCGCCCTAGGCACGAATCGTCCGGGCCGCACATGCCCGCATCACACAGAAACGCCGTCCCCCCCGGAAAAATCCGTTCATCCGCCGTTTGCACATGCGTATGAGTGCCGAAAACCGCCGACACACTGCCGTCGAGAAACCGCCCCATCGCGATCTTCTCACTCGTCGTCTCCGCATGCATGTCCACCACGATCACCGGCGTTTCCTCCCGCAAACGCTCCACCTCGGCCTGGACCGCCAAAAAGGGATTTTCCAGGATCGGCTGCATGAACGTGCGCCCCTGCACATTGAGCACCGCCACCTTTCCCTTCGACGTCTGCAAAACAATGCTCCCCTGCCCAGGCGCGCCCTCCGGATAGTTGATCGGACGCAAAAGCCGCGGCTCAGTCGAAATAAACCCCGCCGTCTCCTTCTGATCCCAGACATGATCCCCCGTCGTGATCACGGCCACCCCGCACCGCAACAAATCAATCGCAATCCGGCCCGTGATACCACGTCCCCCCGCGGCATTTTCCCCGTTTACGATGACAAAATCCACATCGCGCTCCTTCATAAAAGTGGGAACCATCCGGGTTACGGCGTTACGGCCAGGCTCACCCACAATGTCCCCGAGAAATAGAATACGAATCATCGCCGCCGAATTAACCACAGCCCTCCGCGCGAACATAGACCAAAAAAATCTACCCTTGCCTGCGGCCAAATATTAGATTAGCTAATACCCACATGGCAATCCCGACTGCCTCCATGTCTTCAGGCGTCAACGCGCCCATGCTCAATTGGCTCTTTTCCTCTGTGGGAAAAAAAACCGTTATTGCGCTCACCGGCATCGTCCTCGTCGCCTTTGTCATCGGGCATCTGCTGGGCAATATGACGATTTTTTTCGGTCCGGATATGATCAACGCGTATGCCCTGAAGCTGCGCGATCTCGGGCCTTTGCTCTGGGTGGTCCGGCTTGGTCTGCTGGCCACGGTCGTTTTGCACATCGGGTTCACCATGTTGGTGTGGAAGGAAAATCAAGCCGCCCGGCCCCAGAAATACGCCGTGAACGCCCCGATGAAGACCACGGTTTTCGCCCGGACCATGCGTCTGACCGGCCTGATCGTGCTGGCTTTCATCGCCTTTCACCTCGCCCATTTCACCCTCTTTTTCGTTGACCCCTCTTACGCTTCGCTCCACACCGAACTCAACGGTCAGGAAGTCCACGACGTGTACCGCATGGTCGTGGTCGGGTTCAGCAATCCCCTAGTCAGCGGATTTTATATCCTGTCCCTCGCGCTGGTCGCCTTCCACCTCAGTCACGGCATAGGCAGCCTTTTCCAAACCCTGGGCCTGAGCAATCAGACTCTGCGCCCGCTCTATGAAACCGCCGGCCGCGTCCTCGCGTGGGCGCTTTTCGCCGGCTACGCGGCCATTCCCATATCGATTCTTTTCTTCGGCCTGGGCAAAGGAGTGTTGCGATGAACCTTGACGCAAAAATTCCTCCTGGCCCCCTCGAGCAAAAGTGGACCAATTTTAAGGACCACGCCAAGATCATCAGTCCGGCCAACAAGCGGAAGTTCAAGATCCTGATTGTCGGCAGCGGCCTGGCGGGGGGAGCCGCCGCGGCCACTCTGGGGGAACAGGGCTTCAATATCGAATGCTTCTGTTACCAAGACAGCCCCCGCCGCGCCCACTCCATCGCGGCGCAGGGCGGCATCAACGCTGCAAAAAATTACCAAAACGACGGCGACAGCACCTACCGGCTTTTCTACGACACGATCAAGGGCGGTGATTTCCGCTCCCGCGAGGCCAACGTGTACCGCCTGGCCGAAGTCAGCGCGGCCATCATCGACCAATGCGTCGCGCAAGGTGTTCCCTTTGCCCGCGAATACGGCGGACTTCTGGCCAACCGGTCGTTTGGCGGCGCCCAAGTTTCCCGCACGTTCTACGCGCGCGGCCAGACTGGTCAGCAACTCCTGCTCGGCACCTACCAGGCCCTCAGTGCCCAAATCGCGGCGGGGTCGGTGAAAATGTTTCCGCGCACCGAAATGCTCGACCTCGTTCTGGTGGACGGCCACGCCAAGGGCATCGTGGTGCGCGACATGGTCACAGGCGAAATCCGCAGCCACGCCGGCGATGCCGTCCTGCTCTGCACCGGCGGATACGGCAACGTTTTTTATCTCTCGACCAACGCCAAGGGTTGCAACGTCAGCGCCACCTATCGCGCCTACAAACGGGGGGCTCTTTTCGCCAATCCCTGCTACACTCAGATCCACCCGACCTGCATTCCCGTCAGCGGCGAATATCAGTCCAAGCTCACCCTCATGAGCGAATCCCTGCGCAACGACGGCCGCGTTTGGGCCCCGAAACGCAAGGAAGACTCCGGCAAGCCTCCGCACGAAATCCCGGAGGACGCCCGCGATTATTTTCTCGAACGCAAATACGCCAGCTACGGCAACCTCGCCCCGCGCGACATCTCCTCCCGCAGCGCCAAGGAGGCCTGCGACGAGGGCCGCGGCGTCGGACCCGGCGGATTGGGGGTTTATTTGGATTTCGCCGACTCCATCAAACGTCTCAGCCGGCCGGTGGTCGAGGAACGTTACAGCAACCTCTTCGAGATGTATGAAAACATCACCGGCGAAAACGCCTACGAGCGTCCGATGCGTATCTATCCGGCCGTGCATTACACCATGGGCGGCCTGTGGGTGGACTACAACCTCATGAGCAACATCCCCGGCTTGCACGTGCTGGGCGAGGCCAATTTCTCCGACCACGGCGCCAACCGCCTGGGTGCTTCGGCCCTCATGCAAGGTCTGGCCGACGGCTATTTCGTCATTCCCTACACCATCGGCGAATACCTCTCGACCCAGTTTGGCAAAGCCAAACCCGAGATCACCGATGCCGCTTTCCAGCAAACCGAAAGGGACGTGCGCGCCCGCGTCCAGCAACTCCTCGCCATCAAGGGCAACCGCACGGTGGATAGCTTCCATCGCGAACTCGGCCTGCTCCTCTGGGACAAATGCGGCATGGCCCGCGAACGCAGCGGTCTGGAAGAAGCCATCAAACGCATCCCCCAGCTCCGCGAGGAATTCTGGAAAACCGTCAGCGTGCTGGGCCAGGCCGAAACGTTCAACCAGTCTCTCGAAAAAGCCGGTCGCGTGGCCGATTTTCTGGAATTCGGCGAACTGATGTGCCGCGACGCGCTCGACCGCCAGGAATCCTGCGGCGGCCATTTCCGGACCGAGCATCAAACTCCCGACGGCGAGGCTGCGCGTGACGACGCGAATTACCACTTCGTCTCCGCCTGGCGACACGAGGGAGGCGACAACGCTCCCACTCGTCTGAAGGAGCCACTCAACTACGAACATGTGAAACTGGCTACCAGAAGCTATAAGTGAAGTTGAGTGTTCATGGTTGAGAGTTAAGAGGAGGAGAACCCACGATGTTTAATTTTGAGAAACTTGAAGTTTGGCAGAAAGCGATCGATTTCGCGGATTGCGTTTACTTGGTGACAATGACTTTCCCGCCGGAGGAAAAATTCGGCATCACGAATCAACTGCGCCGCGCAGCGGTTTCCATATCATCAAATCTTGCCGAGGGAAGTTCTCGTTCCTCGAAAACAGACTACGCCCGCTTTGTGGAAATTTCCTCCGGGTCGCTCTTCGAAGTTGTTTCCCAATCCTTCATTGCAAAAAAGCAATCGTATCTCTCGACGGAAGACTTCACCTCCATCTATTCCTCGGCAGCGGAACTCAGCCGCATGCTTAGCGGGCTGCGCCACTATTTGGTTGGATCATGAAATCTCCTCTCAACTCTCAACCTTCAACTCTCAACTTCCGATGAACTTCACCCTGCGCATATGGAGACAAGCGGGCCCGACTGAGAGAGGCCGCTTCGAGGAATACCCCGCCCTTAATATTCCAGAGGATGCATCGTTCCTTGAGATGCTCGACATCGTCAACGAGGGCCTCGAGAGAAAAGGCATCGAACCCGTGCAGTTCGACCACGACTGCCGCGAAGGCATTTGCGGCACTTGCAGCCTCACCATCGATGGCGTGCCCCATGGCCCGGGACGCGGCACCACCTGTCAACTTTACATGCGGAAATTCCAAGACCGCGATGTCATCACCATCGAACCCTTCCGCGCCGCGCCCTTTCCCATCCTGCGCGACCTGGCCGTGGACCGCCGGTCCTTCGACCGCATCATTGGATCAGGCGGCTTCATCAGCGAACGGGCCGGCTCCGCGCCCGAGGCCAATGCCGCCCCGATCCCCAAACCCACGGCCGACCTCGCCATGGACGCCGCCGCCTGCATCGGCTGCGCCGCCTGTGTCGCCGCCTGCCCGAACAGTTCGGCCATGCTGTTCGTCAGCGCAAAAATCGGACACCTCGGCCTGCTGCCTCAGGGGAAAGCCGAAAAAAGCCGCCGCGCCCTCTCGATGGTTCGCACCATGGATCACGAAGGTTTTGGCAATTGCTCGAATTACTACGCCTGCGAAGCGATCTGCCCCGCCGGCATCCCGGCCGCCTTCATCGCGCGCATGAACCGCGAATACACTGCGGCTTCGGCTATGGAAGCCATCGGAGCGCCGATCTAATCGCAGCCTCGCTGCGCCGGGAACCTGCTACTGCAAGGTGAAGTACAGCAAAGCCCCGATAATCATGCTGCCAAACAAGAGCATGAAGAAAATCAGCCGCTTCCGGCGCGACTCGTAATACGCGTGCGAGCGATGAGGTTTATGGTAATCGTAGGGTTTGCTCATCTGGATTTGCTTATCTGGGGCTGCCGATAATGTAACCCATCTGCGAGGGGAACACAAATAGCCCGATGCCCCGAGGCTCCCACATCTGCCATTGCCGCGCAGGCCATTATCGCCTTAGCTCACCGGGCGATGACCCAGCCAGTCCCGTCCGCACCTGAGGATACCTCCAACCGCGCGGAAGCCCCTTCGCTGTTTGCCCATCTGTTGACCGTCCTGCAAGTTACCGTGACTCTCGGGTTGCTGTGGTGGCTCTTCCACGACGCCCACCGCCGCGAGGTGATGTGGAATGCCCTGCAAGTGGCGGACTGGCGCTGGATGGCACTCTCCATTGTCGCCGCCGGCGTGTGCGAATGGTTCGGCATCCTGCGCTGGCAACTTTTTTTGCGCATGCTGCATATTGAGGTGCCGCTACGGGAAATCACCCGCCTGTTTTTCATCGGCGCGTTTTTCAACCAATTCCTCCCCGGCACCACTGGCGGCGATGTCGTCCGCGTGATCTTCCTCATGCGCGACCATCCCGAGCACAAGACGGCCGGCTTTCTCAGCGTGGCCGTTGACCGCCTGCTCGCCGTCCTCGTGCTTGTCATCATGGGTCTGCTCTTCGCCTGGACGCGCGACGAGTGGTTCGCCCGCAGCTTCGCCGTCGGCAATCTCATGAAATGGTTCGCCATCACGCTCTTCGTGCTTGGAGCCGCCCTCATCGCCTCGTTCTTTATCACCAGCCGCCATCTCGTGACCCGCCTGCCCCGCAGATTTCCCTTCCGCAAACAAATCATCAAGCTCTCGGATCTCTGGCAGCTTTGTATCGAGAACCGCCGCGAGGCCCTGCTTGGCACCCTCTACACGGTGCCGATGCTCCTGACCTACTTCCTGGCCTTCGGCTTCGCCGCCAAAGCGTTCACCAGCAAAGTCACCGTGTGGGACATGACCTCCATCATGCCGCTGGTCACGGCCGTATCCTCCCTGCCCATCAGCCTGAATGGCATCGGTCCCCGCGAAGCCCTCCTCGACAACGCCCTCACCGATCTCTGTGGCGTCCCGCTCGGCACCGGCATGTTGATCTCCATGGCCGGCATGGCCGTTTATTTGCTCTGGGGTCTTGTCGGCGGCTACTTCTACCTCGAACGCCTCAAGGGCCGGGGCAAAAGCCGGGAGCAAGGAGCACGGAACGCGGAGTAAAAACTCCCTGCCCCCCGGCTCCCACCTGCCTGCTATTTCATCATGGTCTCCGGATAATAAATTTGGCGAAGCCAATCCTGATTTACGACGGGGAATGCCGGTTTTGCTGCCGGTGGATTGAGCGGAATCCGACCTGGGCGAATGGGACGGTGCTTGATTTTCACTATTTCACGCAGCCGTTGCCGACGCCGCTGGCTTGGTACGCGCAACAACTTCCGGGGTGGAACAAAGCGCAACGCGCAACGCTCAACCTTCCACGCTCAATGAAAAAACAATTTCTTACCGCATCACTTGAGCGTTGAACGTTCCGCCTTGAGCGTTAAAAGTTCGCAGCCGTGACCATTCTCGACCGTTTCGAACGCCACCTCAGCCGCTTCGCCATCCCCGGCCTCATCCGCTTCGTCGTCGCCTTCAACGCCCTTGCCTTTTTCCTTGGCGCGCTGAATCCCGGCTACCTCGAAGTCCTCGCCCTCGACCGCGCCGAGATCCTCAAGGGCGAAGTCTGGCGCATCTTCACCTGGATCTTCATCCCCGACATCACCTCCTTCCCCTGGATTCTTCTCTACCTCTGGGCCACCTTCTGGATCGGCGACCTCCTCGAATCCCAGTGGGGCACCTTCCGCCTCAATGCCTACTATTTCCTCGGCATGTTTTTCTGCATCCTGAGTGCGGTCATCTTCGGCGCTTCCTTCGGCAACATCTTTCTGAATCTTTCGATCTTCCTCGCCCTCGCCACCCTCCTGCCCAACATGGAGATCCTCGTCTTTTTCATCCTCCCCGTTAAACTCAAATGGGCCTCGCTCATCAGTCTCATTGGCCCCCTCCTCATCCTTATCACCGGCCCCCTCCCCGCCAAAATGATGGTCCTCGTCTGTCTCGGCAACTACCTTCTCTTCTTCGGTCCCCACTTCGTCCGCGAAGCCCGCCACAACCGCACCGTCAAAATCCGCCGCGCCAAATTTGAAGCCGCCCAAGCCCCCGACGATACCCTCCACCGCTGCGCCACCTGCGGCATCACCGAGATCACCCACCCCGACGCCGACTTCCGCGTCACCCCCGACGGGCACGAATACTGTCTCGCCCATGTTCCCAAATAGGAGGTTGAGGGTTGATAGTTGAGAGGAAAATCCAAAACCCGTTGCCCACAATGCAGCCTCCTTCTTCCACTCAACCCTCAACTCTCAACCCTCAACCCCTCTCTCTCCGCCCCATCACCCCCGCCGACTGGCCTGCGGTGGACCGCATCCAGCGTGCCGATCTTCACCACCACATCGCCCAAACGGTCCGTCGTTTCACCACGATGGACTTTGTCTTCATGACCCACCCAAGCCTGAAAGCAGTTGAGGGTTGAGCAGACAGACTTTTCTTTGACTAGCTCTTCCGTCTCCCCTCTCATCATCAACCGCTCCCGCGAAGCCACCATGGCCCTCTGGATTTCCGGACACCACCCCTGCTCTACCCCCGCTCCAATACCGTGACCTGACCGGCCAGCGCCTTCCCGACGTAGCAATGTGATCCGCAGGAAACCAAGCCGTGGTTGCGGAACAAGCGGCGATAAAACTCCGGACTGCGCCGCTCCAGTTGGCGAATGTCGCCCTTCAAGGCCTCTCCCGTCGCATAGGCCTCGAAAAAGGCCACGCCTCCGAGATGGCTCGCCAGTACCCCCAAGCCGAGGGTCAATTCGCGGCGCGGCACGTAGTACAGCGCGTCGCTGCAAATGATGAGATCATTTGTCAAAGTACGCTTGGTTGTAGGTGGTTTTCATCGGCGGGTCACCCGCACCTCGGGGCGGTAGGTGATGCGTACGAGAAAATCTCCGCGTCCGCCGCGCGGCTTGGGCAGGCCTTCATTGGGCACGTTCACAATAGCGCCGCGCCCCACGTTCGCGGGAATGGGCACGCGCACCAGGCTTCCGAGCGCGCCGGGCACCATCTCGGTGCCGCCCTGGGTGGCGCGTTGGACGCTGATGCGCAGGTCGCAGCGCAGATCCGATCCGCGCACCTTGAAACGATGCCCGGCCATGGCCTTGACCCGCACGGTGACAAAGCCGCCGGCAAAAGGTTCGTCCCGCGGCAGACGAAAGCGCGTGCCCGGCGCCGTGTCCTCCGGCACATGGAGCGAATAAGTTTCCGAGCCGTGCGGATTGGCCGGATCGTTCACTTTCACCTCAAGTGAAACGCCCCGCAGGAAGTCCTCCACCCGCAGGTTCACGTCTTGCGTGAGGTTGCGTTCGATGCGGCCGGTACGGACCGGCGAGTCCATCGAACGCTCCCGCTCCTTCAACTCGCGGTCGTAGGCCAGGCGTTTTTGCGGATCGCCTAGGATCTCGTGAGCGGTGTTTAGTTCCTGCGAACGCTCGACGGACTCGGCCGCGTGTCCGTTGAGGTCGGGATGGTGCTTTTTGGCCAGCACGCGATAGGCCACACGAATCTCCTCCGCTGTGCAGCGGCGTCCGACGCCAAGAACAACGTAGTGATCGGGAAAAATCTCAGGCACGGGTTGGAGTCTAGCCACCAGGGTCCGACGGGAACAATCACTTGCAAAAAATTTTATCCGGGGACAGATTCGCCGCCCATGACTCCGCCCTGATTGTAACCCCAGTGGGATAATCTCCCTGCGTTTCTGAATGCGTTCGCGCCGGTCCCTAAGGGTTCGGCTGCGTTGCTCACGAGTGGTTCCATCAACATTTTTATCAGGCATGTCATTTTTATCAGAATTCATCTCCAAGGTTTGCCCAGCAAACTCCCCCGTGGCGCGGTTTCGCCTCGTTCTCGGCGCGGTCGCGCTCGGCCTGCTGGGCTGGCTGGTCTTCCTCGCGGACAAACCGTGGAATTTCGTCCAGCCCGACAGCGTGCGCTGGCGCATCGCGGAGTATGTCTCGCTGTATTCCTTCTGGGCCGCGGTGTTGAACCTGGTCGTGCTGGCGGTGTTGATCGCGAGCGCAGGATGGTGGGCGGGTCGCTTGAAGAATCCGCCGGCCCCGGAGACCGGCCTGACCCGGACGAAGTGGTTCTGGCCACTGGTGATCGCGGCAATGATCTTTTGCGGAGCCTCGGCCGCCATGCGGATGAATTTCGGGTTCGCGCACGATGAGGATTACAGTGCGCGCCGCGTGATCACGGGCGCCTACGAACTAAAACCGAACGGCGAAGTGACCATCGACCGGCTGAAATGGCAGGAGACATTTTTTTACTACCGCAAGCCCAATAATCATCCGCTCCACAGCGTCTTTTCGCGGTTGTGTGTGACGGCCTGGCAGATGGTGGCCCCGCCGGTGAAGTGGCATGTGAAAGAATGGATCGTGCGTATTCCGGCTTGGATCGGCGGGGTGGGCGCGGTGGGTTTGCTGGCCGTGTTGCTGCGGCGGCTGGGATCTCCGCGGGCCGGCGTGGCGGCCGCCTGGTTGCTGGCGCTGCATCCGTGGGTGGTCCGTTATGCCTCGGAAGCGCGCGGGTACTCGCTGCTTATGGCCCTGATCCCGCTTTGCCTCTATTGCTGGCTGCGGGCGGTGCGGAGCAATCGCTGGCGGTGGTGGCTGGCCTTCGGCGCGGCCGAATTTGCGCTGATCTATTGTTATCCGGGAGGGGTTTACATTCTGGTCATCCTCAATGTCCTGACCTTGGGCTGGCTGATCCGGCAGGCGCGGGCGGATGGGGACTCGACCACAATCGGGAGATGGTTCGCGGTCAATTGCCTGGCCGCGGTCCTGGCCGTGCAAATGATGCTGCCGCTGGTTCCGCAGTTGCAGAAATTCATGAAAACCGATGAGGCGCGTCAGCCGCTCAAGGCGGAATGGATAGTGAACACGGCGGCCCATTTTTTTGTGGGAGTGTCCTGGACGAAAAATCCGCCCCCGGGCTCGTTGAATCCGGAATTGCTGCCCCATGCGAAACGACATCCCCTATTCTTCGGAACCCTCGCCGGAGCGTTATTTGGGCTGGGTGTGATCGGTTATATCTCGATGTTCCGCCGCAAGTGGCCCGATGCGCCCATTGCCGCCGCCACGTTGCTGCTGCCCGGATTAGTGGGTTTCATCATGGCCAAGCTGATGTACCAGTGGCTCTTCGAATGGTACCTCATTTACCTGCTCCCCGGCCTGGTCGCGGGAGTGGCGGCGGGAGCAGAGGCAACGGGGCGCTGGCTGGTGAACCGCAGCGGGCGGCCATGGACGGTTGGACTGCCCGCGCTGGCCGTCGTGCTGGCATACGGGATTTTTTCGCAGCCCTTTCGCCACTGGTATTGCACCAATGCAGTGGAACCAGTGAAGGAGGCCACACTGGCGATCCGCGAAAGCCTGGACCCGAACGATCCGCGGCATGGCAATCGGCTCACGGGGGTTCTACTGGGCAAGGCCTGGTTTTACGATCCGCATGCGGTGTTGTTACGGACGCCGGAGGAATTCGTCGCGCTCATGCGCAGAGCCGACGCAGAGAAAAAACCGCTGTACATCATGGTGCCGCATCCGTGGGCGGGAGCGTTCAAGGCCGGGCCCCTATGGCGAATGTTCAACGAAGCAGGATTGTTCACGGACTATCAGACCTTTTACGGTTTTGACGAGACGCACAATCGCGTGGTGGCGCGTTATGTGCCGCGGGCGGTGCAGGATTTCGATGCCCCAACTTTCCTGCGCGGACGCGGGGCCGTGCCGCATCCGCATCAGCCGCCTCTGGTTCACCCGGACGAGCCGGAGATTTATCCCGAGGACTAGACACCGGACGGTGAGGTCTTCCAAATGTGGCAGAGACGTTTGGCTCCCATCCGCAGTTCGGAGGAGACATCCGGTCCGTTGGCGCGATAAACGCCCCGCTCGTAATCTTTCACAAATTCGTCCAGTGCGTCAGTCTCGGCCGGACCGGTGGCCGCACGACGCAGGCGCTCGAGCCAGGCCAGCGGAGTCTCCCCGGCGCGGCGGGGACGGCTGAAACGCGCCGCCCGGCGCTCGAGATCCTCCCGCACAAGTATCGCGGCCGAGGCCGGACCGGAGGCGCTGCGCTTACGGTGATTGCGGATGAGCCATCCCAGCGCAGCCAGCAAATAAAATCCCGCCAGGATCGGCGGCAGGTATCCCCAAACTTCGGACGATGAGACGCGGGTGAAAATCTCCTCCACTCGCGCATTGGCGGAGGTGGCGGCGGCACTGCCGTAGCTCAGCGCGAGGCGGTACCAGGGCCAGCGATCGGAATCCATTTCCCGTTCGAGCTGGGCGGTAAGATCCGGCGCGACGCTGTCGGTGGGATCGAAGCGCAGCCAGCGTTGGGAGGGCGCATCCCAGGCCTCGACCCAGGCGTGGGCCTCGGAATCCCGCACGGTGATGGTGCGCAGCCAGGGATTCCATTCGCCGCCGCGATAGCCGGTGACGATGCGCGCGGGCACGCCGCCCAGTCGGAGAAGATTCGCCGCCGCTGCCGCATAGTGCTCGCAAAATCCCCGGCGCTGCTTGACGAGGAATCTCGCCAGGTCGGGCATCCGCCCCGGCCGTCTCGTATAAACGAAACCGGAGTCGCGCAGGTAATCCGCCAGCGCCGCCAAGTTCTCCGTCGTGCTCCGCGCCGGGGGAACTACCCGGCCCGCGATCTCCGCGATATCAGGATTTTCCCAAATCTCCTTCGGCACATAGGTGGCACCGTCCGAGACAAGGGGCAGCGGGGCATCGGCGACGCGGTCCGCCGACGAGGCCACGTCAAGCTTCAACGGACCCACACCGACCGCCGTCAACACCGCCCCCCCGATATCGAGCACGGCAACATCCTGCCCGTCACGGCTGGCCTCGACAAACACCGCATGATCCAGCGCGGGGACAATTCCACCGCGGTTGGACATCATTTCCTGCGAGTACCTCCATCCGGTCCCATCGGGCTGAGGCGCGGTTTGTTGGAGACTGCGCGCCCGGTCGAAACTCGCGCCCACCCGCGACCAGCGCAGACCCTCGTTGTTTTCCAAAACCTGGCCGCGCCAGTAAAGATCGCCCGCCGGCGGGATCTCTTGGTCTCGGGAAAAACGCGCCACCAAGGCGACGCGACGCGACTGGATCAGCTCGGCAGTCACTCCGGGATTCAACACGCCACCCCCGGAAAACCCCGTGAAGGCTGGCGGAGTGTAGATGGAAAGATTCGGAAAAAGCCAAAAGACCATCGTGACCACGATGGCCACCGGCACAACCACCCGCAGGGAGCGCATCAGCGAAACCCAGAGGCTCAGGACGGCTTCGGGCGGGCGGTGGATCTGCTCGGCCAGAACCAACAGCACCACCACGTCCAGCACGACAAAGGCTGCGCCAACTGTCTCATAGGGCTTCAAGATGATCGCCGTGAGCGTCACCAGAATACAAAGGAGCACTTTCAGCCCGCGAGCCGGTGTGACCGGACGCAACAAAAACATCGCCCCCGCCACTCCGGCCATTCCGCCCAGCACCACTGTGGGATGCACTCCCGATGGGACCGCGGCCACCAGCGCCACACCGAGCAGCAACAGAACGCGCCCCATCCACGACGGCACGAGAATACGCCGACCGCGCAGGATCGCTCCCACAAACAAAACCACAGCCGCCAACAACATGGTCCCGGCGGAAACCCGCACCAGAACGAGATGAAAAAACAACACCCCGGCCAGCACCCAACCCGTCACGCGCTCCGGCTTGTGCAGATCTGTCACCATGAGCGTCGTCCAAAAGTGGCCAGCGCCTCGAGGCACCCGGTCACGTTCTTGCTGTTCAATTCACCGTGCGTATTTCCCAGCCACAGGGTGAAGGCGCGGTTCTCCTGCAAACATTGTGCGATCCAGAAACTCAACTGCTCCAGCCGTTGCTCCTCGTCGTCCAAAAAGTGCGTGTCCTCCAAACGCAGGGTGACTTCGTCGCCACCACTCTCCTCCTGCGAGCGCACCAAGAGCCTTCCCGTGCGGGCGAAAACCCGCCAGTCCATGCGCGAGAGCATGTCCCCGGGCGCATAGGGGCGGTGTCCGCTCACGTCCTCACTACCCTGGTCCAGTCCCTCACCGAACTCCTTGCCCGTGCGGGACGATCGCTCCAGGGGAAGCCCGCGCGGTGCGGGATAGACAAAATATTCCCCGTTCCCGTTAAAAACCTTCCAAGCGAAGCAAAGCCCCACCGGCATCGCGCTGCAAACCCACAGTGCCGGCACGGGGAAACGCCCCCGCCCCGTCGTCGGGATGTTCAGCCGCACGGCCTTCATCTCGCCCGCATTCAGCACCGGCAGCCCGTCCGCACCCCGCGCCCGATCCCGCC
>JBGTGQ010000059.1:0-24843 GCA_041746635.1 Terrimicrobiaceae bacterium | reverse complement strand
CCTTGGCATCCCCAAGTCTCATCGGCTGTGGTGGAACACTCTCTGGGAAAAAATCCTCTCACCTTTTCCCAACTGCAATGCAGTTGGCCAAATTCCTCCGCCGCTCGGGTCTTTTTCCTCTTCAACTGCATAGTTACGGCTTAGAGCATCAGGTTTCGCGGTGCTTGCGGAGAAGGCAGGAATTGCGGAGACTCACAGGTTTTCATGGCAAACAAACAGAAACGTCGCGGCACCTGGGATGCCGTCATCGGCTTGATCCTGACCGGTCTGGCCGTCCTGCTGCCCGTGGCTCTCATCTCATTCAGTCCGCGCGATATTCCGTCTTGGGTGCCCATCATCAGCACGACGAACGCGGCCAATCCCGTGATGCACAACTTGTGCGGCGTGGTCGGGGCCATTGTGGCGGGATATCTCTATTTTCTTTTCGGAGCGGCGGCGTGGCTTTGGATCATCGTCTTGGGTGGCTATGGTTTGGCTAAGCTGACCACGAGGGATTTTTCCATTCGCGAACGGATCGGCTGGGCGTTTCTTTTTATTCTCTCCGGCGCGTGTTTGCTGCACTTGCAGCCGTGGTTTCTCGAGAGCTGGCGGCAAGACGTTCGCATTGAGGGGCCCGGCGGTTGGCTTGGAAAATGGGTGGGGGAGAAAGCCTTTGGCGGCCCGCTGGGCGAAGTGGGCGCTCCCATCGTGTTGGGGGTCATTTACCTGGCCAGCCTGGTGCTGGCCATCGGATTCCATCCGGTCAATGTGCTCAAGAGCCTCTGGCTGGGTATTAAACAGCACTTCGCCGAAAAAGAACGCCGCCGCCTCGCCGACATGGAGGAGACCGAGCGGATTGAGGAGGAGAAACGCAAGCTGGCCAAGCAGGCGGATAAACTCGAACGCCAGCTCAAGAAAAAACCGCTCTTCGGTCCAAAGGACAGTCCGGAACCCGCTCCCGTCGCGGAGCCCGGAAGTTTCCCTGAGCCACGGATTATCGACTCCACCGCGCCGACGGAAAAACGTCCGTCCCTGGCCGACATCGAGGCCGGGCGGAAAAGAAAGCCGGAGACGAAACCAAACCTGGCCGGACTGGTGCTGGAAAATTACCAACTGCCCCCCCTCGATCTGCTCGAGCCCCTGGACGAGGAAAACCGCAGCCCCACCGATCATGCCGGATTGCTGGCCATCCAGACCACCATTCTGGAAACATTGAAACATTTCGGCATTGTCGCGCACCCCGGGGACATCACGAAGGGTCCGAGCATCACGCGGTACGAGGTTTACCCCGAGAGCGGCGTGCGGGTGGACCGAATCACCAGCCTGGAGCGTGACCTGGCCCGCGCCACCCGCGCCCAGAGCATCAACATCCTCGCGCCCATTCCGGGCAAGGACACCGTGGGCATCGAACTGGCCAACGCGAGCAAGGTGAAAGTGACTCTGCGCGAGCTACTCGAAACGGAAAACTGGCTTCACTCCGGCGCGAAGTTGCCGCTGGCCCTCGGCAAGGATGTCTATGGCAAAACCATCATCGCCGATCTGGCCAAAATGCCGCACTGCCTCGTCGCCGGCACCACTGGCAGCGGCAAGAGCGTTTGCATTAATTCCATCATCGCCAGCCTGCTCTTCCGCTACACGCCGGAGGAACTGCGCTTCATCATGATCGATCCGAAAGTGGTGGAAATGCAGATCTATAACGAGCTGCCGCATCTTGTGACGCCCGTCGTCACCGATCCGAAAAAAGTTCTCCTTGCCCTGCGCTGGGTGGTCGACGAGATGGAGCAGCGTTACCAGATTTTTGCCAAGTCGGGCGTGCGCAACATCACCAGCTTTAACGACCGGCCCCTGCCCAAATCGCAAAAGGAACTCGACGAAGAAAAGGCGGTCAACGACGCCGAACTCCCGCCCGTGGCGGCGGAAGAAACTACCGACGTGGAAGAACCGGACGAGGAACCGATGGCCCCCCCCGTTACCGTGCCTCGCGACGACGAACTGATCATCCCCGACCGCATGCCTTATATCGTCGTGATCGTGGACGAGTTGGCGGATCTCATGCAGACCGCTCCGGCCGATGTCGAAGGCGCCATCGCCCGCATCACGCAGATGGCCCGGGCGGCCGGCATTCACCTCATCGTCGCCACACAAACACCGCGGGCCGATGTTGTCACCGGTATCATCAAGGCAAACATCCCCAGCCGCATCGCCTTCCAAGTGGCCTCGGGTTTGGACAGCCGCGTTATCCTCGATCAGAAGGGCGCGGAAAAACTGCTTGGTCAGGGCGACATGCTCTACCTACCGCCCGGCACCTCCACCTTGCTGCGCGCTCAGGGCGTATTGGTGACGGACGAGGAAATCCGCCGCTTGGTCGATTTTGTCGCCGCTCAGGCCAAGCCGAATTTCGAAGCCAGCATGCATGAGAAACTCAACTCCTCATCACAGAACGACGAGGATGTGACCGACGAGGACGAGGAATTGGTCCAAAAAGTCCTCGAGATTATGAAACAGGAACGTCGTGCCTCGACCTCGCTTTTTCAGCGCCGGCTTCGCCTCGGTTACACCCGTTCGGCCCGCATCGTGGACATTTTGGAACAGCGCGGAATCCTTGGCCCCCGGGACGGCGCGAAGGACCGGGAAATCCTCGTAAATCTCGAATCTTTGGATTAAGGCGGTTACGCGACTGGTAATATGCAAAAAACCTTCTCGCTCATGGGTTTTTCTCTTGTTATTAAATCGAAAGGGACGAATAAAAATTAGAGCTCAATGGCTGCTGCAAACAATGGTTTTGATCTGGCACGTGGGCTGCTCTTCTGGAGTAGCTTTGTGAGTCCGGCTTTGCATCAAAACCTCAATTCCCTGCGCCATGTTTGAAGTTTCCGCCGCGCGAAAAATCGATTCGGCCGGAAACTCCCTGGGCCCGCTGCTGGCCGCCGCCCGTGAGGCGCAGGACATCCCGCTGGAAAAAGCCGCCCGCGATACCCGCATCCGTGTGCAGCGGCTCAAGGAAATCGAGGCCGACGATTTTTCGCATTTTACCCACCCGAGCTACGCCCGCCTTTATCTGGCCGATTACGCCAAATATCTCGGCATCCCTTTTGCGGAGATCCGTTGTAAGTTGCCGGACCCCGGACAGTGCGGCACCGAGGGTTATCAATACCTCCAGGATATTCCCGAGGACGCAGCCAGCCGTGTCGCCCGTCGGTTGCGTCCGCGTCGCCGCCTGATGCCGGTTTTTGTGGCATCCGCCCTGATCGTCATTTTCACCCTTGGGGGCATCCAGCTGTGGATTTTCCTGCGCAACATCAATCGTCTCGGCGACGGCCAGGTTGCCCGCACGGAAAAAGTCGAGCCGGCCAAGGCCCTGCTGGATCCCGCCGAAGCTGCCGCGGACAAAGAGGCTTTGGAATCGCTGCCGCCCCAGGCTTCCGCCGATCAGACTCCCGCCGAGGCCGTCCTCTTTGTCGGCGGAGCTGTCGAGCCCAGCGGCGGTCGGGTGCAGTAAAATTTCCCGCGTGATGAGTGTTGTTGCCACCCGAGAAGGGGCCGGATCGTCCGCCCCGGCAAGCCGCCCGCCCAAGGTCGGCATGATCAGCCTCGGCTGCGCCAAGAATCTCGTCGATGCCGAGATCATGCTCGGCGGGGCCGCCCTCCAGGGTTTTGAAGTCACGGCCGATGCCGACGACGCCGACCTCATCGTGGTGAACACCTGCGGTTTCATTGATTCCGCCAAACAAGAATCCATCGACGCCATCCTCGAAGCCCGGCGGCGTCCCGGCCAGAAGCTGGTGGTGAGCGGCTGCCTGGCCCAGCGCTACCGCGACGAACTCGCCCGCGAATTGCCCGAGGTGGATGCCTTCATCGGCCTCGATCAAATCGCCACGGCGGGGGAAATTTTCCACGAAGTGCTGGCCCGCAAGGAATCCACCCCGTTTTCCCTCATCTCCCGGTGCTCGCAATACATCCCCGATTACGATACGCCGAGGTTCCGGCTTACACCCGGACATACGACCTATGTGAAAATCGCCGAGGGCTGCAATCACCCGTGTAGCTTTTGCGTGATCCCGCAGATGCGCGGACGCCACCGCAGCCGCACCATCGCCTCCGTCACCGCGGAAGTGCGCCGCCTCGTGGCGGAGGGCGTGAAAGAGATCAACCTCATCAGCCAGGACACCACCTATTTTGGCATGGACCACTGGGAGCAAAAAGCCGGTCCGCGTCAGCCCGTGGATTCCGAGCGCGGACCCACCCTCGTGCGCCTGCTTGACGAACTGGCCGCAATCGAGGGCGAATTCTGGGTGCGCCTGCTCTACACCCATCCCGCGCATTGGAGCGACGAATTGATTGCCGCCATCGCGCGAAATCCCAAGGTCGCCCGCTACGTGGACATGCCCCTCCAGCACATCCACACCGACATGCTGGCCGCCATGCGCCGCGAGACCTCGCGCGAGCACATCGAGAATCTTATCTCCCGCCTGCGCGCCGGTATCCCCGGCCTTGCCATCCGCACCACCTTCATTGTCGGATTCCCCGGCGAAACTGAGGAACACTTTGCCTCCCTCATGGAATTCATCGCGCGCGTCCGCTTCGAGCGTCTGGGCATTTTCAAATATTCCCAGGAAGAAGGTTCTCGCGCCGCCAAGATGGAAGGCCAGCTTCCCGACAAAATCAAAAACCGCCGCTTCCGCGAGGCCATGAAGCTCCAGCAACGCATCGCGTCCGAACTGGCGGCAGCGCAACGCGGCAAAACCCTCCGCGTGCTAGTCGAGCAACCCCGCATCGCCCGCAGCGAATACGACGCCCCCGACGTGGACTGCCGCGTGGTCCTCTCCCGCAACGCTCCCGTGGGCGAATTCATCAACGTCCGCGCCACCGGCGCGCAGGTTTATGATCTGGTGGCTGAGCCAGTGCTTTGACGGGGAAAGTAGACGCGACCTCCGGTCGCGTTTTGTTGAAGCGTAGCGACCGGAGGTCGCTTCTACTTTATTTCCGGATGTGCCCGATGCATTGCTTCGGTGGCCTTATTTTTGTGATTTTCGTTCTATGAAAAAAACCGAAACCGAGGCTCAAAGGCCCGGAGGCATCACTACGGGAATACTCTCGCGGCGATTGCGGCGATAAACCCGGAAATCTTCATCCACTGTGATCACGGGTAGTTTGGGGTTCAGTTCGCTCAGACGGATCAGACACAAGTCGGCCAGGTCGGGGTCACGGTCGGCATAGCGCCGCGCCAGTTCCGCAATTTTCAGGTGTTCGCTCCCGAGGTTGAATGCTAGCCGCACCAGCCCGGTCTCCACCAGTCTCAGAGTCAACGCGCTGTCCTTGAGATGAAAGGCCGTTTCCGCCAGCACCGCCTCACAGGAGAGGAGAGGCTCGTGGACGTTCTCGGCCAAGGCATGAGCCCAAGGGAAAAATTCATCCCGCCGGTTGGCGAAGGCAACCAGGAATCCCGTGTCCGCGATGCCAGTCACCGCGCAAAACCGCGCTTCCGACTTAGTCCACGCTCGCCTTCGACGCTTCCGGCTAAATCAAGAAAGGACTGGCGGGCCTTCCGTGTGCGCGAGATCTCTAGTTGCTCCCGTACGATCTGGCCCTTGGGCAGGCCGGTTAGTTTCGCTTCCTTCTCCAGCCACTGGTCCAGATCTTCAGGCAGACGAATGGTAATCGTGTTACTCATTGGCAAAATTGTAAGACAACGACTGAAGTTTGCAAGACACGAAAGATTATCAGTTTCTGCACGGTCCGAGCACGGCGGGCAGTGAGCGGAATTGCGTTCCTTTTTTTCCTTATTTCCGGATGAACTCGATGGCCGCGCGGAGGTCGTCGGCGGTGATGTCCTTGGAGACGAAGGCGGTGCCGGGTTTTTCGGTGAGGATGAAGCGAATGGCGCCGGCTTTAAATTTTTTGTCGCGGCTGAGGGCGTCCATCAGGGCCCGGGTGGAGAGGTCGTCGGGGAGGCGGGTGGGGAGGTGGAAGGAGTGGAGGATGCGGAGGATGCGGGCGGCGTCGGAGGGGGGGAGACCGGCTTTTTGAACGGAGAGGTGGAGGGCGGCGGCGAGGCCGAGGCTGATGGCTTCGCCGTGGAGGTAACGGCCGTAGCCGGCGGCGTTTTCGATGGCGTGGCCGATGGTGTGGCCAAAATTTAACTGCGCGCGGATGTCTTCGGTTTCGAATTCGTCGGCAGCGATGATGGTGGCTTTGATTTTGACGTTGCGGGTGATGAGGCTGGGGAGGTCGAGGCAAGTGATGTCCTCAAGGTCGTCGAGCATGGCGGCGTCGCGGATGATGGCGTGTTTGATGACTTCGGCCATGCCTTCGTTGAATTCGCGCTTGGGCAGGGTGGCGAGGGTCTCGGGGTCGGTGATGACGAGGGCGGGCTGGTGGAAGGAGCCGATGAGGTTTTTGCCTTCGCGGGAGTTGACGCCGGTCTTGCCGCCGATCGAGCTGTCCACTTGGGCGACGACGGTGGTGGGGATCTGGATGTGGGGGATGCCGCGGTAGTAAACGGAGGCGGCGAATCCGGCGAGGTCGCCGACGACGCCGCCGCCGAGGGCGACGAGGAAGCCTCCGCGGTCCACTCCGCCTTGAATGAGGCGGTCGCAGATTTGTTCGGCGTGGGTGAGGGTTTTGGAGGTTTCCCCGGCGGGGATTGTGATGGTGGTGACGGGAAAGCCGGCGTCGGCGAGGGAGTCGGCGGCGGTTTGGGCGTAGAGAGGGGCGACGTTGGTGTCGGTGACGAGGCCGCATTTGGCGGCTGGGAGGATCCGGGCGATGAATTCGCCGGTGCGGGGGAGGCTGTCGTGGCCGACGATGACTTCGTAGGGGGTCTGGAGCAGGACGGGTATGCGAGCGGCCATGGCGGTGAGGTTAGCGCGAAATGGGGTTTTGGACAGAATGAAGCGAGGGGGGATCGATCGGGCGTTGGAGTCCAGCCTTCAGGCTGTTCCCAAAGGCCCACACTGAAGCGTGAACTCCAACCGCCTGTCATGACGCTGGGCGGCTGAAATAGCCGCCCCTACAACTCGCTTTTCGGAAAACTCACGTTTTCCGCTACAGGCACCTGAAACCGAAATCAGGTGACGGGGAGGGGGATGTAGGGGGCCTCTTGGAGGGGGAGCGTCCTTTTCTGGACGAGGATTTGCCACCAGATGCGGGCGTTGGCGGCGACGATGAGGACCACAAGGATGAGGAACGTCGCGGTGACGGCGCAGTTGATGGAGTTGTTGAGCACTTGGTGCTGCCAGGCGGCGAGTTGCTCGGGGGTGCCGCCTTGGGCGATTTTGGCGGTGAGGTCGCGGGCGGCGCTGAGGAAACCGAGGCGGGGATCGGCGGCGAAGATTTTCTGGAGTCCGGCGGTGATGGTGACGATGAGGAGCCAGGTGAGGGGCAGAACGGAGACCCAGATATAGCGGACGCGGCCCATTTTGAGCAGGACGGTGGTGCCGAGGGAGAGGGCGATGACGGCGAGGAGCTGGTTGGCCACGCCGAAGATGGGCCAGAAGGAGTTGATGCCGCCGAGCGGATCAATCACGCCTTGATAGAGAAAATAGCCCCAGGCGGCGACGAAGCTGATGCTGGCGAGCCAGTTTCCGAAGGTGGACTCGGTGTTGGCCAGTGGTTTCCAGACGTAGCCGAGGAGGTCTTGGACGAGGAAGCGCCCGACGCGCGTGCCGGCATCGATGGTGGTGAGGATGAAGAGGGCCTCAAACATGATGGCGAAGTGGTACCAGATGGCGATGGCGGTGGGGTTGTTCACCAAGCGGGAAAACATTTTCGCCATGCCGACGGCGAAGGTGGGGGCGCCGCCGGTGCGGCCGATCATGCTGCGTTCGCCCACGTTGGTGGCGAGGTCGGACATTTGTTGTTCTGTGACGGGGAAGCCGAGGGCGGTGATTTTTTCCACGACGGCGGCGGGCTCGCCTTTCATGTTGATGGCAAAATATTCGCCGGGGGACATGGTGCAGGCGGCGATGAGAGCCATGATGCCGACGAGCATTTCCACGATCATCGCGCCGTAGCCGACCATGCGGATGTCTTTTTCGCGGGCGAGGAGTTTGGAGGTCGTGCCGGAGGAGATGATGGCGTGAAAGCCGGAGATGGCCGCGCAGGCGATGGTGATGAAGCAAAAGGGAAAGACCGCGCCGGAAAAGACCGGGCCGGTGCCGTCAATGAACTTCGTGATCGCGGGCATTTGCAGGGGCGGGGCGACGATGAGAATCGCCACGGCGAGGAAACCGACGGCTCCGATTTTCAGGAACGAACTCAGGTAGTCGCGCGGGGCGAGCAGCAGCCAGACCGGCAGGACAGAGGCGAAAAGCCCGTAGCCCATGATGGAAAAGGCGAGGGTGACTTCACTGCGATGGAAATGAGGCTCCAGAAAAGTACCTTGAATCCACCGTCCGCCGAGAACGGAAAGAATGAGGCCAATGACGCCGAGGGCGCTGATGACCTTCATGCCGGCCCACTTGTTCTTCATGCCGAGGCCCATGATCATGGCCAGCGGGATGGTGGCCACGATGGTGAACAATCCCCATGAGCTTTCGGCCAGGGCCTTGATCACGACCAATGCCAGCACGGCAAGGAGGATGACCATAATGGCGAGGATGCTGACCAGGGCGATAAATCCAGCAAAGGGGCCGACCTCGTCCTTCACCATCTGGGCGAGCGATTTTCCGCCGCGCCGGACGGAGCAGAACATCGCGATGCAATCGTGCACCGCACCGCCCAGCGTGGCACCGATCAGAATCCACAACATGCCCGGCAGGTAGCCGAATTGCGCGGCCAGTACGGGACCGACCAAAGGGCCGGGTCCGGCAATGGCGGCGAAGTGATGGCCGAAGACGACCCATTTGTTGGTCGGGACATAGTCCTTGCCATCATCGTGCACGACCGCGGGGGTGGCGCGGGTGTCGTTCAAGGTGAGCACGCGGGCCATCAGCCAGGCGGAATGGAACCTCCAGGCAATGGCAAAGACACACATCGCAGCGATCACCATCCAGAGCGCATTGACGTGCTCGCCGCGGGAGAGTGCGAGCACGCCGATGGCCGATGCGCCCAGCAGGGCGGTGAGGGCCCAGCCCAACGCGGAGATCCACGAGCGCGGTTTTGAGAGGGAGGTGCCCGGCATTATCTTTCCAAATACAAGCGGCGGGGAAAGAGGAGCATCTGCCGCATGTCCTCACAAGGCAGAAATGAAGGCAGGGGCTTGCAATCTTTGCGCCACAGTGCGCAAATCATCGAACGACGCATCTTTCATTTTTTGACAGCCTCCTATGAAATACACTTGCTACGGACACTCCTGTTTCGGCTTGGAAACCGCGGGGAAAACCCTGCTCTTCGATCCCTTCATCACGCCGAACGAGTTGGCGAGGCACATCTCGCTCGATCAGATCAAAGCCGACTACATCCTCATTTCGCACGGGCATTTCGATCACATGAACGATGCGGTCGCGCTGGCCAAAAAAACCGGAGCGACGGTGATCTCGAATTTCGAGATCGTTACCTGGCTGGGCAAGCAGGGTGTGGAAAAAGTCCACCCTATGAATCACGGGGGCGGGTGGGATTTTGATTTCGGACACGTGAAATATGTTGCCGCCGTGCACTCCAGTCAGCTTCCCGATGGCAGCTACGGGGGCAACGCGGGAGGCTTCGTGGTGGAAAATGGTGACGGGGCATTTTACTTCGCCGGCGACACGGCGCTCACCCTCGACATGAAGCTGATCGGGGAGGAGTTTGCCCTGCGCTTTGCCGTTCTCCCCATCGGGGATAATTTCACCATGGGAGCGGAGGACGCCGTGCGGGCGGCGGATTTGCTCAATTGCCGGAGCGTGGTCGGTGTCCATTACGACACCTTTCCCCTGATCAAGATCGACCATGCCCTGACCCGGGACACCTTCGCGCGTGCGGACGTGACGCTGCATCTCCCTGCCATTGGAGAGACCATTGATTTGTGACTTTTCTTTGCAACTCCAATCGTGTCATGTAGTTTCATCGTTATGACTCTCCCGATCGCCTTTGGCATGCCCGGCTGGCCGGAAACTATCTTTATTGCCCTGATCTTTATTTTGCTTTTCGGAGCGAAAAAGCTCCCCGAGCTTGCCCGTGGACTCGGCCAGAGCCTGGGGGAATTCAAGAAGGCCCGGGAAGAATTCGAGCGTGAGGTGCGCAAGTCCACGGCCGAAATCGAAGTGAAAGAACCCGCCGATAAACAGCCGCACCAGCCCTCCTAACTCGCTCGCGCACTTTGCTCATGCGCCGAGCCGTAGTCTGGCTTTTTCTTTTTTACCCATTCCTTCCGCCTTTACCCGGCGCGGAGATGGTATTTGCCTCCTACAACGTCCAGAATTACCTGCCCATGGATCGTCGGCAAAACGAACAAAAGGTAATCGGCGCGCCAAAGCCCGAGGCGGAAATAGCTGCGGTCATCAAAGTGATCAAAGAGGTGCGGCCCGATGTCCTCGGATTGATTGAAATGGGCGATGAGACGACGCTGGAAGATCTGCAGCATCGCTTGAAAATCGCCGGTTTCGACTATCCGCATCGCGAATGGGTGAAGGGAGCGGATGAAGATCGCCATGTTTGCCTGCTCAGCCGCTTTCCGATTGTCCGCCGCGACTCGGTCAATGATTTACCGATCGAAATCAACGGCCGGCTGGAGCGCATGAATCGCGGCATTCTCGACGTCACCCTGGAGGTCAACCCCTCCTATCGGCTGCGCGTGGTGGGAGCCCATTTGAAATCCCGACGCCCGGTGCCCGAATATGATGAGGCCCTCATGCGCGCGAAGGAGGCGTGGTTCTTGCGCGATCATGTCAGCAAGATCCTGCTCAGCCTCCCGCAAACTAATCTCCTTCTCTTCGGCGACTTCAATGACACAAAAAACGAATACCCGATCCGCACGCTCATCGGTCGCAAAGGCTCGCAGATGCACATGGCCGATCTGCCGCTCAAGGATAGCCGGGGGGAACTTTGGACCCATTTTTGGAAAACCGCCGACGCCTATTCCCGCATCGACTACATCATGGCCAGCCGCGCTTTGGAACCGGAAATCGTTCGTTCAAGAAGCGGCGTCAATGACTCGCCTTTTTGGAACGAGGCCAGCGACCATCGAGCCATCTACGTGACCATTTCCGCGCTGGACGAACCATGAAAGGTTTTTTCCTGGCCGTGCTCCTGCTGGCAGCGGTTTCGAACGACGCCCGGGCCGGTGCGGCTGAAGACTGGGCCGCTATTCTCGCCCTGGATAGCGGCCCGAAAAAGAAGCCTTCCAGTCGTGAAGAGGCCGTCCAACTGGCCCGCAGTCATTTTCAGTTGCAGCGCCGGACCCTCGAGGAGTTTTTGGCGAAATACCCCGGCGACCCGCGCACCTTTGACACCCGCCTGCGGCTGGCCGCCATCCTCGCGGCCGTGGGCAAAATGAACAAGAGCCCTTCGCAGGTGGACGAAGCGGCCATCTTGCTCGGGGAACTGGAAAAAACCCCGGGAATTCCGCGCGAGAAACTGGCCGACGCCGGTTTCCAGCGCGCCTCCCTGCTCATGCAGAGCCAGATTGGCAGCACCGACCGCATGCGCGATTCCGTGATTTCCACCGTGAAAGCCTTCCTGGCCAAATATCCCGGCGACCGCCGCGGCCCCCGCCTGCTCGTGGAGGCCGCCACCATTTGCGATGATGTTCCCAATCAAAAGCGGGACCTGCTCGATGAAGCGCTGGCCCTCACCACCGAGGAGGCCCTCAAGCGCCGCATCGCCGACGACTTCAAACGCCTCGACCTCATGGGCAAACCGCTCAATCTCACCCTCTCGCCGATCCAAGGGGGACCCCTCGAACTGGCCACCCTGCGCGGCCATGTCGTCGTGGTGATTTTCTGGTCGGCCGAATCTCCCCATAGCCTCCTCTGGTTGCGCGACTTTCGCGCCTCCTGGGAAAAATTAGCCCAGGACAACCTCCGGGTCGTCACCATCAGCCTCGACCAAGACCGCGCTGCTCTCGCCGAACGCCTGCGTGATCTTCCTGCCAGTTGGCCCACTCATTTTGATGGCAAGGGATGGAAAAGCCCACTCGCGCGCTCCCTCGGCATTAACGCTCTTCCTTCCGTCTGGATTCTCGACAAAAAAGGCCTGCTCCGCACGCTGAACGCCCGCGATAGTTACGAAACTTGGATCCGTCAGCTTCGCCGCGAATAACCCCTCCCCTGAAAACTCCCGCCCCGCCCTGCTTCCCCTCATTGCCTTGCTCGTTGCGTCGGGGCATCACCGGCCGATGTCTGCCACCGACGACTTTCCCGCCGTGACAAAAAAGGCCAGATATTAACTAAGGGTGCCGGATGGCACCGATTTTTCCTTGCCCGCGGAGAAGGCGAGGACATAGTGAAAGGCATCGCGGAAATCGCGGGGAAGAACGGTGGGGCCATGGTTCCTCCTCCGCGCTTCTCGATATGTTAACTTTTCCAGGAAGGGTGGCTGAGCCCGGTCGAAGGCACTCGACTCGAAATCGAGCGTACTGTAAAAGGTACCGTGGGTTCGAATCCCACCCCTTCCGCCAAATTCGCGTAGCGAAATCAAAATCCTTTCCGTGGGATGAGAACGAAGTTCGACTGCCGGGGCGCGAAGCGCTCAACGTAAGAGCGTAGCGAAAATGCAGAACCCGCGAAGCGGGACTTTCCCGTCATGCACCCAGGCCGGTCCTCGCTGCAATTCAGGTTTAGACAGGGTAGGAATTTTGTGATTACCATGTAGGGATATGGTCAAAAAACTCCTCCACACTCGCTATCGCGTGGCCGATTTGGAGAAGACCGTTGGATTTTACAAGGATGTGCTGGGACTGGAGGAAGTCAAACGCAGCACCAGCGGGCGGGGCTCGCAATTGGTTTTTTTCAAAGCGCCCGGCAGTGAAGAGTTGATCGAGATTTGCAAGTTTGATGCCAGCGGACCCGTGCAAGTTGGCCCAGACCTGACTCATCTGGCGTTCGAGGTGGATGACATTGAAGCTTTTGCCCGGCACTCCGCCGCTCTTGGTTATCCGCTGAGCGACGGACCGCCTAAAAGTTCCAACGGCTCCGCCATCGCTTTTATCGATGCCCCCGAGGGCTATGAAGTCGAACTGATTCAACCTGCGAAAACCACCTGATGGATTTCGATTGGATTAATGTTCCTGCCGACTTGGGTGATGTAACGGCCAAGGAGATTGAAGAATCGTTTGAAGATCCGTTCAGTATTCGTTTGCTCCCGGACACCGACTATGATTCGGCCGGCGAGGCCCGCTATTTTATCTTGGGAAAGTCGGTTTCCGGGCGGTCGATTTTCACGATTTTTTGGACGGACGGAAAAAAATACCGGGTGATCCAGTCGCGCCAGATGACGGAGGCGGAGAATGGTTTTTATGAGCGCAAAAACGCGGATCTGGCCAATTAGACCATGAATGTTGTGACCAAATGGGGGGATGTGCCGCGCTTTTCCAGTGAGCAGGAGGAAGCGGAGTTCTGGAATGAAACTTCCCTCGACTCCCGGCTCATGAACATTTCCATGCTCAAAACAGACAATCGAGACTCGATCACGATCACGTTGCGTTTTGATCCCCGCATGCTCGCGCGCATCAAACGCCTGGCCCGGTCGCGCTACCTGAATTACCAGAGCATGATCAAGCAGTGGTTGAGCGAACGGTTGGAGAAAGAACTCGGGTAGCTCCTTCGGATGGTGCGGTAGTGGGATAGTATGAGCCGGCGTCCCTCCGTGAAAAAAAGCACGAACAGCCCGGTCTTTTACCCTCGTTGGATGCATGCCCCCTTGCCCTCCTACGGGAACCCTTTTGACCGGGCTGTGCAGTTGAAAGGAGTCAGCAGAGCCGTGCCAACTTTGCAGTATGCGGGCGGAGTGTTTCGCTGACTCGAAATCAGGCGCTTATATCGATTCGTCCATTCGCGAAGTATCCGACGAGAGATTAAGGGCCTCGCGGATGTTCCAATTTGCGCACTCCAGCCGATTCCCGGCTTCCTTCCCGCTCAAGCCGAGCCGGGCCGCGACGATGCGGATGGCGCGGTCGCGGAGCTTATGATTGGTGGGCCGCAGGCAGGACATGAAGTTTCCATCCACATGGCCGAGGCGGATCATCACGGCGGACGAGAGAATATTGAGCGCGACCTTGGTGGCGGTGCCCGCTTTCAACCGGGTTGAGCCGGTGAGGAGTTCCGGGCCGGTGGGCAGATCGATCTCCGCATCCGCCCGGAGATGATCCTTGGTGCGGGCCGGATTGCAGGTGAGCAAAAGCGTATGAGCACCGAGAGAGGTGGCGGCTTCGAGGGCACCGCGCACAAACGGAGTGCGTCCGCTCGCGGTGATGCCGCACAGGACATCGCCGGCGGAAACGCCCCGCTCCCGCACGGCCTGCGCGCCTGCGGAAGCGTGATCTTCCGCGCCTTCCACGCTCTGCTGGATGGCAGCTGCTCCCCCGGCGATGATGGCCTGCACGAGATTGGGGGAAACGCCGAAAGTCGGGGGCATCTCGCTGGCATCAAGCACGCCGAGCCGTCCGCTCGTGCCTGCTCCCGCATAAAATAGCCGTCCGCCTTGGCGCAGAGCCTCCGTGGCGATTTCGACGGCGCGGGTAAGAGCGTCGGTCGCCGCGGCAAGGGCTTCCTCAACGTGGCGTTCTTCCCGCGTGAATAGCTCGACCAGTTCACGGGCAGAGAGACAGTCGAGATGAACGGAGCGGGGATTGGCCTGCTCGGTCGCGGCGTGGTGCAAGGCCGGTTCCTCGAAAGCTGGTGGCAGAGTGAGGGCCATCGCGGCGGAATCAGCCGCCAGCAGGGCAGCACCGAGACTGGCGGCTGTCTGGCACAGCGCCACATCAGCGCCGGAACATTTTTGGGCGAAAGCCTTCGAGAAAAGTTCCACGTAAAGAGGATGGCGTTGAAAAACCCCACCCATGAGCCGCACCGCCGGATTCGGGAAACCCAGTCTTTCCGCCACCGCTGCCGTGAGATCGGCCAGGGTCTCGGCTCCCTCCCGCAGGGTCGCCGCCGCTTCCTCATCGGAGGCGTGATCGAAGACCAGCGGGGTCAGTCGCGCCAGATCGCTCTTGTGGGCGGTCTGCACCCACGCCGTCAATTCACGGAGCGTGTTCAATCCCAAGGTGCGCAGAACATCGCGGGCCAGTGCGCTGATTCCGCGTCCTGTGTCAAAATCGAACAAGATCCGTCTCAGTGCGTGAATAGCCAGATCATACCCGCCCCCCGAATCGCCCAATAAATGTCCCCAGCCGCCGGCCCGCTCCTCGACGCCAGAACGGCGTCCGGTCACGGCCGAGCCCGTTCCCGCAATCACAGCGATGCCGTCACCCTTTGCAAAAGCCGAGGCAAAACCGGATTCGCGATCGCTGCCGGCCCGGATCTGCGCGTCCGGCCAGATCGATGAAGCGAGACTGAGCAGACTCGCGCGATCTTCCACCGTGGCGCATCCGGCCAGAAAAACGCCCACGCGGGCCGCGCTTTTCGGCAGGCTATCGAGCAGATGGTGCAGCGAAGCGGCCTCCAGGAGTTTCGTGCTGCCAGGCCCGGCGCGGCCTTCCTCCACCACATGGAGGACTCCATGCACATTCTCGCAGAGAGACCAGGTGGTTTTGGTCGCTCCGCCGTCAATTCCGAGGATAAGTTGCTTGGACTCTGCGCCCACAACTCGTTTGTATAGCAGACTGTCGCCATGAGCCTCACAATTTTTCTCTCCCGCAAAAATCGCGCCGCCATTTTCTGGGCGGCGTTTCTTTTGTGGATAACGCTTTTGTGGATCCTGTCGGCCCATCCGCTGACTCTCGGGGAAAACCCCAGCGGGTTCCCGAGCGACAAAGTTTTGCACTTCCTCTGCTTTTTTTTTGGCGGATTGTTTTTGATGCTGGCCTGTCTTCACACCTTCGCATGGCGAGGCTGGGGGTTGATCCTTGCGGTCGGGGCTGCTCTGGCCGTGATTGGGGCCGGCGATGAGTGGCACCAGACTTTCACGCCGGGCCGGAACGGTGGCGATCCCGGGGACTGGGCGGCCGATTGCGCGGGTGGGTTTGCCGCGGCATTTTTGGTGGGAACACTTTATGGCAGACTCCGAAAAGGCAAAACCGCGTGCGCTTGAACTGATCCGGGAGATTGAGCGGCATAACCGTCTTTATTACGAGAAGGCGGCCCCCGAGATCACCGACCAAGACTTCGATGCCCTGCTGCGCGAACTCCGCGAGATCGAGGAAAAACATCCGGACTTGGCTTCGCCCGAATCGCCCACGCAAAAAGTTGGCGGCACGGTCCTGGTCGCCTTCGAACAGGTTCGCCACCTGGTGCCCATGCAGAGTCTCGACAATACGTATTCAGAAGGCGATCTGGGCGATTTTGTGCGGCGTATGCAAAAGCTCCTGCCGGGGGAAGCCATTCCCCTCACCGTCGAACCCAAGGTGGACGGCGTGGCCATTTCCCTGCTTTACGAGAATGGCCGACTCGTGCGCGCGGCCACCCGCGGCGATGGAACCGCTGGCGACGACGTGACGGAGAACATCAGGACGATCCGCTCGATTCCGCGGCAGTTGCCCGCCGGAGTGCCGACGCGCATGGAGATTCGCGGCGAGGTTTATCTGCCTAAAAAACTTTTTACCCGCATCAACGAGGAGCGCGACGAACAGGGCCTGCCCGCTTTTGCCAATCCGCGTAACACGGCGGCGGGATCCCTCAAGCAGCTTGATTCGCGTCTGGTGGCGAAGCGCGGGCTGGAGGCCCTCTTCTATGGATTCGGCGCGTTCGAAGGCCAGTTACCCCCCACCCAAAGTGAATTTATCGAACTGCTGCGCAGCTTCGGCCTGCCCGGACCGGACAAACTCTGGCAGGCACAAACTGCCGAAGAGGCGCTGGCCGCCATTCGCGAACTTGGAACAATTCGACACGATTTTCCCTACGAAACGGACGGCGCGGTCTTGAAGGTGGACGTGCTGGCGCAGCGCGATCAACTTGGTTCCACCGCGAAAGCCCCGCGCTGGGCCATCGCCTACAAATACGAACCCGAGCGGGCCCGCACCCGCCTGCGCGACATCACCATCCAGGTCGGCCGTACCGGCGTGCTGACCCCGGTGGCGGAACTCGAACCGGTCTTCGTCAGTGGCAGCCGGGTGAGCCGCGCCACCTTGCACAACGAGGAGGAAGTCCATCGCAAGGACATCCGCATCGGCGATTACGTTCTTATCGAAAAAGCCGGCGAGGTGATTCCCGCCGTCGTGGCCGTGTTGACCGGGGAACGCAGCGGTGCGGAAGAAAAGTTCTTCATGCCGCGAAATTGCCCGTCCTGTGGTTCGCCCGCCGTGAAACGAAAAGATGAAGTTGCCTGGCGATGCGAAAATATCATTTGCCCGGCGCAGAAAACGCGTCGTCTGGAATTTTTCACGCAGAGAGCAGCTTTGGATATCGAAAGCCTCGGGGGAGCGGTCGCGGACAAGCTTATTGAAACCCAGCTTGTGCAAGATCCCCTGGACCTCTTCGCGTTGGATGAGAAGCGGCTTTCCACTTTAAACCTCGGTTCTCCCGATGAGCCGCGAATCTTTGGGGCGAAGCACGCGGCCAAAGTTGTCAAAGCCATTCAGAAGGCCAGGGATTTACCCCTACACAAATGGATTCTCGCCCTGGCCATCCCGCATGTCGGAGCGACCACCGCTCGTCAGTTGGCCGCACTGCATGAGGATTTGGAGGGACTGGCCAAGTCCGCATTGATCGCTGGATTTTTGCAGCTTCAGGAGTTGCTGGTCGAGGCCAACAATATCAATCCCGATGCGACCGGTCCGAAAGACCCGGCCGAGCGTGAGCAATGGCTTCGCACCCTGGCGGGGATAAGCCGGGAAGAACGCATAAAAATCCATGCCCAGCTCAACGAAAAAATCGAGGCTTCGGTCGAGAAATTGCGTAAGGCGGGTGCGAAAATGAAGGTGAAGACGGAGAAAAAGGCCAATGGCAATCCGCCTCTTCTCGCCGTGACGTCCGAGCTCGAAGGGGAGGTTTGCAAAAGCGTTGTGGATTTTTTTCAGTCGGAATACGGGCGGCGAACGCTCGAGCGTTTGCAAAGTCTGAACTTCAATCCACGTCGCGAAAGTTCGAGCGAAACCAGTGGTGGTCTCTTAAGCGGAATGACCGTTGTCCTGACCGGTTCGCTTGCAAAAATAACCCGCAGAGATATGGAGAATCTGATCAGATCCTTGGGGGGTAATATCGGCGGTGCAGTGAGTAAGAACACCACCTATTTGGTCGTGGGGGCAGCGCCTGGTTCCAAACTGGAGGATGCTCAACGACTGGGCACCAAGTTTTTTTCGGAGGAAGAATTTCTGGCGATCATGCAAGCCCCGACTCCTCCACCTGAAGCAATCCAGATCCCCGTCAAGCCGCAACAGGGAGAGTTGCTTTGAGGCTGGGAGAAACGCCGGGCACAGCTATTCCACCGCCAATATTTTGGTTCGGGGAGAATACGTGCGGTCTCCGACCTTCAAGCCGAGAAGTTGGGAGCCGAGTGGTGATTCGGGCGTGAGAACGGTGACCGGCCTGCCCGCGCACTGCACGGTGATGCCGCCGCCGGCAGGGGCGAGGAAGAACCAGGTGCATTCGTCGGGGAATTCGATCTTGATGAGGGCCGAGAGGTCAATGGGGGTCTTGGCGTCGAAGTCCAAGAGGGGGAGCTTTTCACAGGCGGCGGCGGCCTCGGCGGCGGCGAGGGCTTGTTTGGCCAGGCCGTCGGCGAGATAATTTTCCTCGGTCGAGCGGGTGTCGTATTTTCCCTCGGCCTTGCTTTCGGAATCGCTGCCACCGGCGCGGGTCTGGCGGGAGGAATTTTGCAGATGCTCAAAGTCCTCGCGGAGGGCGTCAAGGATCGCTTGGATGAGGAGAGTTTTGTTCATGGGATATTTTCCACAGATTGCCACGGATTGACACAGATGATGAGGCAGACTCCTTTTGGAGCATAAAGCTTCAGAAATTCTTAATCTGTGAAAATCTGAGCAAGCTGTGGACTTTCCTCAATTCCAATGAACCGTCTGAATTTTCACGTTGAAGCGCGGGCCACCGGTTCGCGGGCGCGCGCGGCGACGTTTCGCACTTTGCATAACGAAGTGCTCACGCCCCTGTTCATGCCGGTGGGCACGCAGGCAACCGTGAAGGCGCAGCTCCCGCAAACGCTGGAGGAATCGGGTTCGCAGATCCTGCTGGCCAACACGTATCATTTGCTGTTGCGACCGGGGGCGGAGGTGTTCCGGCGCACGGGGGGAATTCACGGGTTCATGAGTTGGAAAAAATCGGTGCTGACCGACTCGGGTGGGTTCCAGATTTTTTCGCTGCCGCACTCGCGTTCCATGACCGAGGCCGGGGCGGTGTTTCAAAGCTACACGGACGGGAAAACGATCCTGCTCAGTCCGGAGTTAAGCATCGAAACGCAGCGGGCTATCGGCAGCGACATCATGATGGCCCTGGATCAATGCGTAGCCTCGACGTCGGACGAGGCCACGTCCCGCGCCGCGTTGGAAATCACCCAGCGCTGGGCCGTGCGCAGTCTGGCGGCGCGGGGGGATTCGCCGCAGGCCATGTTCGGCATCGTGCAGGGCACGCTTTTCCAGCATCTGCGCAAGGAAAGCGCGGAAGGTTTGTGCACGCTGGACTTTGACGGCATGGCCATCGGCGGGCTGGCCGTGGGCGAAAGCAAGAGCGAGCGCGAGGACATGTGCGAATTCACGGCGGAACTTTTGCCCCGGGACCGGCCGCGCTATCTGATGGGCGTGGGCACGCCGCTGGACATTCTCGAGGCGGTGCATCGCGGGGTGGATATGTTCGATTGCATCATCCCCACGCAGGTGGCGCAGCGGGGTGGAGTTTTTACCTCGCGCGGATTTCTGCAGATGCGGCGCGGGGTTTACAAATTTTCCGACGAGAAACTGGATCCGGCCTGTGGGTGTCCGACCTGCGCGCGGTATTCGCGGGCCTATCTGCATCACCTCACCAAAACGAAGGAGACGCTGGGCTGGCAGTTGCTGGGTAAACACAACATCCATTTCTATCACCAGATGATGCGCGAGATCCGTGAGAGCATCCTGGCGGATCGGTTTCTGGAACTTTACCACGCCAAGCGGGCGTTTTTGCAGGAAGACGATCTGGACAATCCGGTCTTGGATCCCGGACCCAAGGCGGTGAAAATTCCGCGGCGCGGGGATTACGAAATCCACACCGCGAGGGAAGGCTTCGCCAGCATTTTGCATGTGTCTTCCGGTGAGATCATGCACTCGCGCACGCCGCCGATGGACGAGGCGCGGCGTTTGTATATCGAACAATCCCATCTGGCCGAACGCTTGCGAGGCGAGGGTGATCCGCTCGTAATCTGGGACGTCGGTCTCGGCGCTGCGGCCAATGCCATGGCGGCCATTCAACGCTACGAACTGCAGGCCGCGACCGGGACCGTGCGACCAATGCAGATCGTCAGTTTTGAAAATGATCTCGATTCGCTCAAGCTGGCCTTCGAATACAATGAACGCTTCCCCTACCTGCGGCACAGCGGTCCGGCGGGGATTTTGAAAAATGGCCACTGGCAATCGCGTGAACATGCGGGACTGAGCTGGACATTGGTGCCGGGGAATTTCCAGGAAACCATGACGCAAGCCCCGGCCCCGCCGGAGGTGATCTTTTACGACATGTTCTCCGGCAAGACGAACGGCGACCAGTGGACGCTGGCGGCGTTTCGGCGGCTCTTCGCCGCGTGCGGCGGCCGGAGCGCGGAGCTTTTCACCTACACCGTTTCCACCGCCTCACGGGCGGCGTTGTTGGTGGCGGGTTTTCAAGTGGCGCGCGGTCGCAGCACGGGCGACAAAGTCGAGACGACCATCGCATTCACCCCGCAGGCGTTGGGCGGCGCTTTTGCCCGGCAGTATGAACTGCTTGGTCCTGACTGGCTGGCAAAATGGCGCCGTTCGGCGGCGCGAACCCCCGACTGGCTGGCGGAGGATGAACGGGAAAATTTCGAACGGGCGGTCCAGTCGCACTCGCAGTTTAGCCAAATATAGGGATGAATAGTTGAAAGTTGAGTGTTGAGAGGGTGAAGATAATTGAAGGGGTCAGACCGTGAAGAAGGGAAGAAGGGGTCAGGGAGAAGTGGGAGAAGGGGTCAGACCGAAGGGAGAAGGGGTCGAGAAGGGGTCAGACCGTGTTAATATGGTATTGACAGAAGGTCCTCTGAGGGAGGAGAAGGACTGATGCCACGGCCACAGAGAATAGAGTATGCGGGGGCGCGTTATCACGTGATGAGTCGGGGAGATCGGAGGGAGGACATCGTATGGGACGACGAGGACCGGAAGGTGTTTGTGAGAACCCTGGGAGAGGGAGCAGTGTATGCGGGTTGGGATGTGCATGCGTACTGCTTGATGAGTAACCATTTTCATCTGGTGATCGAGACGCCGGAACCGACTTTGGTGAAGGGTATGCAATGGATGCTGGGAACGTTCACGGCACGGTTTAACGCACGCCACAAAATGAGAGGGCACCTTTTTTCAGGACGGTATAAGGCCATCGTGGTGGACGAGATGGGAGGGGGATATTTGCGGAGGGTGTGCGACTACACGCATCTCAATCCGGTGAGGGCAAAAATCATGACGGCCGATGAGCCATTGGAAAGCTACCTTTGGAGCAGTTATCGGTGGTATTTGGTCGCTGCGAGGAAGCGCCCAAAATGGTTGAGAGCGGATCGGCTGCTTGGGGAACATGGGATCATGAAAGACACGGCTGGGGGGAGAAGGGAGTTTTCCCGTGAAATGGAAGGCCGCCGCGAGGAAGATGATGAAGAGTTCCGGCAGACCCTCAAGAGAGGATGGCGATGGGGTGCGGAAGATTTTCTGGAGAGGTTGGAGGCGCGGGTGACCGGTGAACTCTCCGAAAACCATGACGCGCAACAGAAAGCCGAGACAATGGAAGTGAGAGCCCGGCGAATGGTGGAGGAGGAGTTGCGAAAGCGAAAGAAGACAACGTTGGATCTGGCGGGGTTGAAGAAGGGCGACCCGCTCAAAGTGCAGTTGGCCGAGATGCTTCATCGGGAGTCGCCAATGACGCTGCGTTGGATTGCCACGACCTTGGAGATGGGTTCGCGGGAGTACCTTTCGCATCTGCTGTACCTGCGACGAAGGAGTATACCATGATAACACGGTCTGACCCCTCGCCCCCGCGGTCTGACCCCTCGCCCCCCGCGGTCTGACCCCTCGCCCCCCGAGCAACACGAGGGTCGAGTTTGCGCCGGTTTTTCCACGGTTACTCTGGCAATATGTCAAGATTTGTGGACTGATCCCCCTTTTCTCTCCGTTTTGGCTCCATTTAAAGCACCTAAAGTCCCAAGGAAATAGCCACTTAGAAGCATTAACAATGAAACATCAATAGGCTTTGAGGAAAACCCACAAACAACTAAATATAAAACAATTCCAGTCAAAACTAGAAACTGTCCTGCATATACTATTTTTAAAATAAATTGCGCGATGGTTGGTTGCGCATGTTTACAAAAGCGAATCATCCAACTGACCCAAATCAGCTGCAGAACAAATATTAGAGATGACGACAGAATTATGCCTAGCATAGATGATAGCTCTTGGATCAGAATCCAGGTAAAGTCGATTTATCCCAACCAACGGGATCAAATTCATCCTTAATTCCATCACTCAAAGCATCGGATAATTTCTTGCCAAACATTTTCGCGATTGGATCAAAAGCAGGACCACTGCCTTTTTTCTGAAATCCTACCTTAAAAGTTGCGCCAACAGACCATTTGACGTCAAGTTTAGCAGTTCCCCAATGCCGACCTGAAAAGGCATTTGCGGGGGAACAGGGGTCATGCATGGTATCTTGACATGTTTGAGCGATCTCCGTTTGCATGTCAATAAACCATGCCTGACCCCTTGGCCTTCCCTTGTTGGCGTGGCCCCTGCGCGCCCCCGCTCGATGCGATCCGAGCATGGAGCGGCTGATATTGGGAACCGCTGCATGGTGGCGGCGGGCCAGGGAGGAACGGAAAGGCTGGCCGCCACGATGCGGCGGGCGGGGGCGGTCGAAAACACAACCGCGCTCGCGCGGCATCTTTTGCGGTCTGGCACTCGCCCTGCCCCCCGCTTCGGGGGAGGCATTACATCACATAACTCGATGCGAGGTATTAGGGCCGGAGCGAAGCGCAGCGAACCGCCCCTGCCGGAGGCCTCCGCTTGCGGAGAGCGGCAGGATAAGGCGGCCCTGTGCCTCGCATCTGTTATGTGATGTCATCGCCGCGCAGGACGCGTGACAGGCCGCTTTCGTGCGGATCTTTCCGAGCAGGCGCGAGGGTGATGGTTTCGTGAACGCTCCTCCGAGCCTTGCGAGGGTCGGGTTTGCTCGCTGGACTTTACTGGCAGAGCGTGGAAACAAGCCTAAGCGCCGGGAGCACTGGCGCGGCTCGTGCTCTGGTTTCCGCACGAGCCGTGACAGGGCGGGCCTGCGGAGTTTACGGGAGAGTTTGCAAGATTATGCTTCCTGACCCCTAGTTTTCCAAACGGCCTTTATCTTAGCGCCATTCATGGCTGACCCCTTCCGCTCCTTCCGCCTTCTGGTTCACGCTTGGTTACCGTCGTTATCACGAAATAGCTCCTCGTTTCTTCGAGATAATTGACCAAGAGTGATTCTCCTCTTTTCGAAGAATGTAAACGCGATCTTCACCTCCTGTTTCACTCACATTCGCCGAAACGCCTACTTCAGCTTCATGTTGAGTCCACCTTGTCATCCCAATGCTCACAACAACGGCAGGTCTTCCGGTCTTCTTGTTCACAAATGCTCCCTTCTGGTCGGAAAGTTGGCTCGGATTCTGAAACACTACTCGACCCAAATCCCTCACAGCCATGGCTGCTAGTCTAGCCTCAGGGCTTTCATTCGTCAAATAGATGTCTGCGTCAGGACCTCCGTAGATCATCAGAATATCGTTTAAGCACTCCCTATAGATCTCAATCTTCTGTCGCTCAATCTTCGTCAACTCGTCATGGTCAATCGGCATTCCACTCTGCGGGGATGTGCAACCGCATAGGACTACCATTAGAAATATTATGCTTTGCCAATTAGTCATTAGTTAGCTTTCTTAGTTACGGCTATACACCAATTGCAGTCAACTTCCTTTCCACCAGAGATCGGAAACATGAGGTTCTCAGCATCATTATCATGCCAATTTTGGTCTTCATTGATGCTCGGATGAGTCCCTGCTTTATATGGATCATTAGATCTATAGCCAGCGTCATGGCCAATTTCATGTGATGTAATGGATGGTGCGGAGCCTAACCTCACTACGGACCCCCAATCCTCACCACTCTTGCCCCCTTTTATTGAGGCTGAGATAATCACATTGTAGTCCGCTTGGCCACCAATTGACCTAGTGGAAGATTGAATGTTGCCTCCGCTGTATCCGCCTGCCGGAACGCTTGGCCTGACCGAAGAAAAACCCGATGACAGCGTAACCCCACACGCGATCTTGAATTTGGTGCAACATTCTCGAACCTTACTCCTAAGAAAGTCCATAGCTCTTGCTGCGTCTTGCTCAGCTTTCCTCACGTCATTCACCGAGCTATCGGCAGCGAACATAACTGAAATGGAACCTAAACCCAACCAATCGATTCGACTGAGCGGATCATTGTGAACCATTCCATACAAATTCACCCCACCCTTTTCCTCAATGGGATCGCGATTCACCCACCGGCCAGTTTCGGGGTTATAGTAGCGGTAACCATAATACGAATACAACGTCTCGGGATCTACCGGCTTGGTGCTGAACCGCCAAGGGTTTGCCGAGGCGTAGCTCCCCGTTGCCACGACGGTGTTCCCGAACGCATCGTACTCGTAG
>JBGTGQ010000058.1:0-17447 GCA_041746635.1 Terrimicrobiaceae bacterium | reverse complement strand
GGTTTGGCACCTCGATGTCGGCTCATCACATCCTGGGGCTGGAGAAGGTCCCAAGGGTCCGGCTGTTCGCCGGTTAAAGTGGTACGCGAGCTGGGTTCAGAACGTCGCGAGACAGTTCGGTCCTTATCCACTGTGGGCGCAGGAGATTTGAGGGGTTCATTCCTTAGTACGAGAGGACCGGGAATGACGAACCACTGGTGTTCCGGTTGTCGTGTCAACGGCAGTGCCGGGTAGCTATGTTCGGAAAGGATAAGCGCTGAAAGCATCTAAGCGCCAAGCCTATCCCAAGATGAGATCTCCCTGAAGAACCGTGGTAGACCACCACGTTGATAGGATCCGGGTATACGCACAGTAATGTGTTCAGCTCAGGATTACTAATGTTCGTTCGGCTTTTTTATACTTCTTCGGAATCAATGCAGATTCAGAATTGAGAAGTTGCAGATATTTGCCTATGCATGCGGTTGCCAGAGAGCAGGCATGCTCTTTTGACATACTGGTAATGAGAATGAACGGTCATCAGACACCCGGGATCATATCCCGAAGTCTGGTGATCCTTGCATGGCGGTCCCACCCGTTCCCATCCCGAACACGGAAGTGAAACGCCATAGCTCCGATGGTAGTGCTTGTCTAGCTTGCGCGAGAGTAGGTCGTTGCCAGAGTTTATGCCCCGTTGCTGGGAAACCAGCGACGGGGCATCTTTTTTTATCTCCCTCTTCCCGGATTTCCGTCGCGAATCGGTTTCCGCTACCTTTTGGAATCCTGAGAACCGGCGCGAACCAAAGGATGCGGTACATCGGGCAAAACCGCGCTCAAGTCGATTTCGACTTCCCGCTCCATGCCCAACACTTCAAGAAGGATGGCGACTCGATCGCGCGCAGGCATGACCCTGCTCACGACCGCGCGCAGTCCGCGAAACGGCCCGTCCACCACATTCACTTCCTCTCCGGATTGGATTCCGGTGTTGAGAACCAGAGTTTCCTCGTCCTGAATGGAACTGCGCAACTCTTCAATAATCGCGCGAGGGATAATGGACGGCGTGACCCCAAAACGAACAATCTTCATCACGCCCCGTGCGGCCTGGATCTGGCGATGTTGCGTGAGATAATCAAAGTGGGCAAAAACGTATCCCGGGAACATGGCTTCCGTTACCCAGGTTCGCCCGGAGCGCCGGGCGCGTTCAAAGCGAATGAAAGGACAAAAAACTTCCACCCCGGCCTCGGTGCGCAAAAAATGACTGGTGAGCCGTTCGGTTTTTGGTCTCGTGTGCAGGCAATACCACTGGTTGGTGTCAGTCATGAATTCCTTGGGAGTGTGCTGGTGATCTTGAGCAGACGGCAAACTATTTCCTGTCGAAAGCGACGCGGGATCATGTTCCGGAATTGTAACACACGCAGCGTTGGCTTCCAGACAACACTGTGAATAAAATGTGAATAAATTAAGAGATTCATGAAACATTATCGCACAGGATGGATTTCGGATGTCCATTTAGGTACGCGGGGCTGCCAGGCGGAGCCGCTGCTGGAATTTCTTCGCGATTCGGAATTCGAAACGCTCTATGTGGTGGGTGATCTGATTGATATTTGGTCGCTGCGCCGCAGCATTTACTGGCCCCAGGCGCATAACGACGTCATCCAAAAATTGTTGCGCAAAGCACGCAAGGGAACGGAAATCATCTACGTCATCGGCAACCACGACGAATTTCTCAGTCGCTTTCATGGAGTTTACGGCGGCATCTCCCTCCAGAAGAATGCCGTGCATCGGTCGGCGGACGGCCGCCGGTATCTGATCATGCACGGACATGAACTGGACACCGTCGTGCAAAACCTCGGTTGGCTCGCCCATGTCGGAGATATCGGCTACACCCTGCTGATGCGCTTTAATGGGCTGATCAATGGGGTGCGCCGCCTCATGGGCTATGGGCATTGGTCCCTGAGTGCCTATGTGAAAGCCGAGGTCAAAAACGTGGTGGGTTTCATCGGAAAATTCGAGGAGGCCGTGGTGCGTTATGCCCGCGATTTTGACGTGGATGGTGTTCTCTGCGGACATATTCACACGGTTGCAGCGCGGGAGATCCAGGGGATAAGCTATTACAATACCGGGGACTGGGTGGAAAGTTGCACCGCCATTGTTGAGCACTACGATGGCAACCTTGAGGTTCTCAAATTCCGGACCGACCTTTCAGACGGACGGATCGCGAGCCCGGCAGAGGAGGATGCCCTGGATGTTGCGATCCCACCCGAACGGGTCCTCGTATGATTTGGACAGAATGAACAGAATGGACGAAATTCCGGAAAAGGAACTTGCGGGAAAGTGGCCTGGAATTTTTTCCCCTTGTCGAAATCACCAGAAATCCATTCCGTTTATTTTGTTCATTCTGTCTGCCTTTTTCAAAAACCGTTTCGGCGGTTCAAGGGAGCCGGAATCCGGCTTCATTTCAGGGGAAATTGTTTCAGGTGCCGGATCAGTTTTCTAAACCTTGGCAGGGCGGCGTTGCTGATATGGTGCTCAATGCCTTCGATGTCGGAATAAAATTCCTTGGGACTCATCCCCATTAATTGAAAGAGTTCCGTCAGCACGGCGTGCCTTTCCTGAATGGAATTTGCCACCGTCTCCCCTTTGGGTGTGAGCATAAAACCCCGGTAGGGCTCCCGGCGGAGATAACCCAAATCGGCCAGACGCTTGATCATGATCGAGACGCTGGGGCGAATCAAATCCAGCGAATCGGCCACATCGGAAACGGAGGCATAACCGTTCCGGCCGATGAGGTTGGAAATGCATTCGAGGTAATCCTCGGCGCTTTCGGTCAGGCCGCTTCGGTGGTGGGAGCTGAGCTTGCCGCGTTTCCCGGGTTGGCCCGGATTGGGTGCGACCTTGCGGGGCATGTCATCTTTTACCCGCCCTGCGCAAATAATCCACTCGAAATACCGAAGTTTGTTATATTAAACTTTAATTGTTGACGCAACTCCACGGCTTGCCTATATGCCCAACATGCCAAGGAAAAAATGTTCGGGAGTCCTGATGGTGGTGTTGCTGGTGTTGCTGGCCGTCGGTCCCGCCATCGCGGGGGAGAAAATAAAAGCCGTCGCGACCATCGGGATGGTGGCCGATCTGGTCCGGCAAGTGGGAGGAGACCGGGTCGAAGTAGAGCAGTTAATGGGTCCGGGAGTGGATCCCCATCTCTACAAGCCCACTTCCGAAGATGCTTCCCGGCTCAACCAAGCCGGCGTGATTTTTTATAGTGGTCTCATGTTGGAAGGGCGGATGGGTGATCTTTTTGCCCGCCTCGCCCGTACCGGAAAGAAAGTCTATGCCACGACAGAATCCGTGCCGGAGGACCGGTTGCTGGAGCCGGCTGAATTTCAGGGACACTTCGATCCGCACATCTGGTTCGATGTCAGCATGTGGGCCCAAACCATCCCGACCATCGTCAAGGGGTTGGCTGAAGTGGATCCGGCAGGCCGGGAATATTTCGAAAAAAATGGCGCCGATCTCTCGCTGCGCATGAGCAAATTGGATGAGTGGTGCAAGACCACCGCGGCCGAACTTCCGCAGGGGCGGCGTATTCTGGTGACCAGCCACGATGCATACAATTATTTTGGCCGGGCTTATGGTTTTCAAGTGGTCGGATTGCAGGGAGTCTCGACCGTTTCGGAGGCGGCTTTGGCCGACATGGCCGGCTTGGTGGACTTCATCAAAAAGCAGAAAGTGAAGGCGATATTCGTGGAAAGCAGCGTGAATCCCGCGGCGATCAATCGCGTGGCGGAGGACTCCGGCGTCGAGGTGGGTGGCGAACTCTTTTCGGATGCCATGGGCCAGCAGGGAGAGATGAAAGATGGTTTTGACACCGGAACCTACGAAGGCATGGTTCGTTACAATATGGCGACGATTGTCAAAGCCCTCAAATAGCTCGGCGTTGATGACCGCGCCGCTGCAAGATCACCCGCTTGAAGTCCACGACATGAGCGTGGCCTATCACCAAAAGCCGGTACTTTATGGCCTCGATCTGGCCGTTCCGGCGGGAAATTTAGTTGGCATTGTGGGGCCAAACGGTGCCGGGAAATCCACCTTCATCAAGGCCATTATGGGGCTGCTGCCGCTTTCCAGCGGTTGGGTGAAGGTCTTTGGCCAATCCTACCAGGAGAGCTGTCGCCGCGTCGGCTATGTGCCCCAGCGCGAATCGGTCGATTGGGATTTTCCTGTCAATGTGATGGATGTGGTGCTGATGGGACGTTACGGAAGGCTGCGTCTCGGTCAGCGTCCCACGCGGCAGGATCACGAGGTGGCCCGGGAATGCCTGGAGAAAGTCCACATGCTGCCCTACGCGAAGCGGCAGATTGGCAACCTTTCCGGCGGCCAGCAGCAGCGGGTGTTTTTGGCGCGGGCACTGGCCCAGGAAAGCGACCTGTACCTCATGGATGAGCCGTTTGTCGGAGTCGATGCCGCCACCGAGTCGGCCATTATTACCCTCCTTCGCGAACTGAAAAATCGCGGAAAAACCGTCCTGGTCGTGCATCACGATCTCTCGTCCGCCCGCGACTATTTTGACATGCTGATCTTGCTCAACATGCGGCTGGTGGCCTTTGGCCCCACGGCGGAGGTGTTCACCTCCCAGATGCTGCAGACGACTTACGGAGGGCGACTGACCATTCTCTCCGAGGTTGTGGAAACACTGGGCGGTGGACCAAAGTGAAGGCGGGAAACCTCGCTTTCTGGCTGCTGCTGGTGCCGCAGTTTGTGCAGGCGGCGCGGATCAGCGAGCTGACCGAAACCGGGTTGGCTGAGCGGGCGGTGCGATTCTTCACGTTGCAAGATCCCTCTCTTCGTTTCGCGTTGATCGGATCGATTTTGCTGGGGATCAGCTGCGGTTTGATGGGGGCATTTCTAGTCGTGCGCAAGCTGGCCCTGATGAGCGACGCCCTGTCTCATGCCGTCCTGCCCGGAGTGGCGCTGGGATTTCTTTGGAACATGACCAAGGATCCGATCGCAATATTTGTCGGTGCCACGGTGGCGGGTCTTCTTGGAGCCGGGCTCGTCCAAGCCATTCGCAACACTACGCGGCAAAAGGAAGACGCTGCTCTGGGGTTTGTCCTGGCTTCATTTTTTGCCGTCGGCGTCTGTTTGGTCACCATGATTCAAAATTTGCCCGGCGGCAATAAAAGCGGCCTCGACAAGTTCATGTTTGGCCAGGCGGCGGCCTTGGGTCCGGGTGACGTGATGTTGCTCGGCGGGGTCACATTGCTCGCTGTTGTTATTGTCCTGGTATTTTACAAGGAGTTTCTCGTGACGAGCTTCGATGCAGCCTTTGCCACCTCCGCCGGGATACCGGCGAAGGCGTTTCATTATGTGCTTATGGTGTTGCTGGCTTTCGCCATCGTTTCGTCCTTGCAGGCGGTGGGAGTGGTTCTGGTCTCAGCCATGCTGGTGATCCCCGCCGCCGCCGCGTATCTGCTGACGGACAGATTGGGTCTGATGCTGGTTTTGTCAGCGGTTTTCGGAGTGACCACGGGTGCGGTCGGGGCCTTTTTCTCCTACGTCGGGCGCAATCTTCCCACTGGTCCTCTGATGGTGCTGGCGGCCACGAGTGTTTTTCTGGCGGCGTTGCTTTTTGGGCCGCGCCACGGGGTGCTGGCCAAGTGGTGGCGGCATCGTTCGCGCTCCGCGCGTATTGGACGGGAGAACATGCTCAAGGCCATGTATCACGTGCTGGAGGAGGAAAATTTCCGCGGGGAAACCGTTCCCCTGCGCGAGCTGGCCGAAGCGCGGAGGGATGCCATTGAAGATGTCGCCGCGGAAATGCGGACGCTCAGGACGCATGGCTTGGTCACGCTGTCCGGGGACGGTCAGGCGGTGGTTTTCACTCCCGATGGATGGAAACGCGCCTGCGAGATCGTGCGCAACCACCGCCTCTGGGAGCTGTACCTGACTCACGCAGCCAATTACGCCTTGGACCATGTGCATGAAGATGCCGACAAGATTGAGCACATCCTGGGAGAAGACACCGTCCGGTTGCTCGAAAAGCGACTCAACTACGCGCATCGTGATCCGCACGGGAAGCTCATTCCCGGCCTCGCGGATATTCACAGCGGCGGGCCAGCCAGGATTCATTCGTCCCCATGAACCAGCTCATTCCGGCCTTTGACTTTCAGCGGGTGGTGATCGCGCCGTGGACGGAGGGGTTCACATTCAGCATCTGGATTGTTTTGATGGGCGTGCTTGTCGGGACCGCTTGCGGCTTGGTCGGAAACTATCTGCTCCTGCGCCGGATGGCCTTGGTGGGCGATGCCATCAGCCATAGCATTCTCCTTGGCCTCATCGTGGCCTTTCTCATCTTCCGGCATGTCAATACGCCGGTCATGTTTGCCGGCGCCCTGGCGGCGGGATTGCTGACGGTGGCCATCATCGAATTCATTCACAAGCAAACGCGGGTGAAAGTGGATTCCGCCATCTGCATCGCCTTCACCAGCCTCTTTGCCCTTGGAGTGACTCTCGTCAGTCTCGCCGAAACCGGCGGCCCTGTGCATATCGATGCGGAGTGCGTTCTCTACGGCGAGATTGCTTTGGTTCCCCTGGAGCCTCCGACCCTGTGGGGACAAATCGCGCTGGGTCCGCCGTCGGTGCTGCGCATGGCGGCAGTAACCCTGGTGCTCATCGTTGGCATCCTCTGCTTTTACAAGGAACTCCTGATCACCTCCTTCGATCCCGCTCTTTCGAAATCCATGGGTTTGAAAACCGGAGTATGGCATTACGGCCTCATGACCGCGCTTTCCCTTGTGGTTGTGAGCGCGTTCGAGTCGGTCGGCGCGATTCTGGCGGTTGCGATGTTGATTATTCCGGCGATGTTCGCGGCACAGCTCTCCAGCAGGTTGCCTGTTCGGCTGCTGCTTACCGTGGTCCATGCCGTGATCAGCGCCGTGCTCGGTTATCACCTCTCGATCTGGCTGAAATGCTCGGCGGCGGGCGCGATGGTGGTTTGCGGATCGCTGCTCTTCGCCCTGGCTTGGGCGGTGACCGCGCTTGTGGCCCGGCGGGCAATGTCTAATCGCGAACCGGAAAATTCAGGCATCCGATCAGCCGCAACCCTTCCAGGGTAAGGCCGGGCGCAACGGCGGAAAAAATTCCGGTTTTGCCGGCGATCAAGCGGGCGTCTCCCCCCGTGGCGATGAGAGGCGGCTTCTTGCCTGGATCCATTTCCAGCAAAATCTGTCGCACGATCTCGTTAATGAGGCCGCGATAGCCGTGGACCGCGCCGGATTGCATGGCCTCTTTGGTGCTGCGGCCGATGGCTCGACGCGGTTCCCGCAGAGTGATCTTTGGCAGCAAAGCGGTGCTGCTGTGAAGATAATCGGTCATGGCGGAAAGCCCCGGCGTGATCACTCCGCCGAGGTACTCGCCCTTGGGGGAAACCACGTCGAAAGTCACGGCCGTGCCAAAATCCACCACGATGGCCGGAGCACCATACAGTGCCTTCGCGGCCACGGCATTGGCCAACCGGTCCGCGCCGATGCTGGACGGATTGGGATAGCGGATCCCGATGCCGAGGGTTGCTTGGTGATCCACCCAGCAGATCGGCTTCGGCAGAACGGCCGTGAGGACGTGATTTTTTGCGGGAACGACCGAGGCCGCGACCGCATGAAGGGCGCGGCGCGAACCCATTGCTTTGCGCAAGGTGGCTGCCGTGAGTTGCGGCGTAGGCAAACGAAGCACGCGCCCGACGCGGCCCCGGCTGGAAAAGGCCACCTTCGTAAACGAATTGCTGATATCCACCAGGATGAATTCCGCCGTGGGCATGCCTGTTGGTGCCAGAAGGACCAGATCGTCAGTGCTTCAAGGCGCCGACTTTCTTGGCCTTTTCCTGGCGCGGGGCACCGTCATCAGCGAGTCCGGCGGAATTTCCCAATTCCGCTTCTTCGGCGGGCAGGAACGGCCGGAAACGCTGTTTGTCGATGGCCTTCATGTAGGCCTCGTGCGGCGAGGTGGCCCCGGAGACGAGATTTGCCCAGATGGCGTCGTCCATGAACTGCATCCCCTCGCCCTTGCCGGCCACGATGACGTCCTGAAGTTTTTGCGTGGCCCCTTCACGGATGATCGCGGAAACAGCGTTGTTCGTGACGAGGATTTCGTTCACCGCGATCCGGCCGGGAACATCGGCGCGTTTGAGCAGAAGCTGGGCGACCACGCCGCGCAGCGAGGCCGCGAGCATGGTGCGGACTTGCGATTGCTGGTCGGAGGGAAAAACATCAATCATACGATCAACCGTCTTGCGCGAGTTGTTCGTGTGCAGCGTGCCGAAGACGAGGAGACCGGTTTCCGCCGCAGTGAGTGCAAGGGAAATGGTTTCCAAGTCGCGCATTTCACCCACCAGAACGATGTCGGCATCTTCGCGCAAAGCAGCCTTCAAGCCGGCGGGGAAGCTGATGGAATGCTCGGGGACCTCGCGCTGGGTGATGATGCTTTTTTTGTTATTGTGCACGAACTCGATCGGCTCCTCGATGGTGACGATGTGCCGCGAGAAGTTGACGTTGATGTAATCCATCAACGCCGCCAGGGTCGTGCTCTTGCCCGAACCGGTCGGGCCGGTGACGAGGACGATGCCGCCGCGCATTTCGCCGAAGGTCTTGATGACGGGCGGCACGCCAAGTTCCTCCAGTGTTTTGATCTTGGTCGGAATGATCCGGAACACCGCGCCGTAGCCGCTGGTTTGCTTGAGATAATTGCAGCGAAACCGGTTCTGCGCATCCATCTCGTAAGCAAAATCGAGATCGCCGGTTTCGTTGAATTTTTCCCACCGCGAGGCCGAGCAAATTTCGCTCAGCATGTAAGACATGTGCTCGCGGGTGAGAGGTTCCTCGCTGATGGGCACAATTTCGCCGTGGCGGCGGATCTTGGCCGGCTGGTCTTCCCCCAGGTGAAGATCCGAGCCGCCCTCTTGGATGAGGGCCTGAAAAAGTTGGTCGATGTAAGCCATGATGATCTACCTCCCCAGGACCTGACGCATGAGGGTTTTGTTTTCCGAGCGATAGAAGGCTTCCTCGGGCGAGATCAGGCCCGACTCGTAGAGCGACTGGAGCGAGTCGTCCATCAACTGCATGCCCTGCCTTTTGCCGGTCTGGATCACACCTGGCAGCATGAAGGTTTTGCCTTCGCGGATGAGGTTGCCGACGGCGGGATTGTTCATGAGGATTTCCATGGCCAGACAGCGGCCGGTGCCGTCGGCGCGGGGCACGAGTTGCTGGCTGATGATGCCGCGCAGGGATTCGCTCACCATGATGCGGATCTGGTCACGTTGATCGGTGGGAAAAACGTCGAGCACACGGTCGAGGGTTCGGGCCGCATTGCTGGTGTGGAGCGTGCCGAGCACCAAGTGACCGGTTTCCGAGGCGGTGATGGCCAGCGAAATGGTTTCCAAGTCGCGCATTTCCCCCACCATGATCACGTCGGGATCTTCACGCAGAGCGCCGCGGAGGGCGGCCCCGAAGGACTTGGTGTGGGTGTGCACCTCGCGCTGGGTGACGTGGCAACCCTGCGAATGGACGATGTATTCAATCGGATCCTCCAGCGTGATGATGTGATCGTGGCGGGCCCGGTTGATCTCTTGCACCAGAGCGGCCAGAGTCGTGCTTTTGCCGCTTCCCACCGAGCCGGTGACCAGCACCAATCCGTTTTGATATTGGGTGAGAAGTTTGAGCTGCGGGGGCAGGCCCAGATCATCCATCGTTTTCACCGAACTGTTGATGATGCGGAAGGTGATATCGTAGCCCAGCCGCTGCCGCACCACGCAGGCGCGGAAGCGTCCGTAGTCATTGGCATAAGCAAAATCCACATCGCCCCGTTCGGCCATGATGCCTTTTTGGTGTTCGGTGAGAAATCCCATGGCGAGGCGTTCCGTGTCAGCGGCGCTGAGGACGGGAGCCTGTAGCCAGATGGCCTCAAGGTTGCCGAACCGGCGCCAGATCGGGCTGGAGTTGACGGCGAGATGGATGTCCGATGCACCGGATTCCTTGCCCACCGTGAGATATTGATCGACGTGATCGAGGGTTTGGATTTCTTCGGAACTCACAATTGAGGGGCTAGGGGTGGGAGGTTGCCCGGAAAAATTGGGAAAAGCAAGTGTGATGCAACCTTGTCGCGCCGGCGTTACCTCGCCAGCTTCGAGGCGATGTCTGCAAAACGGTTTCCGGCGTAAGCGGTGAGCAGCGGTCTGAGCAGGGGGAGGGAAAATTTGACCAAGGCGATCAACACACCAAGCACTCCCAACCGGGAGGCCGTTGCCTTTTCCTCGCGGCGGGCGGGCTTGCCGTCGGGTTTGAGGAATTTTGTCACCACGCGTGTCTTGGTTTTCGGACCGGATAGCAGCCAGCCCAAAGCGGCCGCACCGCCCAACCATGCGAGGGGTTTGCGACGGATGACTTGGTTAAGCTTGGCTTGGAAATCCATTTCCCGCCGCACCGAGGCATAATCGCGGGCGATGGCAGCGCGGCTTTGAGCCACCTCGGCAATGATCTGTTGCTTGGTCATGATTTGAAGCGTTTCAAGGCATCAAAATCCCGCTTCAGCTCCTCCGCCGTGGCGGTGAAGACGGGCGTGGGGATGTGGTTTTTCACATGCAGGGCACAGATGGCGGTCGCGATGAAATGGAGCACGGCAAACCCGAGGGTAATCCAGATCCAATTGATCCCGAAAACTGTCTCCAGCAGGAACGCAACGAAGAGGAGGAGAAACACATAACCCAAAACCACAAAGACCAGAGACGCGGCCAGCATGATCACCAGCCGCAGATACAGCAACGCAGCTTCCTTCGACTCGTGACCGGCCAAGGCCAGCAGAGCTTGAAGGTGCCTTCCGGACGAACCGGCAAAGCTCAACAACTCGGCCAATGCTCCGCGGCTCGCCTCCGGCGGCGGAGACGGAAATGCGGGTTCCGCCATCGGGTTCCTGCCCCGCCTAGCGGCGGAAGATCACGCCAAGGACAAAGCCCACGCCCACGGCAATGCCCACGGCTTTGAGCGGATTTTCGCGAATGTAGCTTTCGGTTTCGCCTTGGAAATCCTGGGCTTTGGTTGTGGCGTCATCGAGAGCGGCCTTGGCCCGGCCCTTGTAATCCTCGGTGACATTCTGAGCCTTGCCGCGGATCTCTTTATATTTCACCGAGGCGGCGTCACCAAGATCCTTGGCGGCGGCGGTGAGATGTTCGCGGCCCGTCTCGTAGGCGGTTTGCGCCTGTTTCTTGACGGTTTCCCCGACAGCCTTGCCGGCCTCGCTGGCCGCGTCGAGCGCTTTCTTGGCATGCTCGGTGCTGCTTTCGAGTTTCTTGGCGGCGATGTGTTTTTCTTCAGTTTTTGTATCGGACATAAGCCTGTTTGGATTGGATTTTTATTTTGCCAGAAAGTCAGGCGGAAGCAAGCCCTCTTCCCATTGTTGCTGTCTAACGCTGCTTCGTATAACCCTTGCGGCCTATGCAGTTCGTTTCTTCCTTCGCTCCCGGCCGTGTCGAACTTCTCGGCAATCACACCGATTACAATGGCGGCGTCGTTCTTTCCGCCGCCATTGACCTGGGTATCACCGTCCGGGGGAGGAGGCGCGACGGCGGACAGATCGTTCTCACCAGCGAGGGAATTGCCGGCACCGAAACCGCCGATGCGGACAAAATCACCGCCCGGGAGAGTTGGGCCGACTATCCGCTCGGCGTGGCCAAAGTATTTCAAGACGCCGGCTATCCCGTCAGCGGATTCGAAGCGAATTTTTCCAGCACGTTGCCTCTGGGTGCCGGGCTGTCCAGTTCGGCCGCCATGGAAGTTTCCACGGCCGTGCTCCTCACCCGCCTTTTCGGTCTCGAGATCGGCCCGCTCGACCTCGCCAAGCTGTGCCGTCAGGCCGAAAACGAATTCGTCGGAGTATGTTGTGGCCTGCTCGATCAAGTCTCCTCGATTTTTGGAAAAAAAGAACACGCGATCTACCTCGACTGCCGCGCGGAGACCGTGTCCACCATTCCTTTTCCACACGACGTGGGCCTTCTCATTGTCCATTCCGGGGTGAAGCACGCGCTCACCGGCGGCGAATACAACGAACGGCGCGACCAATGTTTCGAAGCCGCCAGGATTCTCGGTGTTCCCGCCCTGCGTGATGCCACCAGCGCACAACTTGCCGCTTGCGCGAAAATGCCGCCCTTGGTCAAACGCCGCGCCGCCCACATCGTCGGCGAAAACGAACGCGTCTTTGCCGCGGTCGATTATCTGAAAGCCGGCGACGTCGCCGCGTTCGGGGGCCTTATGTCCGCCTCGCACCGCAGCTCGATCGAGAATTTTGAAAACAGCACCCGGGAACTCGATGCCCTGGTGGAAATTGCCTGCGCCCAAAAAGGCGTTTTCGGCGCCCGGCTGACCGGCGGCGGTTTCGGTGGTGCCATCGTCGCGTTGGTTGATCTGCGGGCGATCGACGAGATCGCTTCCGCGGTGGAGGCGGAATATTTGCAAAAGACCGGCAACAAAGGCGCTGCCTATCGCTGTTTGCCCAGCGACGGTGCGCTCGCGCACGAATAGAGCGTGTCACAAGGCCGTGCCGGCCCCAGGGAAAGTCGAGGACGAACAGCTCTCCTCCTTTTATTTCGTGCGGGTTCGCCCCCGTTACCCCGGAAACCCCGGCTCTTTTACTTGTCGGCAGCAAAGGGCGTGACTTTCATTGCGGCTCATGGACTGCCATATTCTCAAGCTCCACTGCCCGGACGGAATCGGATTACTGGCCCGCATCACCGGAACCATCGCCGACCACGGTGGAAACTTGCTGGAAGTGAGCCAATACACCGATACGGGCAGCGGGTGGTTTTTTGCCCGCCTCGCCATCGCGAGGGGACGGGCGGAGTGGAACCCGGAGAAATTCTGCACCGCTCTGCAACCGCTGGCCGCGCAGCTCCGGGCGGAGTGGTCCCTGCGTCCCTCCGGGCAAAAAACTCGCACGGTTCTCTTGGTCAGCAAAGCGGATCACTGCCTTTCCGATCTGCTCTGGCGCTGGCGCACGGGTGAGCTCGCCGTGGAGATCCCGCTGATTATTTCCAACCATGAAGACTGTCGTCCGCTGGCCGAGCGCGAAGGCATCCGCTTCGAATGCGTTCCCTTCGGCGCGGACAACGCCGTGGCCTTTGCGCGGGTGGGTGAATTGCTCCGCGAAGTGAAGGCCGAACTCATCGTGCTGGCGCGTTTCATGCAGGTTTTGCCCGACGGGCTCTGCCGCGAATACGCCGCGAGGGCGATCAACATCCACCATTCCTTTCTGCCCGCCTTCGTTGGGGCCAATCCCTACCGGCGCGCTTTTGAACGCGGGGTAAAACTCATCGGTGCCACCTGCCATTATGCCACCGAGGAACTCGATGCCGGCCCAATCATCGAGCAGGAAGTGGCGCGAGTGGAGCATTCCCACGACCCCGGCGACCTCATGCGGCTCGGACGCGACTGCGAACGCCTCGCCCTCGCCCGTGGAGTCCGCTATCACGTCGAGGATCGGGTTCTGGTTCACGGACCAAGGGCCATTGTTTTCCGGGATTAGCCACGGATGGAAAATCAAAAATCAAAAATCAAAAATCAAAAATTGTGGGGTCTCCCGCATCGCGACCCGTTTGTGTTTGTGGATGATGTTGTCGTCCTTCAATCCGGCGAATCGGCCCGCGGGGTGAAAACATTTTCCGGGGAGGAGCCCATGTTTGCCGGGCATTTCCCCGGCGACCCGCTCGTGCCGGGCGTGATCCTCACCGAAGCGCTGGCCCAAGTGGCCGGCATCGCCGGCGGGGGGGAGGGCCGGAGATTTTTGCTCTCCGCCATCCGCACCATGAAGTTTCCCGCCGCCGCCCGTCCCGGCGAACGCATTGATCTCGAGGCCCGCAAATCCGGCGCAATGGGTGGCTTGTGGATGTTCGACGTGAAGGCCGCGGTGGGGGATCGGATTGTGGCCGAGGGGCAGGTTGTTTTGAACGAAACGAGCCCGTTGGCCGGTATGTAAATCGCGGAAGGAGAATCTGACGATCAGGCTGGATGAAGAGGGCTGCTTGGTCATCCAATGCTACTATCGTCCCTGCCCCCGTCAGCCATTCGCTTCGTCTCCCGCCAATTCGTCCTCCAGTTCATCCACCATCCAGTCGATGTGATCGCCGTAGCCCCAGCCGATGCCCGAGGCCTTGGACGAGACGGCGAGCAATCGCTCGCGCACCTTCGCATAAGCAGCCGGACCTTCGCCCTTGAGAAGCTTGACCAACTCATCCGCCGCCGAACACAGGCTGTCGTAGAAACGCTCATCAATGTCGCCGTATTGGCAGGTGAACTCGTTGCCGTTTTCCAGAAAGGTCGTGAGCAACTCGATCACGCCTTCCGTATTCCCCGTGGCTTTGCGGTATTCGCGAATGGCCTTGCGCGCCTCACCGAGCTGGAGTTTCCCCTCTCCCCGGACGGGAAAGAACTGCTCCACGATGCGCTTGCGATAAGGCTGCAAGGCCTCTTCCCCGCCTTCTTCAGCCCGGATGCGCGCGTCGAGGAACGCACGGTTGGCGGTGGAGCTTTCGTAAAGATCTTTCACCAACTCCAGCAGGGCGGAGGAATCCCAGTCTTTGAGATGCAGACGCACCGCAGCCCAGCCCTTCGCAGACTTTTTGATTTTGTCGCTCATGGTAGTGGAGAATTCGGCGGGCGGATCAGTCCCGCTCGGAGGCCCGAAATCTCTTCCGGGTGCATTTCTCGCAAAAAATGCCGGCGGAGCCCTCGGAGTAGCCGCCCTCGCTCAGTTTGATGACCGTTTTGCAGCCGCTACAGCACGTTGGTTCGTAGGCAGGCGGATTCTCCAGCTTGGTGAAGTTGTATTCGCTCGTGCCATACCAGACATAGATCTCGGTCGGAAACGATTCCCGGCATTTCTTGCAATTCTGCCAGCGGCCGCGATGCCCCTCATTGTGATGATAGGCGCAAAGCGTGAGGCGGCTGTGGTTCCGGTGGCAACTGTTCCGCGCGAAGGAGAAGACCACGTAGCTGTCCTCATCGTCGCAAATCCATTCCCCGCAACACTCCGTGCGCGTGAGATTTTCGTGCGCCCCGCACAGGCCGCAGCGGGGAGTGTCGGCATTCGGTTTCTGCGCTTTCGGGGGTTTCGATTTTCCGGCGGGTGGCTTTTTCATAGTTTTCCGTTTTACCTTTCAATTTTTCTCGAACGGATTGACGACTTTCATGCCATCGTATGTCTGGCCGTCGTTGAGATCCTCGGAATACAGGATCGGCGCGCCAAGGCGAAGCGCTGCGGCCACGATGGCTGCGTCCCAATAGCGCAGTTGATAGCGTTCGCACAGGCGGCGGGCCTCGGCAAAAAGCTCCGCATCCGTCACGGCCAGCGGACGGGCCAGCAGGAGAGCGATGATATTCTCGGCCTGCAGCGGCGTGATGGCGAGCCGGGCCTTGATCCGGGCGTTGTGGTAGAATTCTTGCGCGACCTGCAGGGAGACTCCGAAACGCGCATCAGCAATCAGCTCTCTCGCGCGGGACGCCTTGGCGGCATCCGCAGGATCCTTCGAGGCGGCGTAGAGGAAAATATTGGAATCGAGGAATGCCTCAACGTTCATATGTCTTCGTGCGGGTGGGCTGATACCCCAGCACGAGCCCGCAGTTGCCCAGCGCCGCGGCCAGTTCTTCCCGCTGCGCACGGTCAGCGTCTGCCGGTCCATCCTCCAAATGAACTGGCGCTTTTCCACACGCGACCGCATTCAGATACCCGCGCACCAGCGCACTCAGGCTCGTATTGCGCCGGGCCGCCTCAATGCGAGCGAGCCGCCATGTTTCCTCGGGAATCGAGAGATTGACCGTTTTCATAACAACAAAGTAACTACATTTCTTTATCGAGTTCAAGTCACCGATATGCGTTGGTTTCGATATGATTCAATGCTCCCACCCTGCTTTAGAGGAAGGCAATCAATGACTATCCGGACATCGGCATCGGAGGACACGACGCAAGGCTTGGGAACTGACGGTGAAGGGTCACTTCAAATGTTTTGACTGGAATTGCTTTTCCAACCTGAAACGAAACCGATAATTTTCCCCCAATGACCCAACCGCTCTTCGATCTGGCCATTGCGGCGGCGGCGTTTGTCGCGGGAGTGATCGGTGCGCTCATCGGGCTGGGGGGAGGTGTGATCATCACGCCGGTGCTGGTGCTCGTGTTCGGCATTGATATTCGCTATGCCATGGGCGCGGCGCTGGCCTCGGTGATCGCCACGTCCTCGGGTGCGGCGGCGGCGTATTTGCGCGACGGAATTTCGAACATGCGCATCGGTTTGTTTCTGTGCTCGGCCACGACGGTCGGTGCCGTCGCGGGCGCGATGCTCGCGGTGGTACTGGATCAGGCGGTGCTTTCGATCATTTTTGGTGCTGCGCTGCTGGTCACGGTTTTGCTGTCTTTGCGCAAGCAGAAGGACCTTTCCGGTGCGGCGGCGCTGTCTGATCCGCTGGCAGAGAAGCTGCGGCTGCCGGGGGTGATGCCCTCGGCGGAGGGGCCACAGCCGTACGCGGTCCATCATGTGATTCCGGGATTTCTCATCATGATTGTGGCGGGGATTCTTTCTGGTTTGCTCGGCATTGGATCCGGCGCGTTTAAGGTGGTGGCCATGGATCAGGTGATGCGTATTCCCTTCAAGGTGACGACAGCGACGAGCAATTTCATGATCGGGGTGACGGCGGCGGCGAGCGTGGGAATTTATCTCAAGCGAGGATATCTCGACCCCGCGCTGGTGGCGCCCGTAGCATTGGGGGTGCTGGCCGGGGCGTTTGTGGGGGCGAAGTTGCTGCCGGTCGCGCCGGTGAAACTGCTGCGGGCGGTTTTCCTCACCGCGGTTTCAATTATTGCCGTGCAGATGATCCTGCGCGGCTTTCACATTAATTTTTAGCCACGGATGAACACGGATGAAACACGGATCGGCGGATTGCTGCATGAGGAGACGACTTCGCGGATCATCGGTTCTGCTTTTGAGGTGCATAATCTGCTGGGGTATGGGTTCCTGGAGAAAGTTTATCAGCGGGCGCTGCAAGTTGAACTGATCAAGCGTGGGAGACGGGCCGAGATGGAGGTGGCCATTAAGGTCAACTACAAGGGGGTCGTTATTGGCGAATATTATGCGGACTTGCTGGTTGATGGGTCTGTGATTGTCGAAATCAAGGTGGCCAAAACGTACAACGCCGAGGATGAAGCCCAATTGCTCAATGAATTGAAAGCGATCGGAAACGTCGGCATGCTGGGAAACTTCGGACGCGAACGCGTTGACTACAAAAGGATGGTCTTATGATCCGTGTTTCATCCGGTGCGCCAGCACCGCCAACCAAAACCAATGAACTGAAACGTGTTCATCATGCCAACTGAATATCCAGCATGTAGAGAAGCGGACAGCGACGGGAGTAATTCCGGCGTTGAAGCTCCGTGGATCGAACCAGCGA
>JBGTGQ010000057.1:0-19237 GCA_041746635.1 Terrimicrobiaceae bacterium | reverse complement strand
AAAAAGCCCTGCGGGTAGGAATGGCCAACCGCCGCTTTTCCCTTTGTCAAGCCTATGTGTAACATCTTCTCTGTCTTTCTGTCACTTAGCCTAAACTTTTTAACCTTATCTCTCACCCCTTTTTCAGACAGGCTCTTAGCGGAGATACCTACGAAGAACCCGACCCCGCCGTCTTCGATTTTTGGATACTAGACACAAAACTTCCCGCGGCATATGGACCTCTCCCCAAGGAGGAATTTGACAGAATGAGGAAGAATTTAGGGGTGCCCGATTCGCTCTCACTTCGAGACGTATACAACTACCGACCAAAAGAAAACCGAACAGGCTCGTCCAGCAAATCCCTACGCGCCGTCACGGCTGGTGCTGAGGCTCGTTCCTCGCCTGCACCATCCGTGCCCGCGCTCCGGGATTCCTGACGAGGGACGTTCGCTGTAAAATATGTGTTTCGTACTCTACATCGCGTCTCCGACGCTCCTGCCGTTAGTGGCATGGGACGAGAAGACCCGTGACATTCATATAGAGGAACTTTCGGAGAGGGATTTGCCTATCATGGCTCATCTCCAGAACCCAAACGTTTACTATATTGGATCTGACACTCATTGTGGATGCGGTTTCCGCAACGCTTCATATCAGAATGGATGTTGGCCTGAAGAAGAATGGCAACCAGAAGGAGACACATCACAGCTTGACGCCCAACCGAACCACGAACGGTTGGTAGAATTCATCCATCGGCATCTTCCAGACTCATCTTGCTTCGAGTTCTACGGGATGTGGGAGGCAGATTTCACCCAACCACCACTTTCCGACCAGACCGTCACTTTAGAACGGCTTCTTGATCTGGATTTCTATTTTCGTGACCGAGGTCATTACACAGTGACGAAGGAAAAGCGCGAATCGGGTCCCCGTGACTAAGTATTAGTTAGTCACGGGTCCCACACCACCCGGCATACGGGTCCGTACCGGGCGGTTCCGGCTAGGGTTGGAGTTTCCTCCTTCCCGGAAGCGGTGACTGCGACCTTCCGGTCCATGCCACTTCGCCCCAGAACCCTACATGCTTCCCATCGCGGCGGCTCTCACTGACCTCCTGGCCAACTGGCTTCATCGGGGTCCGTGTCCTCCACGTGGTTAAGGGTTCTTCATCGGTTCGGTCCTTCACGGCCTCAAGATTTCCGGTTTCGAGTTTATGCGGGTCTCTGACCCCCGGCTTGTTTTCCGCTACTACGACCTCTGCTGACTTCCCGCGCCATTTCCTGCGCGGGATCTCCCCAGGTAAGAACGCGTTGCTTCCCTGCACAACCGCCACATTTACCTCCACGACTGAACCTTTGGACTTCGCTGTGCTGTGCCAGCTCGTCCCATCGTATCGGCCTTCTATGTGATTCTTGTTCATCGGCTTGCAGGTTTCGTCTAGCCTTCCTTCCCCCGGTCGGTTACCCTTCCGGAGTTGGCTTCAACTGGTGATTTTATCTCATGTTTTCATGTTTTGGTTCTTTCACAGGGGACTCTCACCCCATTTGCAACGCGCCCATGCTGGGCGCACACAAGTCAGTGGTGGCAACGGCGGACAACGCCTCTAGTTCGCTTCGCTCTGCACGCTTTTTTGCCGCCGTGCCACACTTCAATCGTTCGCCAAAAATAGTCACATGAAGACCATTCTGTTGTTCCTCGCAGTTCTCATCATTCGCGAGCCTCTGCGCGCAGGAGAGAGCCAGATGCAGCTTTTGGCGCAGCCAATACTCGCAAATGGCGGATCAGAGAGTTGGGGATCCCCCGACATCGAATTCAAGATTGTAGACGTGCCTTTTATCGATTGGCATCATCAGGGGCATCCTGCTTTCGCTGGCATTGCCCAGACCAACCAAGTTTTGACCAACGCTCCGCGGAGCATACCACCCATAGAAAGCAACTTACTCGCCTTCTATGGAATTACGATTGCAGGATTTGACTCGAACACCAAGCAACTCTGGTTGCGGTTGGACTCAGCAAAGGCCGCCGGAGGTTGGCAGACGACCGTTGCTGATGCAGCGATTGCAGCGATTGAGTGTATTCGGATCGTTGCTCATCGCTACAAGTTACGTCCTATGCTACGCATTTCAGCGCCTGCTGTTGAGCAGGATAAGTGGTCAGCAGTCGCAGAGAGATTCAATGCACACGATCTTTCCACACCATTTGTCAAAACCCAGAAGCCATGATTCCTCGTCAAAACACCAAGGCGAACAAGACGCTCCATCCAACGGCGGGTAACGCTCCAGTTTGAATTCGGGCTTCCTTCCCCGCCGTGGTTGAGCTAGACGTTCAAAACCGCGAGGACGCGGTCACGTAAAAAGAATAATCACCCCTCGGCCCGTTCTCCATTAGCGGCTCACAACTGAAAAGCACCACAGCCAAAACAAGACCGAGTGTGCCGGAGCACTCGGGGATGCGACATCCTGCGAATGAGAAATTGCATCTTTCGCGTATGGGAGCATACTCAACCCATGGCAAAGAGTCGCGAATTCAACGTGGTGATTGAGCAGGATTCAGACGGATATTTCGTCGCCTCCGTACCCGATCTGCGCGGTTGTCACACTCAGGCAAAATCCCTCGATACCCTTATGAAACGTATCCGTGAGGTGATTGAACTGTGTCTGGAGGATGAAACCGACCACCTGGGTTCGGCGAACTTCATCGGCGTGCAGCGCGTCCGGGTCTAAAAATGCCACGCCTCCCCCGCCTGCGAGGGAAAGAACTCCTTCGGATTCTGGAGCGCCATGGTTTTGAACTGGCCCGAATCAAAGGAAGTCATCACTCTGATGCGCCATCCAGACGGGCGCTATACCGTCGTTCCCGTTCATGCGGGGGAACTCATCGGCCCCGGCCTGCTGCTGAAGATTCTCAAGGACGCGGAACTCACGCGAACCGATCTGGAATAGCGAAAGCGCCCAGCCTCAAACCGGGGCGGAGTGCCGAGGCACTTTTACGGAAGCAGACAGGGCAGACTGCTAGAATCGAATTCTCTGACGGAATCGGCTGGGATGATGGGCAGTGCCGAATCCGGCAGAGTATTCGCGACAGGAAGCTTCCTCGCGAGTGCTACCAGGCACGGGGAGTGAAGACCACGAAAGCAAGGTCATCCACTTTTGGGAACGCCCCCAGCGGAGCATCCGGCAGAAATCCATTACCCCCACGATCTCCAACCCGGCAAGAACACAAAATGACCGGGTTACAAAAAAGAGGTTACTACTCCTAGGGAAAATTCGCTCATTTCAAATAATCGCGCTGGGAGGCTGATAAACAAAGGCTCTCCTACTTGCTCCAACGGCAAGTGCTCTACCCAAAAAATTTAGTAACCCGATTTAGTAACCCGCCCCCCTAAAAATTGGCGGATTCGGGATGATTCGTGAGGAAGTCACTCGCCCGCCGAGCAAGCATTTATCAGGGTTTGAGGACACCTGATGACACGCGAGGAAATGTGAAAAGATGGCCTTTTCCGGGTGTGAAGCAAGCGCTCTACCGCTGAGCTAATCGCGCGAAAAGAGAGAAAGTTACCCATTCTTCGGACAATTTCAAGTTTTCCCGCAAACTACCGCCGCCGTTTGCGCGAGCCGCCGAAGGACATGCCTTTGTGCGTGCGCACGCCCTTGGCCCCCTTGAGGGCGGCGGTGACGGAGTCTTCGTTGAAAATGGCGGAGTAAATGTAGTTGAAGTTTTCCAATTTCAGCCGGGGGACTTTTTGAGCGATGAACCGCTCGATGTCCTTCACGTGCGGGAGTTCCTCCGCCGTCATGATGGTGAAGGCGTCGCCCACATTCTGCGCGCGGCCGGTGCGGCCGATGCGGTGAACGTAATCTTCGGGATGTTGCGGGACATCGTAATTGATCACGTGGCTCACGCCGGCGATGTCGATGCCGCGGGCGGCGATGTCCGTCGCGACCATGACTTCGTAGCGTCCGTTTTTGAAGCCTTCCAAGGCCTCGACGCGCTCGATCTGGGTGCGGTTGGAATGGAGCACGGCGACGGAATGTTTTTGGGTTTTGAGCTGGCGGGCGATGCGATCGGCCCCGTCCTTGGTCCGGCTGAAAATCAATACGCTTTGAAAATCCGTCCGCTCGAGGAGTGCAAGGAGGAGGTCGAATTTCTGGTCGGCCGCCACGGGGTAGAGCGCGTGGTTGATGGTTTCGGCCGGCGAACGTTGGGCTCCGATCTCGATTTTTTCCGGATCGTGCAGACACCAGGCCGCGAGGCGCCCGATCTCGTCCGGGACGGTGGCGGAGAAAAGCAGGGTCTGGCGTTTCTTGGGACATTGTTCAACGATGCGGCGCACGTCGGGGAGGAAGCCCATGTCGAGCATGCGGTCCACTTCGTCGAGGACCAGTACTTCCAATTTGGAGAGATCGATCGTGCGCTGCTGGAGATGATCGAGCAAACGGCCCGGCGTGGCGGCGATGACATCGCAGCCACTGGCCAGGGATTCTTTTTGTTTTCCGTAGCCGACGCCGCCGTAAATGAGCGCCATTTCCAGGTGCATGAATCGCGCGAAGTCGCGGAAGGCGGTTTCCACCTGCATGGCCAGCTCGCGGGTGGGTTCCAGAATCAGGCAACGGGGAAGATGCTGGGGCGATTCCAGGCGGGAAAGGATGGGCAACCCGAAGGCGGCGGTCTTGCCGGTTCCGGTCTGGGCGGAAGCGATCAGGTCGCGGCCGGTGAGAATGACCGGGATGGCTCGCAGCTGGATGGGCGAGGGATCGACATAGCCCATGCGTTGAATTCCATGCAAAACCGCATCCGACAAACCGAGATCTTGAAACGACATATATCCGCCCTTGGTTAACAGCTTTCAGATGCGAAAAAAGCCTTTTGCTTCGACTGGTTTCCAAGACGCCAGTGCGCCCAGCAGGTTTTCTCCGAGATCATATTCCCGCAACCACACCTTCCGGCCGCGGTATTCTCCATGGGAAGTCGTCCCCTCCCCCCACACGACGCGGGCGTCCCTCAGCCCGTGATAAATCCCGTCGCCCGACAGCTTGACCGTGGCTTCCTTGCCCACCCAGTAGCGCAAAAAGACGCCCCGGGCCTGAGCATCATCCAGCGAGCGGACATGAGCCGCCTCGCTCGGAGAGAAAAACCTGGCGGCCAGTGCGCGGGCATTGACCCGGCGGCTCAGTGCTTCCAAATCCAGGCCGAGCGGCTGCGAGGAAAACGCCGCAAGAATCCGGCCTGCACTATGGGAAAGATTAAAATGGGGTCCGTCAGCAACGTACGGTTTTCCCTGCTCCCCGCGCTCCAGGCGGACCTGTCCTGGTTCGCAATTACGATAGCGGGCGACAAGGGTGCGAAGACCGCCCTGGCTCGTGGCGAAGCTGATGCGCACCTCTTCGCTGGTGATGTTCTGATAGCGCCGCAACTCTGCGGAACTGAGGAGGACCGCGTAGTCATGAGAAGGGCGTAACTCCCAGAGGTGGCACTCTCCCTCCGCCAGCGTGAGGTCTTTCCCGGCCCCGTCGCTCCAGACGATTTCGTTTGCGAGGGAATTCAAACGCAAACTCCGACCCGTTGCCGGTGATTCGATCCGTAAAACTCCAAGGCCTCGGCCACTCCATCCGCCCATGGTTTTTCCGCCACATATCCACCCGCCCGCAGCACGGTCTCCTTGACCAATTCGATGGCATTGGCCGGACAGGCGGTCATTCCGGCGTGGACTCCGTCCAGCATGGACAAATCGTTGTGATGATCGCCGACGGCGAAAACTTCGTCGCGGGGGATGTTTTCCAGCCGGCATAATTCTTCCAGGGCCGATCCTTTGTGATAATCGCGGTGGCAAAAACGCAGGTAGATAAAATTGCGTTGATAGCCAAATTCCGGCAGCCGCACCGCCACTTCCTCGATGCGCCGGGCCACCTTTTCCATGACCTCTTCATTGCTGGTCACCAAACCCGCCGGCACATCGTCCTCGTAAAGGATCGTAATGGTGTTGTTAGATTCCGCCGCCATTTGCTCAATGAGGGCAAAGAGCTCACCCGCCCTCTGGTAAAGCTCCGCGTGGCGCTGGTGGCAGGAAGCGTTCCAATCTCCATGCGAAACCCAGCCGCGATCAATTCGGCGGAAAATATCCCGCTCATGAACCAAAAGGAAATCCGGCAGAACCGGGGGGGCGAAAATTTCGATTCCCTCGATTATGTGTTCCAGCCCCCGCCCGGTGTTGATCGCCCACTGACCGCCCTGCGCATGGTGGTTCTGCAGGGCTTCCGCAAAAGCGGGCGAACACCGGCCATCGGAGGGATGGCCGACCAGAGTGCCGTCAAAATCTGTGCTGAGCAATCGAACGCGAGACATCGCCGCGAAGGCTACACATCTTCTTCCATCCGGCAATTTTTCTGTATGCCGCGGCCGCTCCGGCTTATGCTCCCTGCCATGAAATCCGCCATTGAACTCGCCATGAGCCGGCTGAACAAGGAAGCCCCCATCCGCAAGCTGACCGAGGAAGAAAAGCAGCGCATCGCGGAAATCGATTCCGAAATCACCGCCAAAATTGCCGAAAAAAAAGTATTCCTTGAAGGCGAAATCGCCAAATCGGCCAATGACCCGCTGGCGCAGGACGAACTGCGCCGCCAGCTTGCCGGCGAGATCGCCCGCCTGGAGGAAAAGCGGGAGGAGAAAAAAGAAAAAGCCCGCCGCGAGTTCGCGTCTTAATAAGGAGGGCGGCCATCCTGACCGCCAGGGGCTGGCGGGACGCCCGCCCTCCGACTTTTACGAAAAGAACCCGCGTTTCTTCCCGGGCTGATCGCGCGCGACTTCATCAAAGAAAGTTTTGTCGCGGGCATTGGCAATCGCCTCCTCCTTGGTGATCAGGCCTTGCTTGTAGAGGTCGCTGAGCGACTCGTCGAACGTGTGCATGCCGTCCCTCGCGCCGATTTCCAGCAGGCCGACGATTTGCTCCCACCGGCGCTCCCGGATGGTCGCCCTTACCGCAGTGTTGGCGATGAGAATTTCGGAGGCGAGGACGCGGCGGCCGCCTTCCTCGGCAGAAATCAGTCGTTGGGAAACGATGGCGTGCAGGGCATTGGCCAGTTGGGCGATGACCTGTGGCTGCTGATCGGCGGGAAAGGCGTCCACGATGCGGTCAATGGCCTTGGGCGCATCAATCGTGTGCAGCGTGCCCAGCACGAGATGTCCGGTTTCCGCCGCCGTCACCGCCGCGCTGACTGTTTCCGGATCGCGCAACTCGCCGACAAAAATCACATCCGGATCCTGGCGCAAGGCATGCCGCAACGCCTCCGCAAAAGAATGGGTGTCGCTGCCGACCTCGCGTTGCTTGATGATGCTCCTCGCGTTGGGGAAAATAAACTCGATGGGGTCCTCAACCGTGACCACCACGCCCGCCCGCCGCTCGCTGATGTATTTGATCATGGCCGCCAGCGTCGTGCTTTTGCCCGAGCCGGTGACTCCGGTGACCAGCACCAAGCCACGCTGCATTTCGCAGATCTGAAAAATGGTTGGCCGGTGTCCCAGCGTGCCCAGATCCGGGATGTTATGCGGGATGTAGCGAAAAGTCGCCTCCAGCGCTCCCCGGCTGAAATGGGCGTTGCCGCGAAAGCGCCCCACGCCATCAACTTGCAAGGCGAAATCCAGTTCCCATTCCTGCTCCAGTCGCGCCCGCTGGCTGTCGGTCAGAACGCCAAAAATCATGTCGCGACAGAGATCCTCCCCCGTCGGATTTTCCGTCAGGGGGATGAGCTCCCCATTCAGGCGGATCAGCGGTGGCGCCGCGGCGGTCATATGCAGATCGGAGGCACCTTGGGCCACGGTGCCGGACAGTAATTGGACAAGGTCAAGGGTGGGCATGGAAAATTAACGACGGGTGCTTTGGGAGGAGGAACTGATACCGCGCAGAATGCGTTGCAACTCCTGCGGGTTTTCGGCGAAGGAGGCGGCAATTTCTTCCGTAATCTTTCCCTCCCGCACCAGTTGGGCCAGCGCGGTAAGGGAATCCCGGCCGGTCTTCACATCGGAGCGCCCGATCAGATCCGACAGTTCGGTAAGTTTGCCCTCGGCGATATACTTCCGCGCGGCGCCGATGTTGGTGAAATACTCCGCCGCCAGCACGACTCCGCCGTGCACCCCCGGCAGCAAACGCTGGCAAATGATTCCGAGCAATTGACCGGAGAGGGTTTTACGAACCGCATCGCGTTCGTCCATCGGAAAATAGAGCTGCAACCGCTCAATGGCATCGGGGCAACTGGAGGAGTGCAAAGTGGCCAACACAAGGTGGCCCGTTTCGGAAGCCCGTATGGCTGTGGTCGCGGTCAGCGCATCGCGGATTTCTCCGACAAAAATCACATCGGGGTTCTGGCGGAGCGCCCGCCTCAGCCCTTCCGCGAAACTTTGGGTGTCGATGCCCACTTCGCGTTGAGTGAACAGGCAGGAGCGACCGGTAAAGAGGTATTCGATCGGATCTTCAATCGTGACGATATGCCGGGCCATGGTGGAGTTCATCCATTCGATGCCCGCGGCCAGGGTTGTGCTTTTTCCCGAGCCGGTCGGGCCGGAAACGAGCACCAATCCGGATTTGCGGGCGCACCAGTCCTGAATCAAATCCACCGGTGCCCCCAGCTTTTCCAAATCGGGAATATCATTGCGAATACGGCGCATCACGCAGGCGCGCTGGCCGAGTTGATAAAGCAGATTCACCCGGAAACGTGAACCGGACGAAGTCAAACTGGTGTCGAAATCCTGCTTGTCCCCGGCCCGGCAGGATTTCCAAAGCGCGTCAAAAAACTCCGGGCTGAGCGGCGGCGATTCCAATGGGGTCAGGCGGCCATCCAGACGGAATTGCGGGGAGCGGCCCTCGTGCAGGAGCAAATCGGATGCTCCATATTGAATGGCCGCGGCGCAGAGCGCTTCCAGTTCCGGGGTGAGAAGTTCTGTCATTTCCGTGAGAGGAAATTGATACTGCTATTTCCTACCGTTCGTCACGCCAAAGCTTACAAAATGAGCAAGGCACCGCTTCGGAAGCGAAGCCGGGCCGCGATTTATCTAGGGGTTTGCTTGTTGAACATTGACCTTTATTTTTTCAGAGATTTGCGGCGCAACTTTCAGAGCGGCCCCAGTCACGTTAATACTGGCTGGCACCGGGGCGGGAATGGGACCGGTGATGGGGCTTTGCGGCGGCTGTGGCGGCACCGATCCGCGGCCGCTGTCACCCGTCACGGGGCCTTTGGCACCACCGGTCCCCCGCAGAATGAGCTCGCGTAAATCGCGATCAGTGGCGACCGGCGCACCGGCTTCATCGGTATTGGCCGGATCGGTGACGCCGCCACTCTTTCCAATGCCAATAGCGCGAGCGGCGTTTTTTTGCTCCTCGGGAGTGAGTAGAACGCCGCTGGAGGTCTGGGATTCCGGATTAGTCGGTCCGGCCGCTCCCCCGCCCCCGGCCTTAAATCCGATGCCCTTGAGAGTGGTGCGGGCTTCCCGACCACCGAAGCGTCCATCCGTGGCTTCGAGGAGTTCCAGGCCGCTGCCGCTGTCATTCTGAAAATCGGGATGAAGTGGAGTGACGACAGCAGTCTCTTCAGCCTCGGCGTCAGCGGGCTGCGCGGGTTCCTCTTCTCCCTCCGCAGGGGGTGGAGTCGGTGTCGCCGCGGCGGTCGTATCACCACCTCCGTCGTCCGAGTTCGTTGTCGTGGTGGCTGGAGTGTCCGAGGTGGTGGAGGGCGGGGTATCCGAGGTGGTGGAGTTTGGATTGGGGTTGCTGGCGTCGGTGCTCTGGCCCTCGGGTGTGACCGATACTGTAGGCATGTGCTCCTGAGTAACATTGCCGTTCGCGTCCTTGGTGATAACAAAAGCGCCGTCGGCGGTCTCTACGACCGTGACCGTCTGCACGACCTAGCCGGTGGCGGGATCTGTGTACGTCTCAACCGCATTCCCATCAGCGTTCGTGCTCTCGGTAACGATGAGATTGCCCCCTGAGGTGGTGGAGTTATTGGCAGGCGCTTCACCGGGAGCGGCCGCCACCGGCGCGGGCGCGGGTGCGTCTGGAGCAGGAGCAGGAGCGGCTGCCTCAGGTGCGGGAGGGGGAGCGACGGCTTCGGGAGCGACTGCCACCGGTGCGGGAGCGGGGGCGACAGCCTCGGGTGCGGGAGCGACTGCCACAGGTTCAGGAGGGGCTACAGCGTCTGGTGGGGGATTTGCTGGCGGGGGAGGCTCGTCTCCACCCGCTCCTCGCTTGATGGCCTCGGCAATGACGGGACTGACGACTTGCTTCACGACAACTTTCGCGGCGTTGCCTGTCAGGCCTTTGGTGAGAATGGTGTCAATGACCTGTTTGTATTCCTTGGAGTTCGGGTCCACGCCGATGAGATCCAACTCCGCTCGCGCGTTGAGGATGGCTTTGGCAACCTGGCCGGCTTGGTTGCCAATGCCTTTGGGAATCTTGCCCGCGGCCTGTTGGCCCAGAATCGTTTCCACCACCGCCCGACCGACGACATCCTCGGCGGCGCCTCCGGCGGATCCGTCCGTGAGGCGGCGCGCGACGATTTCCTTGAGTGCCTTGTTGATCGTCGTCTCGTCGGCCCCAACGAGATGAAGGGTGCCGGCGGCGTCGAAAACCCGGCGGGCTGTCTGCTCGGCTTCCTTGTCGCCCGCGTTGATCTTGGCCGCGAGAGTAGCGGCTTCCTGCAAGGACAAGCCCGAGCCTTCGAGCTTTTCGCGCAGGTCGGCAACGATCAGTCGCCGCGCCTCCGGCGTGGTGGCATCGAGGCCGGAGTCCTTCTTCGCCGTGTCCTCCTTGGTCTTTTGCGTGCCATTACCTTTGGCGGACTCGTTGTTTGCGTCTTTCCCTGAAGCGTTGTCCGTCGCGTCGCCTTTCTTTTTCGTAGTCCTCTCAGCAACGTCGGTCTTGCTACCCTTTTTTTCACTGGAGCTCTCGTTCTTCGAGGCCCGGGATTTGGCTGGATCGTTTCCCGCAGCGGGTTCGCCATTTTTTGCCGTGGGAGAGTTGCCCTGTTTGGCGCCCGGTATAGCCGAAGGTGTGTCGGCGTTGGGATCCAATGGGCTCTTCTCCTTCGATGCGGAGGCGGCTGGTGTTCCTAAATTCTTCGACGGGGGTTCGGCGATCACCACTTTCGGCGTGGTGGGAGCACTTTTTGTCGCTGGAGGGATCGCCGGGTTTTTCGCTTCGCTAATTTTGGCCGCCCGCAGAGGCTCCTTCACGACCGGCACCTTGGGAGGCTCCTTGACCGGGGGGATCTTTGCTATCGGTGGCGCCTTGGGAGCGTCCTTAACCACGGGGATTCTTGGAACCTTGGGCGGCTCCTTCACCGTCGGAATCTTGGGTGGTTCTTTCACCGTCGGAACTTTGGGCGGAAGTTTCACCACAGGCACTTTGGGAGGCTCTTTCACCACGGGAATTTTAGGAGTTTGCGGGATTTTGGGCGGTTGCTTCACGACCGGCACTTGGGGTACTTTAGGCGGCTGTTTCACCACGGGAACTTGGGGAACCTTGGGAGGCTCCTTGATCACCGGGAGCTTGGGCGGGGTTTGGGATTGAGGGGGCTTGGGGGCTTCGATGATTTTTGGGGCTTTGGGCGGAGCCTTGACCTCTGGAGCTTCTTTGACCTCGGGCACTTTGGGAACCTGGGCCAGCCCGGAACTGCCAGAAAGGCACAAAGCCCACGCGATGAACATTGGGATGACAAGGGAGGCGAAGGTTAATTTCATGGGAGGGCGTCTTTCTTGAATACTGTTGACCGTGCATTCAAAAGGTCGGATTTGCAGGGTTCGAAGTGACGGCAAACTTCGCCCTGCTCCGCGCAGCATCTTGCTCCCTCAGCAAACCGATTCGATGGTGGGTATCCTGTCCGGTGAAATCCTGCCGCCGCAATAGGATTCGATGGCGGATTGATGCGGCGTGAGTGGGCGTCAGCCCCGGAGGCGAACGGAAATCATCCGAGAGGCAGGATCGCCACCGGGCGGCTGCCGTGGTAAATCTGCCGGATTTGCCGGAACGGATATCGCCTTTCAAATCCTGCCTGTAACCCAAAAGAATAGTATCCTCGTGTGGGCTTTCCATGGAGGCATCCTACTCGGATGGGTAAACCGGTCAAGCCGCGCGGCGAACCGGACCGGGGTCTTTCCCCTCGCAAGGATTTGGCACTTTACGAATCCGAACGCTCTGAAAATTTTTCCCAGACCAACCCGGGTTCGTGATGAAAAAAATCTTCATAAAGCTGCAAGAGCCCCTGCTGCCGCATAGCGGAACGGCTCAAGGCCGGCTTCTCCACTCCGACCAGCCATTCCGTCGCGCGCAGGACTTTCCGGCTTGGCGTCGGACCACTCAAACTCATGAGTTCTTCCCAAGCCCCGGCAAGTTCCAATCCCGGCAAATACGCATTGATGGCGAGATCCAGCGCCCGGTCCCCGCCGATCAACGCGGTCTGCTTCGCCAACGGCTCCTGCGTCAGGCTGGCATGGCGGCGCCAATAGGAATGGTCCAGTGAACCAAGCACCCGGCAAAACTCCGCCACGCTTTTCGCCTCCATCGTCCGTTGAATCCGCGGAAAGGCGAGGGCCACCTCGACCAACGCCCCCATTCGGCGGTGGGGATGGTTTGCCGGTCGCAGACCGGCGAATTTCCAAGCTGCGTCCGGCAAAATCAGCCGGGACTCCTTGCCGCGAATCGCCCACCACGTTTCCCACAATCCGCGCAAATACTCGCGGCTTTCCTCATCACCCTGATCGAAATATTCCGCCTGCAAAAATCCGGCCAGACCAAAAAGCAAGGCCTCGCCCTCGCGTCCCCTCGCCTGTTCCAGACCCGCCCGCTGGGCCGTGAGCAAAAAGGGCACCTTGTTGTTTTTGTAGCCGAGGCCCGTTGCCATGGCCTGGAAAAACGCCTCGTCCCGGCCGCAAAGCAGTGAGGCTCGCTGAAAATTCACGCTCTTTTGCCGCAGCCGAAACTTCGCCGCCGCTTCGATCAACCGCCCGGCCCTGGTCTCATCCAGTCCTCCCCGAATCGCCGAGGCCGGTGCCGCCCGCGGGGTTCGCGGTTCGCCCAGACAGACTTGGGGAACGATTTTGTTTCTGGTGGTGCGGGTGAAGAACCTTCGCGCCCCTTTGCGGAAAAACACATGGAGGATCACTTGATCATACGCCTCATTGCTCGAGTGGCCGTGCGCGTCCCAATCTTTGACCTCGCCATCGATCTCGATGTCGCCGCAGACCGTCTCTCCGTTGATCACCGCGCGGGCCTCGCAGAAATCCGGTCCGGGCTCGCGGTTCCATGTGCCGAAATGGAGAATCTCGATGGACTCCCCGTCCTCGCCACGCCAGTTCACCCCGAACTCGCCACCGTAGATTTTTGCTTGCAGCTCCAATTCGCCCACGTGGTCCGAACATCGGGGCGATTCTTCCAGCAAGGATCCGCGAAATCCCTGGCGGACATTCTCGTAAACCTCCTCAAGCGTGGCCGTGCGCGGAGTCATTTTTTTCCGGATGGAAAGGGCGATGGGGGCGGCGGCGGGGGAAATAAGCGCTGGGCAATGGCAGCAAGCAACTGGGCCTGCGCCTCGCCGGGGGTCTTGCTTTGCTCGGCGAGAATCAACCCCCCGGCATCGGATTTTTTTCCGAGGGCCTGCAGCAGGCCGAATTTCTCCAAAACCAACCGGAATCGCACGAGGGGTTTGTTGTCCATGGTAAGCGCCTTGTTGACGGTCGTGAGAGCCTGTTTCCAATCCCCCGCATCCGCCTGGGCCACACCCAGCGACTCCAGAAACATGCTGTTGCCTGACTCGCTGGCGGCTTGGGATAATTTGGGAGCCGCCGCGATAATGTTTCCATCGGATGCCAGAATGATGCTCCGGTATTTTTCCCAGCTCGACGGCTGGGTTGAACCACTCAGCCGCCGCCAGGAGGAATACGGACGATAAAGCGGATCGCCAATCGCCACAGCCATCCAGGAAAGCCCGCGCAAGGACATGTAGGCGCTCTCAGCAAACGTGCATCCGGCCATTAAACGATCCTGAAGAACATCGAGATGCGGCGTCAGACTGAGATACGGCTCGTACACGTTGCCCATGGTCGCGGCGGCTCCATGTTCCACCAGTGGACCGCACCAACCGCTGGCCGGATCGCGCAGAGTCGCCGCGCTGAAGGAATGGATATGAACCGCAATCGCGCCGGGGCGAAACCGAAAAGCCGGATCGGCAAAGGGCCCGTTGATGGACTCCGCGTACCAGCCGAAATAGACGGCCGCATCGGTCACCGGATATCCGACCGGCAGCGTCTCCGGGGCCTTGTCCCACAACACTGGTATTCCCTTTCCGCGCATGTTTTTCGCCGCCGTCTCCAGCCATTCATCGCCTTCGACATAGCCGCCATCCTTGATGCTGCGCGAGTCCACATAGGCCCAACCCCACAAGCCGTCGCGTTCCGCCGAGATCGCGTCATCGATCATGGCCCGGACCGTGATGTCGGTGGGCGCATCGAGACGGCACACGAGCAACAGACCGGGATCGGCAATGGCTTCCAGAATGGGAGTAAACCGGCGATAGTAAGAATTCGAGATGACCCCCGCCGTCGGCACCGCACCCAGACCGAGGCAGGCCAGTTCGCTGTCCACCGAAGCCTCGTCACGCTTACCGATGGAATCCGGCTGGTCTTTGCGCGGCTGTACTTTTTCGCCCTCCGAACGGATTTTCAGCGGCATGCCGCGAATGATCGCGACAAAACGAATTTTCGTCCGCGTCACCTGCCCGCGTTCGACCCGCCACCAGCCCTTTCGGACAAAGGCGTCGCGCAGGGGATCGGAAATGGAGGAAACGAATTCCTGTCGACTGATCTCCGGGGTGAGCGGACAGACCATTCCCACCAGTTGATCATCCGGAATTTCCCGCCGCCCGGCGTAATATTTCGCCAAGGCGACCGAAGAGGGATCCGCCGTGTTGTAAATTACCACAGTTGCCTGCGCCTCGGGCGAAGGCGCGCCGAGAACCGTCCCTTCAAAAAGAAACACCGCAAACAGGAGGAAAAGCAGCCGCCTAGATTTCAATGCGCAGTCCATCATAAGCGAGTCGGATGTTTTCCGGCAGAAGCCTCTCCGTTTCCTCATGTCCGAGTTCGTGGCACATGTGGGTGAAAAACGTGCGCCGGGCGCCAATGCGTTGCGCCGCTTCCGTGGCCATGGAGACCGACATGTGGGTCGGGTGCGGCTTGTGGCGCAACGCATCGATCACCAGGGTGTCCACGCCCCGCGCGGCTGCTTCCGCCGCTGCCGTCACCTCCGCACAATCGGTAAAATACGCCAGCAACTTCCTCCCGTTGCGGTGGAAGACCAGTCCGGTATTGATCATCCGCCCATGCGGCAGATCCACCGGCACGATGTCCGTGCCTCCCATGCGAAACGGTCCCTCAATCGTCATCGGTTCCGGCCGGATGTAATTGCGATGCCGGAACTCCTCCCCAAACGCGAATTGAAAGACCCGCCGCAGATCGTTCAACGTCCGTTCCGCCGCATAGATCGGCATCCCCTTGTCCTCCATCTCGCAGAATCGCCGCAGGTCATCGAATCCCAGAATATGGTCCGTGTGCGAATGCGTGTAGATCACCGCATCGAGGTGCGACACCTTTTCCCGCAGGCACTGCGTGCGAAAATCCGGCGGCGTGTCCACTTGGATGATCATCTCGGGAGTGCGCACCTGAATCGCCGCCCGCAGCCGCTTGTCCCGCGGGTCCGGCGATTGGCAAACCGCGCATTCGCAGCCGATCACGGGAATGCCATGCGAAGTGCCCGTGCCAAAAAACGTGATTTCCAACTCCCCCATCGCCGGAAGTTCATGGCATAGTCCGCCCATGTCCGCAACGCTCGCGTCCCTGCGAATCCGTAATCTCGCCCTCGTGGAAGACCTCACGTGGGAACCCCGTCCCGGTTTCACCGCCATCACCGGCGAGACCGGCGCGGGAAAATCCGTCATCATCGGCGCCCTCACCCTTCTCCTGGGCGAACGCGCCGACAAGACCCTCATCCGCACCGGAGCCGAGGCCTGTGCCGTCGAGGCCGTCTTCGATCAAGCCGCTGATAAATCCCTCGCCGATCTCCTCGCGGAACATGGGGCCGAACCCTGCGAGGACGGACGCCTCCTCATCAAACGCACCCTGCCCGCCGAAGGCACCGGCAAGCAATTCGTCAACGGTTCCGCCTGCACCCTCGGCCTCCTGCGCGCCCTCGGTGACCTCTTGGTGGATCTCCACGGCCCCCACGACCACCAGAGCCTCTTCTCGCGCGAACAACAAACCCGCCTGCTCGACCGCTTTGCCGGCACCGACGAACTTCGTTCGGATTTTTCTGAAACCAGACGCAACCTCCTTAGTCTTCAGGAGGAGAAAAGCGCCATCCTCACCGGCGAACAAGCCGCCGCCCGCGAACTCGATCTCCTCTCCCATCAAGTCAGCGAGATTGACCTTGCCGCTCTCCAGCCCGGCGAGGAGGAAACCCTGCTCGCCCGCCAGCGCGCCGCCGCCAATTCCCAGCGCATCGGGGAACTCTGCGCCCAACTTACGGCTGGAGTCAGCGAGGACGAAAATTCCCTCACCGCCCGCCTCGGCGACCTCACCCGCCTCGCCCGCGAACTCGCCCGCCTCGATCCCTCCTCCGAAACCATCTCAACGTCTTGCGAATCAGCCTTCGCCGTCGCCGACGACCTCGCCCGCACCGTACAGTCCTATTCCTCCACCCTCGAAAACGGACCCGCCAATCTGGCTGATATCGAAACCCGCCTCGACACTTTGCAAACTCTCAAACGCAAATATGGTCCCGCCGTGGAAAACGTTTTCGCCTTCCACGCCGAAGCCGCCGCCAAACTCGCCACGCTGCGCAACCGCACCGCCCGCCGCGATTCCCTCGACACCGACATCGCCGAAGCCGAAAAAAACCTCCGCACTCTCGGAGGCAAGCTCACCACCCGGCGTCAGACCTCCGCCAAAAAACTCGCGGAAAGAGTCCGCGCCGGACTTAAGGATCTCGGCTTTGCCAAATCTGAATTTTCCGTTTCGCTAGAAACCCTCGATCCACCCGCCGTTCACGGTTTCGAGACGGTCGAGTTTCTCTTTGCCCCGAATCCGGGCGAAGCCACCCGCCCGCTCCGCGCCATTGCTTCCAGCGGCGAAATATCCCGCGTGATGCTCGCATTAAAAAGCGCCCTGGCTGACCAGGACAACGTGCCCGTGCTCATCTTCGACGAGATTGACGCCAACGTCGGCGGCGAGATCGCGGCCAAAGTCGGCCAGAAAATGCGTGAACTCGGCCGCAACCGCCAGGTCCTCTGCATCACCCATCTCCCGCAGGTTGCCGCCGCCGCCGGCACCCAATTTGTCGTGAGCAAAGAGGTCAAGGAAGGCCGCACCCGCACCGTGCTCGAAGAAACTCAAGCCAAATCCCGCGAAGAGGAAATCGCCCGCATGCTCGGCGGCAGGACCGACTCCGCCCTGGCCCACGCCCGCACCTTGCTGGGAAATCAATAGTTCACGCTTCAGCGTGTGCCTTTCGAAGCAGCCTAAAGGCTGGACTCCAACGCCGGATTCCCCGTGAGAGTTCTCACATGTGCTGGGTGGTGGCGACGTCCGCCAATGGCGCGCGCTCCGTTTCGGTCTCCGCTTTGTTGATGGCGTCAATCAACAAGCGCATGGTGCCAAAATCCCGGCGGTGGGGAATAAGAACGATGCGATAGAAGTGCGCGAGATGGGCGTCCTCCGCCTCCTCGGGCAGGGCACCGGTCTGGATGATTTTGTCGGAGGCCAGCAGGGCCTCGAAATTCGTGTTCAGTCGGGCAATGGCTGCGGCGGTGAGGCGCTTGTTCACGCGAATGACCATGCGATCCTGCACCCAGCGATAGGAGTGAAAGTTACGGTAAAACTGCAGGATCTCCGCCATGGCTTCGTCGATGTCGTGGGTGACCTTGAAAAAATTCAGGTCGCTGGCGGAGATGAGGTTCTGGTCGAGCAGATCGTTGGTGACAAAACGCCGCCAGGTTTCCCAGTAGTGCCCATTCGGTCGGTCCAGCAGGACGATGGGCACAATGGGGCTCTTGCCGGTCTGAATGAGGGTGAGCACTTCGCAACCTTCGTCGTGGGTGCCAAAGCCCCCGGGGAAGAGAGCGAAGGCGTGGGTTTCCTTCACAAAGTTGAGCTTGCGGGTGAAGAAATAGCGGAAATTGATCAGCTTCGGATCGCCATGGATCCACTCGTTGGCGCGCTGCTCGAAGGGCAGGCGGATGTTCAGGCCGAAACTTTTTTCCGCGCCCGCGCCCTCCTGGGCCGCGCCCATGATGCCGTCGCCGCCCCCGGTGATGACCATGTAATTGTTCGCCACCATCTGGCGGCCGAATTCCTCGGCCTGCTGCGCTTCGGGTTCGGACGGCACGGTCCGGGCCGAACCGAAGACCACCACTTTCCGCTTGTCGCGGTAGGGCGCGAAAATCTTGGCGGCGTAGCGCAGTTCCTTGAGCGAGCGATTCATTAGCTTGAGGTCGCCCGTGCCCATTTTGTCCCGTGCCATCTTGAGCGCGGTCACGATCAGTTCTTCGATCAGCTCGGGAGATTTCTCCGCGCCCCAGTCGGCCACCAGTTGTCGAATCCGTTCCTGGAATTCCGGCGGGATATTTGAACTTCGACGGACCGGCTGATCCACCACTGCGCTGCCAGTAAAATCTTCCACGCCCCAAGTTTGGGCTACTTCGAGAAACGCGAACAGGGAAAACTGGAGGCGTTAGGCCGATTTCAGATCGGCCAGAATCTCGTGCATGTGTCGAATCGGGAGCGAATAGTGTCCCTCCCCTTCGACCATCCGCCCGGTGCACCGGGGCAGGCGTTCGCCTAACGATTGCGCCAGTTGCCAATGGAAACTGCGGTCCTTTTTCCCGTGCCAGAGCTGGACCGGCACCTCGATTTCCTCGAGCGGAAAACCCCAGGGCTGCGCGTAGATCTCGGCGTCGGTCATGAGGCCGTCGGCCGAGGCGCGCCAGGCCTGGCGCTGGCTTTCGAAGCAGGCTTCGAAGGCGGCGATGTCGCGCATGACGTTGGCGTCGCAGGGCTGGAGGAGCTTCAGGAGCAAAGGGCGGAAACGAATCGGGACCTTAAGGGAGAGAAAAGGGCGCGCGGCGTGAAAGCCGAAGCGAAGGAGCTCGCGGTGCCGCGGGTAAAAGAAAAGCAGCCAGCGATAGAGCGGCAGCAGCCCGGCGCGATCCGGCATCTCTGCCAGGGGCGGCGCGCC
>JBGTGQ010000056.1:0-3108 GCA_041746635.1 Terrimicrobiaceae bacterium | reverse complement strand
TGGGAAGCATGTAGGGTTCTGGGGCGAAGTGGCATGGGCCGAAAGGTCGAAGTCACCGCCTTCGAGAAGGAGGAAACTCCAACTCTAGCCGGAACCGCCCGGTACGGACCCGTACGCCGGGTGGTGTGGGACCCGTGGCTGACTAATACTCAGTCACGGGGACCCGATTGAACTAAGCCGCTACGCGGCGAGGTGGTTTGGCGGTTTCTGAGCGGGGTGAGTCATAGGCGGGGATCGTGGGGGAGTTTTAGTAGCGTGGGCGGTCATGCACAACGCAAAACCACAACAGTCCACCAAGTCCACCAAATCAACCACCCCTCAATCCAACCATTCGGCCCGTCCGCTGGGACATCGGGAGTTGCCGAATCCGCTGAGCTACAACCACGCCTACGAGTCCATGGCTCGCTACGCCGAGTTGCTGGCTCTGCGTTACGACTGTAATCGCACGCGCCATGCCTATTACCGCCAACTGCGCCTCCTCCAGGAGCATTTTGGCTGCGACCCGAAGGTTCTCACAGAGGACCAGATCCGCGAGTATCTGCTTTTTCTCAAGTTCCAGAAGCATTGGAAGCCCAATTCGATGCGCCAGGCCGTTGCCTGCCTGCGCGCGTTTTTTCAGGAGCTTCTTGGCCAGAAGCCCTGGGAGGTTTTTTCCCAGATTCGCACCAAGGACCTGGAGACCCTTCCCATTGTGCATTCCCGGGCGGATATTCACCGCCTGCTCTCCAGCATCCGCCTACGCCGTTACCGCATTCCCATCAAGTTGATCTACTGTTGCGGGCTACGCCTCTCCGAAGGCCTGTCGCTGACCATTTACGACATCAAGGGCGAAGAAGGCAAACTGCTCATCCGCCAGGGCAAGGGGCTCAAGGACCGCATGGTTCCCATCGCCTCCGACATGCTGGAGGATCTGCGCGCCTATTATCGATTCCACCGGCACCCGCTTCTGATTTTTCCTAATGTCGGGCGCGGCATCCAGCACGGGGCCGAACTCAAAGCCCGCATGCGCTCGGCCACCACTCCCATGCCGCACGCCTCGCTCCAGCGACTGCTCGTCGTCGCCCGCAAGGAACTTAATATTCCCGACGCAACCGTGCATTCCCTGCGCCATTCCTTCGCCACCCACCTGATCGAAAGCGGCGCGAGTCTGCACACCGTCCAGCGCCTCTTGGGCCACAAGAAGATCGAAACAACGATGACCTACCTTCATGTGACCCATCAATCCCGCGAGGACACCCGCGCGTTGATTGAGGCACTTTGCCAGGGCCTGCCGCGTTAGCCTAAGCGAACGCACCCTGTCCTGCATTTCGCCGCCTGATTCACGGCGCCGGCCCACCGTCGCCGAGGTGCTCGACCGTTTCCTGCCGGAGTTCCTGAAGTCCGATCCTTCGCTCTCCCGCGCCCAACGTCGCGCCATCTGGGCCATCACTCATTGCCGCACCCCGGCCATGGGAGGGTCCCGCTATGCCTGCGCCGGTTGCCAAACCGATCACTTTGCCTTCCACAGCTGCAATCACAAAGCCTGTCCGCGCTGCGGCAAGGCCGCCACCGCCGCCTGGGTCGCGCGCGGCATGGAAAAGCAGGTCAACGCCCCCTACTTCATGGTGACCTTCACGTTGCCGCAGGAACTGCGGCACTGCTTCTTCGGTCCGTTGGCCAAAGAGTTCTACGATCTCTTTTTCGCGGCGGTTTCTGCCGCCATGACCGAAAAACTCGCCACCGCCAAGGGATTCAAGGCGGTGGTCAGCGGATTTATCGCCGTCCTCCACACCTGGGGCCAGCAAATGCAGTTCCATCCTCATTTGCACCTTCTCGTCCCGGGCGCGGGTCTCAATGCTCATGGCAAGGTGATCTGCGTCAAAAGTGCGGACTACCTCGTCCATCTTTCCCACCTCCAGGCGGCTTTCCAGCAGCACTTCCGTCGTCTGCTCCGGGAACAAGGCTGGCAGGTCGATCCCTCCGTCTGGCGCAAAAAATGGGGCGTGCATATTCAGCCCGCCGGCACCGGCTCTCATGCTATTAGGTATCTTGGCGCTTATGTGGCCCGCAGCGTCATCCGCGACCAGCGCATCATTTCCTTCACCGACCAGATGGTCACTTTCCTTTGGAAAGACCGCGACGAAAAGCGTTTCAAGCCCATGACCGTCACCGGACGGGAGTTTGTCGCACGCTACCTGCGCCATGTCCTCCCACGCGGCCTGCGCTCCATCCGCTATTATGGATACTGCCACCCCGCCGCCGTGCGCAATCGCGAACGCGTCCGTATGTTCACCGGTTCGCCCATCCTTTTCGGGCCTCGACCCAAACCTCTGCCTGTCGGCATTCCGACCTGTCCATCCTGCAAAAAGGAAATGGTCTGCGTTGCGCGCATCCCCAGAGCCTGGCTCAACCGCGGACCTCCGAAGTTTACCGCCATTCCTCACTCCCCATGAAAACCGTCTTTCCGTCCTCGTCAAAATTTTACGACACGGAATCCGAGGTCTATTGTGTCAACGCCCAAAATCCCCGCGAAAATGCTGCTATTGACACGAACCTAAGATACTTTTCTGCCTCCCGACTTGCTGGCGGAGCTAGTTTCGTCTTCAGTCTCTGCCTGTCGCTGCCGCCAGTTCGGTCTTATCCCCACTTGAGGCACCATCAGCTCCGAACATAAGCGCCATTAGGACGGCCTAAGTTTACCGCCCCTTGCAAATCCGGGCTTGTTCAACCATGGGTGCATTTGCTGGCTTCGCAGCAATGCACCCTTTACCGTTAGCCTTCATTTTGTCTCAGATAGGAGTCAATCTTGTCGATCCGCATCTTCTGATACTGCGAAGAGATCATAAACAATGGAATCACTCCGACAGTGCTCCATACACTTACAAGAATCATCGCCGCCCCATTCGTGAAAACGAAAGGCAGAGGAGCAATTCCAATCAGGATGATCAAAAAGACGGACACGGTATATAGCCGGCATCGCTTGCGATATTCTGGAGAAGCCTGCTTAAGTTCAGAATGCGCTCGCTTGAAAGCTTCATATCGATCTTCTGGAAGATGCTTCCTGATCGCGGGAATCGATTCGTAGCTCTCAAAAAAGCTCATTGCGGCGAGAAAATATTTTTGGCTAAC
>JBGTGQ010000055.1:0-38273 GCA_041746635.1 Terrimicrobiaceae bacterium | reverse complement strand
TCCTCGCGCTTATAGACGAACTCGCTCGTATCGTGAAGGACCAGAAGAGGCCCTTTGGCCGCCGCCACCCTTTCTTGGGTCGAATGAAAATGACCGCGTAGGATTTCTCCCTCACTTACGCTTTCATTGGAAAAAAAGCGGCAGGCGGCTTTCGTGTTTGCCCAGTCTTGGCAGGCCAAGGGAATACTGTTGCCGACTCCATCTGATATTTGGTCGAAGACGACAAGGTGAACTTGAAACTCATCGTGAGAATTCTCCGCGAGCTGGGATACGAACCGCTCACGGCCCCCAACGGCTTTGAAGCTGTCGCCATCTTCGAAGAGGAAAATCCCGACTGCATCCTCATGGATGTGCAGATGCCGGAGATGGACGGATTGGAAGCGACGCGAAAGATCCGGAACCTGGAAAGCTCTCGCCAGCGTCGCCCCGTGTTTATCTCCGCCCTCACGGCCAACATCCTGCCCGAAGACCAGCAGCGGTGTTTCGATGCCGGTATGAACGCGTATCTGAACAAACCGGTGAAGAGTCAGTCGATTGTCAACGTGCTGACCGAAGCCTTCACCGGTCGGTCGCAATCAGGCGGGGTGGAGTAGGGTGTTTCTACATTAAGACTTAAACCTAAACTTAAACCGACACTCAAACCTAATCTCCAAGCAACGGGAGTGTAGGTTTAAGTTTAGGTGTAAGTGTAAGTTTTCGGGGAAATTACTTGCTGCCGGGTTTGATGGGGGGGAGGGCGGACAGGTCGGGGGGGAGGTTGTCGGCTTCGAAGGTTTCGACGTTCATCTGGACGAGGGAGACGAAGGGACAGCCGAAATCGGGGAGGTTGCCGCCGCTGCGGTCCACGATCGCGCCGGCGGCGACGACGATCCCGCCGTGGTCGCGGACGATCTGGATGGTTTCCTCCACGCGACCGCCGCGGGTGACGACGTCCTCGGCGACGAGGAAGCGTTCGCCGGGGGTGATGGTGAAGCGGCGCATGACGAGACCCCCCGTGCCGTCTTTCTCGGCGAAGATGTGGCGTTTGCCGAGGTGCCGGGCGATTTCCTGTCCGACGATGATGCCGCCAACGGCGGGGGAGATGACGGTGGTGGCCTCGTAATTGGCGAGTTTATCGGCGAGCTGGCCGCAGACTTGGGCGGCGATGGCGGCATCCTGCAAGAGCAGGGCGCACTGAAAAAATTCGCGGCTGCGAAGGCCGGAGCGGAGGATGAAGTGGCCGTGGAGGAGGGCGCCGGTCTGGCGGAAGAGATCGAGGACTTCAGACATGTGGGAAGTGATGAGTGATGAGTGGTGAGTGATGAGTTGAAGGTGCTTTTCGCTGGCTGCTCGTCACTTGTCACTCGTCATTGATTGACAAAGGTGAGGCCGTTTTTTTGGCGTTCGAGAAATTCGTTGGCGAGTTCGCGGTAGGCTTGGGCTCCGGGGCCGTTGGGGTCGTGTTCGAGGATGGTGCGACCGTGGCTGGGGGCTTCGCCGAAGCGGACGGTGCGGGGGATGACGGTCTGGAAGACGACTTCCTGGAAGTGGTCGCGGACTTCTTTAACGACGGCGGGGTTAAGATTTGTTCGCGCGTCGAACATGGTCATGACGAGGCCGGCGAAGGCGAGGTTGGGGTTTGCGCCGGAAGCGCGGATGCGTTGCATCACCTCAATAAGGAGGGTGAGGCCTTCGAGGGCGTAGTATTCGCATTGGATGGGAATGAGGAGTTCGTCGGCGGCGGCGAGGGCGTTGGACATCCAGATGCCGAGGGACGGAGGGCAGTCGAGGAAGGCGTAGGCGTACTGGCCGGAGGTGCGGAGGGGTTCGAGGATGCGGCGAAGCTGTAGAAGGGGTTCGTCCATGCGGGCGACTTCGATTTCGGCTCCGACCATGTCGATGTCGGCGGGGATGACGGAGAGATTGGGTATGCGGGTGGGGGCGATGAGGTCGGCGGCGGGGCGTTCGCCGATCATGGCTTGGTAGAGGGACTGGCCTTTTAGGTCGCCGAGGCCGAGGGCGCTGGTGGCGTTGCCTTGGGGGTCGATGTCGGCGAGGAGGACGCGGGTGCCGCGTTCAGCGAGGGCGGCGGAGAGGTTGACGGCGGTGGTGGTTTTTCCCACTCCACCTTTCTGGTTGGTGACGGCGATGATTTTCACAGGGGACGTTTGGAGTAGTAGGCAAGGAGGCCGTCGGTGACGGCGTCGGCGTATTCGCGGTAGATGCTTTTGCGTTGAACGCCGCCGAAGTTGCGGCGTCCGTCGTAGTCGCCGGCCTGAATGCGGGCGAAGACGTTGCGGCTGTTCATGACGTAGGGTTCGACATAGACGACGGGGCAGACGAAGAGGCGGTTGGCCAGGAGGTTGCGGGCATAGACGTAGGGGTTGGCGTTGACGCGTAGGGCGGACGGGGTGCCTACGTAGCGGTAGGGGGGAAGGCCGGTGGCGGCAGCCATTTTGCGGGCCATCACATCGGTGAGGGCGATCTCCTCGGCATAGGAGCGGTTGAGGAGTTTGATGAGCATGTCGTGGCGCTGGTCTTCATAGGCAAGTTCTTCGCGGCTGAGGGCTCCGGAAATAAGGAAGTGGAGGTGGTTGACATCGACGAGGGTGGGGTTGTTGGCGTCGCCCCAGGCCTCGGCGTTAAAATGGAGGCAAATGACGGCGTCGGGGTGGATGATTTCGTTGACGAGCTTGCCCCGGCGGCGAATTTCGCCCACGCGGTAGAAAAGGCGTTCGCTTTCTTTTTGCAGGCTGAATTCGGTGGCGGGGGTGCCTTTGTCGGCGAGGGAGGAGGAGGCGGCTTTTTTGAGTCCGCTGGGACGGAGGGGGGTGACGGGGGCGGGCTTGGAGCGGGTGAGATAAACCTGGGTACCGAGAGCTTGGAGGCGGGCGGAGATGAGTTTGGCGACGAGGAGGGTCATGTCGCCCTCGGTGACGGGTTTGGAGTTGCCGATCTGAAACCAGCGTTCCTCCATTTTGGCCCAGTAACCGCCGAGGTGGCCGGGGTCGAGGGCGATCTTGAGGCCGGCGAGGGGTTTGCCGGGTTCCTCGGGGGGGAGCTGGCGGCGACTGCGCCAATAGGTCGGGACGGCCTTGGCGGAATCGCGGGTGGGGGCGAAGCGGAGGAGGAAGGGAGCGGATTCGGGGCGGGTCTTGATGAGGGCCTCGGTGTCGCGGATGCTGATTGTTTCCTTCCATGCGCCACCGGGAGCGTACACTTTGTCGAGGAGGGTGACAAAGTCTTCCCGGGTGATGGTTTCCTGAAAAGGGGCAAGTTTTGTCCAGTCGGGTGGCGTGGCCAAGGGGCTGAGGATTGCGTGGGCCAGCGCGGGGAAGATCAGCAGCAGGGCCAAGAGGGTGGGTTTGTTCACGCGAGGGCAATTTACCAACAGCCGGCGGGAAGGACACGGAGAAAATGGACAATTCGCGCGGGCAATGCCCGCAGTGGTGGTCTTGCGCCGGAGTCTGAACCGCCTCGGGAAGTTTCACCTTCTCCTTGACCCTGGCGAGTTTGGCCTAAGGCTGTATTCCGCCCGCGCTCAACCTTCAAACCTCTGATCTATCGAAACGCTACGCTCAACTTTTCCCCGTCGGGTGCTGCCGGAATTGCTGGATGGCTTGCATCCGGATGACCCGGAGGCACGAAGGAGCCGGCGTGATCTGCGGGTGATCAACGGGCTGATGGGTAACTTTCGTTGGATTGAAAAAGGAATTGTCGAGGCGCTTGGGCCTAGTGCTTTCTTTGTCGACCGGCGGTTGGCGCAACCGCCTCTACAAATTGTCGAGATTGGTGCGGGGGAGGGGCGATTGTGTCGCCGGCTGTGCGCGCGGTTTGCGGACGCGAGAATGCTTGGAATTGATCTTGCGCCTCCGCCGGAGGACTTGCCCGCAGAAATCGAATGGAAACAAGGAGACTTGTTTGCCGCGTTGCCGGGCTGCCGCGCTGATGTGCTTGTTGGGGTAATGATTTTGCATCATTTCCCGGAGGAACAACTGCGTCAGTTTGGGGATTTGCTGCGTAACTTTTCGGTGATTTGTTTTTGCGAACCGTGGCGGGCGGTGCTGCCACATGTTTGGAGCGGGCTGATGTGGCCGTGGATCGGCAAGGTTACGCGGCACGACATGCCGGTGAGCATCAATGCGGGGTTCCGGCCGGGGGAGCTTCCGGCGCTGTTGGAACTAAAAAACTGGCGGGTGCGCGAATCGGTGGACTGGCGGGGTTCGCTTCGCCTGCTGGCCTGGAAGGAGTAATGCGGCGACTCAAAAACAACTGGCCAAAGAACGCGAGTGTTGTAGGGGCGGCTGTGCCAGCCGCCCGGCGTGACGACAGGCGGTTGGCACAATTGCCTCGCTTCGCTTGCCCTTCGGGTTGCCTGCGGCAAGCGGTCTGCGCTGCGCTTCGACTGCCTCTACAATGTATCAGCGCGGCGTCATGAACCGCGCGATCACCATTGCGGGGGGAGGGTTGGCGGGGCTGTCGCTGGGCATTGCTTTGCGGCTGCGCGGCGTGCGAGTGGACTTGCACGAGGCGGGCAGTTATCCCCGTCATCGCGTCTGTGGCGAGTTTATCAGCGGGGTGCGCCCGGCCGTTTTGGAATCGCTGGGTATCGCGGATTTACTGGCCACCGCGGAAGTGCAGCGCACCACGGCTTGGTATCACGGCGGGGAACGGATCTTCGCGGCGGCGCTTCCTGTCCCGGCTCAGGGAATTTCACGGCATGTTCTGGATGAGGCGATGCGGCTGCGCTTTCAAGATCTGGGCGGCGTTTTGCACGAACATTCGCGTCAGAAACCGGAGGATCGGGAGGGACTGGTTTGGTGTGCGGGAAGGATTCCGTCGCGCGGGTTCTGGATCGGACTCAAATGCCACGTGCGCAACCTGCCGCTGACTGCAGATCTGGAGATGCATCTGGGCCGGAATGGATATGCCGGCGTCGCCAAGGTTGCGCCGGAGACGGTTAATGTCTGCGGGCTCTTCCGTTTGGACAAGTCACTGGAGGGTGCGGGGATTCTCCAAAAATATATGCGACAAGGTGGTCTCTCGGCCCTGGCGGATAGAATGGCAGACGCCGCCGTGGACGAGGACTCCCAGGCCGCGGTGGCAGGGTTTCGCCTGGGCTGGCAGCACTCCAATACAGCGATGATGACGTTGGGAGATGCCTGTGGCATGACGCCACCTTTCACCGGCAATGGCATGTCCATGGCGTTGGAATCTGCCGCTCTGGCGGTGGCACCGCTTTGGCGTTATGCGGATGGTGCGGAGAAATGGGGGAGCATCACGCAAAAACTGCGCGGGCAATTGCGGCGGAAGTTTTCCCGGCGGCTCATTTGCGCCCAGACGATGCATCCGTTCTTGACCTGGCCGATGGGACAAGCGTTCCTCGCCGCCGTGACGCGATCAAAACTGCTGCCCTTCAACCTGTGTTTCCACGCGTTGCGTTAGGCGAATGTATTTACAATCCCTTGCCAGCGCATTTCCTGATCGGCGTCTTACGCAGTTGGAAAGTTTGGAGACTTTGAAATGTTACCCGGGGCTGGGAGGGCTAAGCCGGCGGGGTTTCAAAATCATCGAAGCGGTTATGTCCGGAGTCTCCGGGGTGGACACTCGCCACTACGCCATTGATCCGTCCCAACTGCATGCGTTGGACGCCGAGGCGCTCAACAAAGCCTTCGAGAAGGAAGCGCCGAAGCTGGCGGCGCGGGCTTTGGATAAAGCCTGCCGCGCCGCGAACATCGAGCCGCGCGAGATTGACGCCCTTATGGTCTGCACCTGCACGGGATATTTGTGTCCGGGGGTTTCCAGTCATCTCGCGGAGATTTCCGGCATCCGGGACAATGCCTTTCTGCACGACCTGACCGGCCTCGGCTGCGGGGCGGCGATTCCCATGCTGCGGATGGCGCAGGGTTTTCTGGCAACCCATCCCGAGGCGCTCGTCGCAACCGTCGCAGTTGAAATTTGCTCAGCCGCCTTTTATCTGGATGACGATGCCGGCGTATTGGTCAGCGCGTCCATTTTTGGCGATGGATCCTCCGCCTCGCTCTGGCGGGGCCAGGACGCCGGTGGACAATGGAAGGCCGATCATTTCCACGCCTTGCACTGGCCCCAAGAGCGCGAAAAAATCCGCTTCGTCAACGCGGGTGGCAAGCTGCGCAACCAACTCCACCGCGCGGTGCCAAAGGTCGCGGCGGATGCAGTGGAAAACCTCTTTGCGCAGCGAAGCGCCGACCCCGACCAAATCATCGCACACACCGGAGGGCGCGATGTGATCGACGAAATCGAGGGGCGACTGCCCAAATACCAGCTCGACGAAACGCGGGAGGTTCTGCGCCAATACGGCAACCTGAGCAGTCCCTCCGTTTTGCTGGCCCTGGAGCAACGACTGAGTGGTGGGAATCAAGATCATCGGCTCTGGCTCACGGCCTTCGGCGCGGGTTTTGCGGCGCACTCCTGCGAGCTGACGCGGGAGCGGTGAGAGGAAAAGTGGCACATGCTTCCAGCTTGTGATCGTGAAAGACAGCAATCTGGAAGCTTGCTCTACTTTAATACCTTGCAGCCGCGGCGTAAGCCGTAGAAATCCAGGCGCAAACTGCGGAAAGGCTGCGCCCGAATCGCGTCAGGATTTTTCCTGAGAAAGATCAATGAGATCGAGCTCTCCGGCGCGAATGTCCTCTTCGAGCAAGGCCAGATGTTTGTGGAGTTCTGCCTTAAAGGCCGGATTTTTTGCGGTGGCATTGGCACCGATGGGGTCATTTTTGCCGCGGTAAAACAACAGAAACAAATCTCCTTCTACGACCGCGAGCAGATAGATCACGCGTTTCGGGCCGGAACGGGAGGTGCCATAGGTTTTGAGAAGCCGCGTTCCTGCGGGAAGGCCCGGTCCCGAAATGGGTGTCGCGAGCACAATTCTCGCCGTGCGGCGAAGCACCGCCAAATCATCCGCCGGGATCGACCTTCCGAACTCCCGTTTGCGGATGCGCCGGGAGATCACGAGTTTCATTTTACCCGCTTTTTGGCTTTCCAAGCCGTGGCCACGGCATCCATCTGGGTCTGGGTCGCATTGTCCACCGGGATCAGTTCAAGGGGTCCGGCCTCAAGAGCGAAGGGGATGCTGCGGGTCTGGACGATCTTGGTCAGATAGAGCCGGACCGCTGTGGGCATATCAATCCCTATTGCCTCCAATACGGAATCCGCCTCATCACGCAGTTCCTGGGACAAGCGAATTTGCAGTGTTTTCATTGCAGTTGTATTGCGAATGTAATTATTGCGTAATGGGAAAGTATGTCAATGACTGCGTGCCGTTATCCCCGGCGTGACGACCTTCAATCCCACCGCACTTGCAAGTTTCCGCTGGCGAAGGTCGAAGGTTAAGAAGCTCCGGTGCTGAAGTTCGAGGGCGCAAGCGACGTGAAGGACATCCAGGGTGCGCGTGCCAAGCTGCGGGGAATATTCCCGGCCGAGCTCCGCCGCCCGGTTCAAAGTCGCCCGCCAGAGCAGGTCGGCCTGCCGGTAGCGGCCTTCCGCAAAATCTTCATCGAGCGAGTCCATCGCATCCTGGCCCGCGCGGACGGAAAGATCGCCCCGCCAGACCGCCAGGCCGAGAGCGTTGATCATTTCCACCCGGCCGTGATGCGTGACCTCCAAGGCCCCCGTGTTTCTGGCCCGCCATGCGCACATGGCGCTGGACTCCGGCTCGTGAAGGTAGAGCTTCAGCAGCGCGCTGGGATTGGCGTAGGGCGGCTTAGCAGTTTCCGCGGTTTTCTTCATGTAAGGCGCTCGCCCTGGCCTTGCTCAAGGGCCGGGGCTGGAGTTTTGCCAGCCGGGCCATGTAGTTTTTTTTCGGGGGGGAGCCCGTCGTGGATGGCGTGTAAAGCGTGAGAAGGTATTTCGGCTTGCCGTAATCCGAAACGATGACGGAGCCCTCCGTTTCCAACAGCCGCCTCACTTTCGGAAATGCGCCCCGGAGTTCGCGAATGGAGGCGGTGGCTGGCATGGTGTGACACAATATTGAGTCACGCTTTCTGGATGTCAAGCGGGGACACGGCTCTGGCGGAGCCTCGCTATACACTCCTTCGGCTCGAACATCAGGTCGTTCCACGTGAAGCGTCCATCTGGTGGCCAATGAAGTGCCATTGCGATGGGATCGAATCGGACGTTCACCGGTTCGCATACCGCAATGTTGACTTTGAACCGCACTCGCAATTGCCCCAGTCGGCGTGTGGTATAGTGTTTACCACGCTTATGTTTGGAGAATTCGTCAAAGAAATCCGCTCCCGCAGCCGCATTGGCCTTCGGGAATTTTGTCTCAACCACGGTCATGATCCGAGCAATTGGAGCAAGATCGAGCGGGGGATCCTCCCCCCACCAAAGGATGAGGCTCTCCTCACCGAATGGGCGGGGCAGCTTGGTTTGACGCCCGGCTCCGACGATTGGCTCAAGTTCTTCGATTTCGCCGCGATCGATGCGGGACGGATTCCGTCCTACGTGCTGGAAGACAAGGAGCTGATGGCGAAACTTCCGGCGTTCTTCCGCACCCTCTCGGGACAAAAACCCTCGAAGAAAGACCTCGAAACCCTGCTTGAGATTATCGGAAAAAGCCAAGTTTCTCACGCAAAGGCGGGAAGCCGCGAAGGAAAATCGTTTGCCGAATGATTCGCTCAATTGCGGCACATGGACACAGACCTCCGAGGAGGCTTTTTCTGTGACCTATACGGGAAGCGACGGATGAATTCCTCAGGGACTGACTCGTGAGCCCCCGCATTCAGCATCACCCGCGCTTTGCCGAGTTGAGCCGCATTTTCGAGGCGCAACCGGAATTGTTCAGCGCGTGGACCGGCACCTTGTTCCGGTTCCAGACCGTGGACTTTCCAACACCGGATCATGTGCTGAGCGGGGGAGGGGCGCAATGGCGCGGCGGGCGCTGGAATTTGCCGGGCCTCGCCACACTCTACGGCAGCACCACGGACACAGCGGCCTTGGAAGAATGCAAAGCCAACGATCGCTACTACGGTGTGGAAACCAAGGGGCCGCGATTGTTGGTCGCCATCGATGCCTGTCTCAGCCGTGTGCTGAATCTCACTTCGCCTGACATCCGTCGGGCATTGGATGTGACTCTGACGGATCTTGGAGCCGAAGATTGGCGCAAGTTGCTGGCGGCGGGGAAAGAGAGTTTGACCCAGTGCATCGGGCGGGCGGTCGTTGCAAACGGCGGGGGCGGAGTCATTGCCCGTTCTGCGGTTGTGAGTCGCGGGATCAATGGGATCGTCTATCCCGGCGTCTGTGAAGGGGATCAACTGAAGGTCGTGGATGGCGGGAAACTGGAAAAGCTGGGCTTTCGAACAAAGGCTTGAGTCCTGCAGTAATGCAGGTTATTATGCAGGCAGAAATATATGACGCTACGCACAAAAAAATCGAAATCTGTTCACGTGACATTCCGGTTCAGCCACCGGGGGGCGAAGGATTATGCCGGTCTTCTGCGTTTCTACCGCAGCGAGTTCAAAATGCCGCAGCCTGTCGTGGTGCGGTTGACCGGCTTCTCGCCGCGCTCGGTCGCCAAATGGAGTGAGGGCGTGTTGCCCTCGCCCAAGCAGGAAAAGGCGCTGGTGGAGATGGACCGGCTGCTCGATGGCGTTTCCCGCGTGATGCAGCCCTCGCAGGTTGGCCGCTGGCTCAAGTCGCCGAACCCCGCCTTCGATGGCTCGACTCCGCTACAGCTTGTCGAACGCGGGGAAATCGACCGGATCTGGTGGATGCTATTTGATCTGGAGTCCGGCCAGCCCGGCTGAGGTTGTCCCGGTTTGCAGCGAAAGCAAAGCGCGCGCTGGGCCTGGCGGAGACATCGGCGTCCGGTTGCTCCCGGAAAGCGCGGAATTTCAACCACGGATTTTACGGATGGGCACGGATGGAGAATGTTCCGGTCGGCTTTGTCGCTCCCTTGCGATTCAAATGCGTTTCGCGGGTCAGGTAGGGGTGGCGCTCTGCCGCCGTCCGTTGCATCACCTCACCCGGCCCGAGGCCCGGAGCTTCGCCATGCACTCCTTCGGCTCGAACATCAGGTCGTTCCACGTGAAGCGTCCATCTGGTGGCCAGTGAAATGCCATCGCGATGGGATCGAAGCGGACGTTCAAAGATCCGCTTCCCGCCGAGATGACTTTGAACCGTCGCCCAAATAGACCCCCGTCGGGATTGAACACGCTCTTATCGCCGCACCTCGATGATGCGATGGCCGGCGGCGAGCTCACGCAACACATCTGGCAGCAGTGGGGTGAACCAGGCGAGCAGAACACGCTTGGTGCTGTTGCCGATGCGGAGCCAGACGATTTGCGGTGCGGAGCGGCTGTTGAGGGCGCGCTCGGGAAAGTCTTCGTCCTTGGTCACTATGATCCAGCCATCGCGCTCGGCTAAGGCCCAGATGGCGGTGTCGTCCGCCTCCCGCAGGCCGACTTCGCGGACGGCGCACGCTTCGTAGCCTTGTGCTTCCAGAAAGCGGGCAAGGGCCGGCGGCAATTGCGCGTCCACCAAGAAGCGCATGTCACGCGGTTACCAGGACAGGATGATCGAAATAGCTGGCGGCGTAGGCAAGGCAGGCGCGGATATCCCCGGTTTCCAAGTCGGGATAGTCCTCGAGGATTTCCGCCTCGCTGGCCCCGCCCGCGAGCATGTCCAGCACATCTTTCACCCGGATGCGCATCCCACGAATGCACGGACGTCCCCCGCACTGCGCGGGATTGATAGTGATTCGATCCATGAGGCAATGCTACACGACACGTGGCCGTTTTGCACTGCTCATTTTTCTTCCGCCAAGGCCCGGCCCGAGGCCCTGAGCCTCGCGATGCACTCCTTCGGCTCGAACATCAGATCGTTCCAGGTGAAGCGTCCATCTGGTAGCCAGTCAACGGAGTTCGCGACGGGAGGCCCTGCGGTTGGGCGACGACGACCACACGATTCTTGCCTGGGCACGCAGCGCCGCTTGAGCATGGAAAACTTGATTTCGGCGAGTCATTTTTCAATGTCATTTTTCAATTGCCAAGGGTCATTGACCGTATATACCGTTTTGGCAAGTGGATTGGGAGAACCCGGTCGGCGTCTGTGCCTCGGTGAGTTTCATCGAGGACTTTCGCTTTTTTGGGGAGGGTGGATTTTCAGTCCCAAGCCTTCATAATTCTCTCCAACGTGTTCCCGGCCTCCATCGCAGAAGAATTTCTTCCTGAGCACCTCAAAGGCCCGGTTTGGCTGCTCCGGGCGGAGGATATGGAGACCGATCGGCCGCGCCACCAGATCCGCAAGTTGGAGCCCGGAGGACATGACCTTTTTGTCTGAGAAAAGCACGTTGAACTTGGTTCGTCTCGCGGGAATTGTTGCCGTCACAGATCCGTCGGAACTCCAACTCCAATTCGTCATCCTCCTTGCGCCCGCGCTGCTGCGCAGGAAAAGTAGCACGAGCTTCCAGCTTGTGATCGTGAAGGACAGCAAGCTGGAAGGTTACTCTACTTTACCTGTGCTCTTCAGAGCAGCCTAAAGGCTGGACTCCAACACCGCGGAAAACAGAGGCGCAAATCCCAGTCGTCATTTGCCGCCGCCGTTGGTAGATTTCCATCATGGCTTCTTCACCCATTGCCAAGTTGCAAGAGCAGGATCGCAAGTTCCAGCTGCACCCTTTTACGAACCACTCCGACTTGCATAAGGCGGGGACGCATATCGTGCAGGAAGGGGACGGCTGTTATTTTGTGGATGAGACAGGGCGGCGCATTCTCGATGGACTGGCGGGTCTGTGGTGCGTGAATGTGGGGTATAACTGCGTGGCTATTGGGCGGGCCGTGGCGGAGCAGATGGAGCGGTTGCCGTATTATCCATCCTTTTTTAACACGACGACCGAGCCGCCCATCAAGGTGGCGGAATTTCTGGCGGCGCGGGCTCCGGCGCGGGTGAACCGCACGGTGTTTTCCAATTCGGGTTCCGAGGCGAACGAGACGGCGTTGAAGGTCATTCGGTCGTATTGGAAGCTAAAGGGCCAGCCGGAGAAAAAGACGATTCTTACGCGGACGTTCGCCTATCACGGGGTGACGCTGGCAACGACGAGCATGACGGGGCTGCCGAATTGTCAGACGCCGTTCGACCTGCCACTGCCGGGGTTTGTCCACGTGCCGGGACCATATACTTACGGCGCGAAGACGACCATGACGCCGGAGGAATATGGAAACTGGTGCGTGGAGGAAACGCGGCGAATTATTGACCAGGAAGGCGCGGAGACGATTGCGGCCATGTTTGTCGAGCCGGTGCAGGGCGCGGGCGGGGTAATCACTCCGCCGGAGGGATATCTCACGGCACTGCGCTCGCTGTGCCGGGGGAAGGATATTCTATTTGTGGCGGATGAAGTCATCACGGCGTTCGGGCGGCTGGGCGATTGGTATGCCAGCAATTTGTGGGATCTGGATCCGGATTTGATCTGTCTGGCGAAAGGGCTTACCAGCGGCTATCTGCCGCTGGGCGCGACAATGCTCAGTGATGAAATCGCGGAGACCATCGCGGGGGGCGGCTATTTCGCCCATGGTTTCACGTATTCCGGGCATCCGACCTGCGCCGCGGCGGCGCTGGCGAATCTGCAGGTGATTGAGGATTTGGGATTGATTGCACGGGTGAGGGACGATGTCGGCCCGTATTTCCAAGGCAAGCTGCGGGAAATGAGGGAACATCCGGCCGTGGCGGAAGCGCGCGGAGTCGGCTTGATCGGCGCGCTTGAGTTGGTCCCTCGGGAGGGGCGGGATGCGCTCACACCCACGAGCATGCTGGGACTGAAAGCCTGGGAGTTGATTCGCGCCGAAGGAGTGATGGTTCGAGGTATCCGCGATCTCATCGCCATGGCTCCCCCTTTGATCATCACGCATGCGGAAATCGACGAACTTTTTGTCGGCATACGCCGCGGGCTGGACAGGCTGTGGGATTGAGGGCACGTTTCCGGCATGGCGACGATTGAGGAAACCGGCATCGCTCTCGAGGGAGCGCAGGACCAACCCGTCCCGGAAACCGCGCCGGCGGAGCAACCCGTTCGCAGCATCCGAAGTTTTTTCCGGCTGGAAAAGGATCGGCTCGTGGCCTGTGAATCCGCCGATGCGGAGGTGATCGTTTACAACGCGCCCACGATTGAGGATGAGGCCGAACTGCAGGAACTCTACAACATTGACTTCCACACCCTGCAATCCTCGCTAGACCCGGACGAATTGGCGCGCTTGGAATTCGAACCCGATCACGCCGCCATCATTCTCAAACGGCCGAAGAGCTTCTGCGCGGACGACAACTTTCTGCTCAAGCTCACCTCGACGGGTGTTTTTATTTACGAGGATCATCTGGTGATCGTCATGTCCGACGATGCGCCGGTTTTCGAGGCCCGGGTGCCCTTCCACGTGCAATCCATTCAAGATGTGGCACTCCGCCTGCTCTACCAGGCCACCCTGCATTTTGAGGGCCACCTCAAGGCGATCAACATGCTCTCCGATTCTCTCGAGCGGCGCATCATCACCTCGATGGATAACAAATATCTGCTCAATATGTTCGCGTTGGAGAAGAGCCTAGTTTACATCGTCAACTCGATTGGTTCCAACGGCGCCTTGCTGGAAAAAATGAAAGCGGCGTCGGAAAAACTCGGGTTCGACCGCGAGCAAACTGAGATCCTTGATGATTTGGTTATTGAAAATCAGCAGTGCTACCGCCGCGCGGAAATCTACACCCAGGTCATCGGCGGTCTGATGGACGCGCGCGCGGCCATCGTGAGCCACAACCTCAATCAGCTCATCAAGAAGTTCACCATCTGGACCATTGCCATCATGTTGGCGAATCTGGTGATCGGATTCTTCTCCATGAACGTGGCCCTGCCGCTGCCGATGGAGTCGCAGATGTGGCCCTTCTGGTTTATCACGCTGCTGGCGCTGGCGTCGGTCGGTTTCGTCTTTTGGCTCTGGCGGATGAAAAAGTGGTAGCCCGCCGGGCTTAATTCAGCTCCGGATCATCCGGGGCCTCGGCCAGGAGTTTCATTATGGGGCCGGAGTTTCGCATGACATTGCGCCAGGCATTTTCCGGATCATCCATTTCGATAAATTCGCGGGACGGGGGCAGGACGATCCAGGCATTCTGCGCGATTTCCTTCTCAAGCTGACCCCGGCTCCAACCGGCGTAACCGAGAAACGCGCGCAAACCGGGCTGCCAGGGAGGCTCGATGATAAAGTCGGCCACGCCGCTGCCCATGTAGCTGTGAAAAGCCACGGCGGCGGGATTGTTCACCCACAGCAGGCTGGCGAGGGTGAGCTGATCTTCGGCCACCGGACCGCCATAATACAACTCCACGCGATCGAGGCTGTCGCGCGGTTCCCCCACGGCCACTTCGCCGATGGTTTTCTTCAACGGGCGGTTCAGCACGAGGCCGATGGCGCCATCCTCGGCACTGTGTTCGGAGAGAAATAGGATGGTGCGCCGGAAATTCGGGTCAACCAGTCCGGGATGGGCCACCAGCAGCGAACCGCTGAGGTTTCCCGCAGTTGGTTCGTCCGAACTCATGCACTAGTACTTAGCGTGGGGATGAGGTTTCGCAAGCGGATGCTGTGAATTCGTCCAGCCTTTGGCGAAGGGCTGCCACCGTGCCGGCGTGAATCGGATCGTCGATGATGTTGCGGGTTTCTCCGGGATCTTCCGCCAGATCAAAGAGCACTTCCGGGGCATGGAGAAAGCGGAGGTATTTGAAATTGCCCTGCCGCAGCATGAAGTCCTTGCGATCATACTGACTGAAGGTTTCGACGGGCGGGGCCGTTCCGAAAAGGTCTCGCCCGTCCAAATCGGGAGCTTCCGGGAGTCCGGCCAAGCGGACAAGGGTGGGAAACAGGTCCACCAGATTGCAGGGCGAGGCGGTGCGTCCGGCGGTCAGTTGCGGGGCGCTGATAAAGAGAGGCACCCGCGCGCTTCCCTCATAGAACTTTCGTTTTCCACAGGAACCGTGCTGCCCGAGCAGGTCTCCATGATCGGAGGTGAAAACCACAATCCAATCCGAGAGTGATTGCCCCGCTTCCTCAATGGCTTGAAGAACTCGTTCAATCCGGCGGTCGGTTTTTTCGACCATTCCGTAATAAGCCGCCGTGGCCCGGCGGGCATCGTCTTCAGAGACGCCCTCTTGCGGACCAAGCCGGCCGGCGTCCAAAACGGGGTGTCCACTGGCGGGCTCATCCCAAAAAACAGGAACACGCGGAGAGTAATAATCGAAAAGAAGTTTTTCTGATAAGAACGGGAAATGGGGTTGTTGTAAGCTCACCATAAGCAAGATAGGAATCTCTTTATCTATCGCATACATTCCATCAAAGTGCATTTTTAGGAAATCGCAGGCCCCCTGTACCGTGTAATCATCATGAAGGGCCAGAGGGGAGATTCCGACGCCGGATTCCCGGAGATCCGCTGCACCCCGCCACTTGCTGCGTCCGATTTGGCTGCGATGAGAAAAGCCTTCCGGCCAGTTGACCGCCGTTTCAGCACCGATGCGTTGCATCCATCCCTGCATCTGATCTGGTCCCCGGTGATGCAGTTTTCCGCAAGCGGCAGTGTAATAGCCATGCTCGGAAAACCACCGGGCAAAGGTGGGCGAGCCGGGGGCGATGTCCTCCCCGAACCGCTCGCAACCGTTGTGCAGGGGATATTTGCCCGTGGCCAGGCATTGCCGGGCGGGCACGCAAACCGGAGAGGGCGTATAGGCGTTGTCGAAAACCACCGCGCCGCGAGCGAGGCGGTCAAGGCTGGGCGTGCGCGCCACCGGGTTGCCCATGAATCCCGCCGCGTCGTAACGGAACTCATCGGCCATGAGGAAGAGGATGTTCATGCGGGGTTGCCGTGGCGAAGGAAGACAGGCAGGCTGATTCCCAAGCTAGCCCGGCAGGATAGACGGCTGGCCCAGAAAACGAAGGGAATCTGAAGGAAAATCCGGACCAAAAACTCGAAGGGCGTCATGCTTCTGCGGAGGGAACGCGAACCCTGTGGAGGTGGAAAGTAAATTGTGTAGAGACGTTCCCACGGCGGCCACTCCATTTGTCGAGGAAGCTGAACTGGTGAACGAGATCTTTCGCCGCAGTCAATAAGTCGTCGAGTATTACCGATCGGGAAAAGAATTGCTTGAATACCATCATTTCCGGTTCATATTCCCGATCGGGATAATGACTACGAACCAACTGGGATTGATCATCAGAAAACGCCGGAAGAGCTTGGGGATGAAACAAGCTGATCTGGCATTGGTTTCCGGGACCGGAGTGCGTTTCATCAGCGATCTCGAGAACGGCAAGGAAACCTGTGTCGTGGGCAAGACCCTGAAGGTCATGGAGAACCTGGGGATGGATCCGGTGTTCCAACCCCGGGATCAACTATAACCATGGCCATTCAAACATTGAATGTCTTCCTCGATGAGGACTTGGTTGGAGAACTTGCTCAGGATGCATCCGGGACCACTCGCTTTCAATACACCCCGGCATGGCTGGATTCACCTGCGGCGCTGCCGCTCTCGGCCTCACTTCCACTGCGGCCCGGCCCATTTAGCCGGAATGAGACCCGCCCATTTTTTGCCGGAGTGCTGCCGGAAGAAGAGAGCCGCCGACTCATTGCCAAGGCCTTCGGGGTGAGCGATAAGAATGACTTTGCCCTCCTTGCCCGATTGGGTGCCGAGTGCGCCGGTGCCGTCAGTCTTCTTCCGCAGGGAGAAGCTCCTGTATCCACTCATCCAAGCTACCAGGAAATCAGCGTGGAAGAATTGGCGGAGAGGTTGGGACTGTTACCGCGCCGACCGTTGCTCGCGGGCGAAAAAGGCATCCGCCTTTCCCTGGCCGGGGCACAAGGAAAACTTGCCGTCAAAATCAGCGACGGCGCTATTTTCCTGCCGCTCGAAGGTTCACCGAGCAGCCACATTCTCAAGCCGGAGAACCCGCACTTTCCCGGGTTGGTGGAAAACGAGTATTTTTGCATGAAGCTGGCGACCGCGGCTGGTCTTCACGCCGCCAATGTGGAGATCGGCACCGCCGGCAGCATTCGGTTTTTGCAGGTTGAACGGTATGACCGCCGCTTGCTGCCTGATGGTCGGCTCGAACGGATCCACCAGGAAGACTTCTGCCAGGCGCTCGGTGTCCCCCCCGAGCTGAAATATCAGCAGGAAGGCGGACCGAACCTCAAGAAGTGCTTCGAACTGGTCCGCTCGGTCGCGACCATACCGGGTCCGGACCTGCTACGGCTTTTTGACGCAGTCGTTTTCAATGTCCTCATCGGGAACTGTGACGCCCACGGCAAGAACTTCTCTCTCCTTCGCGAACGGAGCGCGATTCGGATGGCCCCGCTCTATGATTTGGTCAGCACGCAAGCGTATCCCGAACTAGCCAGCGAGATGGCCATGAAGCTCGGCGGCGAAAGAAACCCCCAGAGGCTGGCCGCTAAGAACTGGCGTTTCTTTTTTGATCATGCAGGGATCAGTCACGCCGTCGCCCAACAGCGTCTCCGCGCCACCGGGGAGCGCGTTCTGGCTGCTGCCGATAAACTCTCAGTCGGAGAATGTCAGGATGCCATCGTGGTTTCCCCCATCGTCCAACATCAGCACGGAATTCTGGCCTCACTGCGTTGGGCCGGGTAGCCATCAAGGAAACGAACAGGATGCACGGCACGGGAGCGAGCGCGGATTTTTCTGACCACCAGGGGAGAGCCGGTTCCGCCTCACCGCCAACGAAGTGGGCTTTGTCGGCAAGCTGGATGCTTCGAGAAGATGGCGCATGACCTGCCCACGTTGGTGCGGCTTTCACTGTGTATGATGCCAAACGACAGCGGCCATTTTGGACGCGGGCTTCAACTACCGCTTGCGCGTCATCGCCCAATGCGGTTAACAGAAAAACAACAAATCGACCCCATCCCCATTGTTTGGTGGAGAGCCCTAAAGTGTTGATCGCCACTGCGAAGCAGTGGCGACCCTAACGGGATTCGAAGCCAGTCGGTTTACAGAGGAAAAGTCTTAAAAATGGCTTGCGTGACAAATGCGTGACAATATACTTCTTTTATGTCACACGCCGCCGAAAAAACGAAGAGAGGGCCGGTTGAAGTCATCGAAGGTAAGGGCATCAAGATTCCGGTATATTACAGCCCGTACAGGGAAACGGAAAGCTATCTCCTCGCCTATTACTCGGAAGGTACGAGACAGCGGGAGCGCGTTGCTTCGCTCCCACAGGCCCGCAAACGGGGCAAGGAATTGATTGGAGAGCTCTCCAAGGGCACGGCGCATGTCGCTCCGTTTACGGCCAAGGAAGCGGCGGCGGTCAATACGGCGGTGGACATCCTCCGCCCTCACGATATCGCCATTACGGAGGCGGCCCGCCAGATTGCGGCGGCGAATGAAATCCTGGGTGGCTTCGGAACCATCGAGGAAGCGGCCCGGCTCCTTGTGGCGGAACGCCAGCGCCAACGAATCCCGGTCAAGCCCTTCGGCGAGGTCGTGCGGGAGTTCTTGGAAGAGGTTAAGCCTCCGGCCCGGTCGTATCGCCATTGGCAGGATTGCTCGGGGCGGCTCGGACTTGCTGCCGAACGGTTCAAAACCGTGCCCATCATGGACGTGCGGACCATTGATCTTGAGAACCATCTGAACACGATTCAACGGCGCGTTCGCACAAAGCAGGGAATGAAGACTCTTCCCGGTCCCGCCAAGAAGGCCACGGGCCGGAATCGGAACAACTACCGGGGAGTATTCTGCAATCTCTTCTCCTACGCGCAACGCCTGGGCTACCTGCCCCGGAATATCGAGACTGAGGCGGAACATTTGCGGGAGGCTCCCGACCGGGACGCCAATATTGAAATCTACCAGCCGGATGAAATGCAGGGAATTTTGGATGGACTGCCTGACAAATGGATTCCTTTTGCCGCCATCGGGGCTTTTGCTGGGTGCCGTGGTGCCGAAATTCACCGACTGGATTGGAAGGACATCGACCTTGAAGAGCGCCATCTCACGGTTGAAAGCTCGAAATCCAAAACCGGAAAGCGTCGTGTTGTCCCAATCTCGGACAACCTTTACGCCTACCTTGCGCCCTACGCGCAGAAAACCGGGTGGGTCTGCCCGCATTTCAGCCATGACTCGACGCTTGCGCAGGAATTTGCCAATGCTTGGGAGAATGCCGGCATCAAGGTCAAGAAGGTCAACAATGGAATGCGGCACAGCTACGCCAGCTATCGGATTGAAGAAGTCAAATCCCTGCCGCAGGTTGCTTGGGAAATGAACACTTCCGAACGGAAGTTGCGCGACAACTACCTTGAATTGGTGAGCGCGAAGAAATTACTCCAGTGGAAGAAAATCATGCCATCAAGCCCGCTTCCGAAGGTTCAGAACGTGCTGGCGAAGGCGGCCTAAAGCCGCTGCAATCTCCCGATGAAGCCGAGAGCGGTCATTGATTCCAACGTCCTCGTTGCGGCCCGCAAATCCCGCACCGGGGCCTCCTACCGGCTCGTGTCCGCATATTTTCAACATCCTGGGTCGTGGGATTGGATGATTTCCACGGCCGTTCTGCTGGAATACGAGGAACAACTGTCCCGCCTGCGCGTGCCACGGGCAGACATCGAAACTTTTCTCGATGATTTGGTGGCAAGCGCCGTGCCGGTTCGGATTCCATTCCGGCTGCGTCCCTTCCTCCATGACCCGGACGATGATTTCATTGCGGAACTCGCCGTTGCGTCCGGGGCCGGTGTGATTGTCACTTTCAACACCCGGAATTTCCGCATGGCCCGGTTGCTTGGAATCAGAATTGAAACTCCAGCGGAATTCCTTTACAGTCTCAACGTGCCATGAACGCCAGCGTCGAACTTCCCGAAGAATTGATGCCTCATCTGCGTGAAGGGGCGAAACTCTCGCGCCTGAGCGAATCGGATTTTGTTGCCGTTGCACTGGCTCAATCCCTCGCCCGTGTATTGAAAGACCCTCAACTCGAAGCCCGCGCCCAACGTGCCACCGGAGAAGGATGGCGAAAATTCCTGGATGGCGCGGCGGATGAACCGCCCCAAGCGGGGGACGAAATTCTGTTCGCCTCCAAGCCGTAGTCTCCGCGTTTAGCGAAAGATTGCGCTGCGTGTTGTTGTAAAACTGGCACCAAGAGCTTCCAGCAATTGCGTTTTGCGGAACAAGCGGTGCCTGCCAAGTTTGTAGCTGGGAAGTAAACCCTGCTGCACATACTGATTGAGGGAGCGTAGCGGAATGCCCAGCCAGGCGGCGGCTTCCTTTGCGCCGATGAAACAGTGATCGTCTTCCGGGGCTATTTCCTTCCTACCAGCATCCCCAACAGAAACGTGTTTGGCTCGAACCGCGCCAAAGAAAGCAGTCGATTTTTGACTGAACCGCCATTTGTGAGACTTTAGCCGCATAATCAACAAGCCTTTGAAAGGGGAAGCGCGCCGGCCAGAGACAGGCCGACGCGCGTCATGGTCAGCCGAGTTTGATTCCGGTGTTGCGAAGGTGGTTCTTCGCCGCCGTGACGAGTGCCTGATCCTGGCGCTCGGGGTTCATGTTGGGGCTGATGGTCGCCTTGATGCTTTTCACCAAGTCGGCCTGTTCAGGCTTCTCCAGCCACCCTTTGACCTTGGCCGTGTAGCCTTCTTTCTGTTCCTGGTCCTTCAGTTTGCGAAGCAGGAATTTCCGTTCAAGTTGCTCCCGAGGGAGGTCTTTGACGTATTGAACGAGGTCGGGTTCAGCCTTCATGAATGCCTCCAGCTTGGCATTGACTTCGGGGTTGATTTTGAACTGTTTTGCCAGTTCCTCTTTCTTTTTTGGTGTTGCGATTGCCATGTGTATTGCAGTTGTGGCGCACGGCGTTTCGGCCTCTCGGCCCCGTAGCCGTGCTAATTGACGGTTCTCGATGAAGATTTACGCCTTGGCAGCGGAGGGTTTCAGGGCGGGGATTTTTTCGTCGTCCTCGTCGTCAAGCACGCTGCCGCGCAGGCCGCCGATTTGCTGCATGACGGATTTCAAGAAGCGCTGGGCGACCTTGCGGGGGCTGAGTCGCTGGCTTTCCGCGTTGAGCATGACCTGGACAAGCTGGCTGGTCGGGACGCGGATACCGGCGGTTTCGACGATTTCGGATGCCTCCTTGAAGATCGCTAAAGTATCTTCATCGAGGGTGACGGTGACGTTGGCGGGTTTGGGTATGTTCATGGTGTTTATTTGGTGAGAAGGGCGAGCTCCCTGCGGCGAAGGAACGGAACATTAAAAACGGCATCCCGTTTGCGCCGCTCCTGGGCTTCAAGTTCGGCGGCGAATTCTTCGTTGAGGCGCATTTGAGACATCAGAAATGCCTGGCTCTGCTCGTCGGACTCAGCGAACAGCACGATTTCTCCTGGGTCGGTGAATTCGTCGGCTACTGGCAACGGCGGTTCCAAACTAGAAAAGATGTCGTCTTCTTCCTGCTTCGCCGGTTCGGGTTCAGACGGCGGAGCGGGTTGCTTCGGGGTTTCGTCAAGTTGCCTTTTCAGGCTGTCGATTTCCTTTTCGAGGCTCTGAACTTTGCTTGCGTCCTGCTGCATGGATTCAATGCGCTTCTTCATGGCGCGGTTCTGTTCCTGCAATGCCTCGGCATAGGCTCGCTGCTGTGCGTTCATCTCCCCTTCCGTTTTCACATAGTAGGACGGTGACGGATTCGAGTTTGCGACGGTCGGGCCGAGTGGCAGGGCATAAGGCGGGTCCGGTAGATAGTTCCAGTCGGGCGATTGTTCCCGACGATAGACGGTATGCCGCTCGTGCATCTCGTCCGGGAAATTCGGATCGGTGTAGCGGCCCACCGGGTAAGCCTTCACCGTTTCGGATGTTCGCACTTCGGACATGACTTTGCGTGGCAAGGTTGTTCCGGGAACAGCGGAGGCCGATTTGGAATTCGCCGGTTTGCGCGTGGCGGCGCAGCCGGAGCACAGACAGAGGGTCAGGATGGAAATAAGGTATTTCATTTTGCGGGGTTGGTTGAGTCGGCGACGGAAAGGCCAGCCTTGGCCTTTCCCAAATCGACAGTTTGAGTTACGTAGAGGTAAAAGAGCGTTCCGGCCGGAACGCGCACGTAGTAGGGTTCCTTTTCGAGGTTCTCTAAAAGACGCTGAGAGTAGATTTGTCCGCCTGCCTGGATCCCCGCTGAGATGGCGTCCGTGAATCCACCATTTTGAATCTGAGTGGCTCCCCCGGTGAGTGGGGAAATCAGATTCGTCGTCTGCGGGAACGCTCCGGCTCCCGCCGAAATCATGGCAGCAAGAATCGCCTTCGCCTCGGCGTACTTGTCGTTGGCAATCATGTAGCCGCGCAGGCCGGCGGAGCCATCCGTCTCGGCCCACTTGTCGGATTTGTCACCCTCTGGCGCGTAGTCCAGCACGGTGCCGGACAGCGGCAATTCCCGGCCATCCTGGAAAACAAGCACCCATTTGCGTTCGGAGCCGATGCGCTCGCGAGCGGCGGTCTTTTGCGCGATGCCATGAATTTCCGTGCCTGCTGGAATGATCAACCGGCCATCGTGCCACATATCCTCGGTGAGGAGACCGATGATGGGCGTTTCGATGTTGGTGGAATCCACCGTATTGACCAGTTCGCACCGCAGAAGCCGGCCGAATGGGAGATACGACTCGCTGCGGGATGCCTCCTTCGTGGCAAAGATGGCCTGCGGGATCGGTGGTGGAGCCTTCGGCGTGGGAGCTGGCCGCGCCGTGGCGTTTTCGGCTACCGTGGGAGCCTGCTTTTGTGGATGGGCAGGCGGTGTTGCCGGGATGTCCTCGGAAAACGAATATCCCTTGGCGGTGGTGGCTTGCGCCGGAACGGGTGGATTGACTGGCTCCTGCGAATGATGGCTTCGCCCGGAAAAAATAAAGGCGAGGAACAATGCTCCAGCCAGCAGGAATAAGACAAGCCGTCCGGCCGGTTTTTGGAAAAGTTCAGTCCAGAGTTTGCGGAGGTTCATTTGAAGTCAGGGGTGAGGGTTGAGTTTTGGGAATTGGCCCGGACAACGAGCACGTTCCATTTGTTTTCGGGAGCGAGGTTGTTGCGCCCGCCCTGGCCGTTGCCGGTGATGGCGAAGAATGCCGGGGTGACGGATTTCGGCGGCATGACCCCGGAGGCATCCGCGAGCGATTGCGTGTAAATCCGCTCGTCGAGACGGACGGCCAAGTCCTGCGGTTTGTAGTAAATGGCCCGGTCGGACGTGTTTTCAAATTCCAGCCTGAAAATTAGCGTGTCGTCCTGTTCGAAGCGCCACACGTCACGAATGCGAACGGTGAAGCCGTCATAGTAATTTGTGATAACAGGCGCGGCATGGAGCACACCGGCCAGAGCATCCGGGTGATTGGCGGCGAAAAGTGGATATGCCTTGGCCTTGTCCATCAGCGAAAGCAGGCGTTCCGGCACGACAGCCGCGCGGCTGCCATCCTTCCCTTTCCGCTCCTCCTGATAGAACGTGACGTTGTAGAAAGGCTTTTCCGATGCCGTCAGGTGCAGGACGTAAGCCTTGCGGTTGAAAATCACCGTCAAGTGATCCTCCGCGTCTTTTTTCAGCGCCCGGATGCTGAAATAGAAATTTCCTGGCGTGAATGAAATCAGGAAACCCGCATTTTCCTGCTCCTGCGCGGCCACGGATTTTGCGTAAAGGCCGGAGATTTCGGACGGGAACATGACGAGGGTAGTCCCTGACTTGGAAGCCACCGGAATGTCATAGATGACAAATTCATCGAGTGGCTTTTGGGTGATCGGCCCGGCGTAAAGCGCCAATGGCAGAAGAAGGAATGAGAGGGTGCCAGTAAGTTTCATGCGCCCAATTTGGCACAGAAATTTTCGGGACCTGCTCCCAGTTGGGAGCAACTTCAACTCCGAAAGAGCGAGGGCTCATTGACTCAAAAACTACACAAATCGCCGCAAGGGAACCTGTTTCAGACAACAGACGAATCAGCGTGAAATAGTCGACATCTTACGGAAAATAAATCGATGCTTCATCAAAACGGGAGTACCTATCAGCGAAGCAACCCTCTGTGGGAAACTTTGCGTGGCCTCTGTGGAACCCATGAGAATTGATGTCGCTGTGACCAAAGACCCCAAAACGTCGCATCGCAAGGTAAGGTAGCAATCTATCGGGACTGGGCGACGGCAGTCATAGACTGGAGCCCTCTTTGATCATTCGTCGAATGGAGCGATCATCTTGTGTGTTGGGTAGTGAAAGTTGCTTCCGAACAAACTCAATTCGGGCTGCACCGCGGATTCGCTTACTTTTGGCAGTTTGATCCGCCGCAAAAGCCCGTTTTGCCTGATCATGACGTTCTAGTCGACCTTCACCCATTTTAGGTCCTTGGCGAAGCGCACCTCGGGATTTGTGAAGCTTGGAAATCGCCTTGGCATCGAGATCTCGTTTCAGGTCAAAACTCCAGAAAGACGGGATCACAATCATGAGGCCATGTGCTGTCGGATTGACCGACAATTTCAACAGCAACGGCTTATCACCTTCCATCCCATAAAGATTCCAACGATGGCAAAAAGCATCGAAAGCCGGTTTGAAGCGATCATGCACTTTGCGCCACTTGAATTGCCAATCGGGTCGAAAGTTTCGTTCCTGAACCATCCTTCTTCGGATTATTCCCTTTTTGTCACGGTATTTTTTGACATCGAAAAGGGCCTTTAAGGCAGTCCACTCGTCCTGAAGCTTGGAATTCTGAAGAAGTTCAACTTCTTGATGCGCATACTTGCATTTGCTCTCTGTTCTTATGAGAGGTTCGTAGTCGCCTTTTTCAACGAACTTTTCGTATTCGGAGATCGCCTTCTGAGCATTTTCCGGCGGGAGGTGGCGAAGTTGATCGAGAATAAAGACCAATCGAGGTTCGATCTGTTGCTCGGCTTCAAGTGTTGCGCAGACGTGCTCTGCCAGACCGGCAATATCGACTGGCCAAAGCGTCAGCGGAACAAGCAGCCAGTCTCGTAGAATTCGGAGTTCAGGGTGTTCGGATTCGTGAGCTTGTAAAGAGAGCAATCTCTTGAACAAGTCCCCCGTCTTTTCGCGCCGCCGAAATGCAAGTTTCCCCAGTTTTTCCCAATCTGACACATCTTTGGGCTCCATGCTGGAACGGAAGATGCCACGGCACCAAATGCTTGTCACGATCTGAGGCAACGAATTGTCCGCAAACTTTGCCCTTATGGGACCGACAATCCCCATGCGAGCGTAAAGGAACTTCGGAAAAGTTGCGTTTCGGTGGGTCAGGGTACTGAAACGGACAACAGTCCCTGACCTGCGAGAATTGTCTGTATGAGCGAAAACGATAGAACTGTATTCAAACGTGACGGAGAATGGGTAAATAAACGCAACGATGGGGAGCGCGCAACATCGGTGCATGACACTCAAAAACAGGCGGAACAAGCCGCGCGTGAAAATCTCAAAACCCAGGGTGGGGGAGAATTGACAACCATGGGGCTCGATGGACGAATCCGCAGCAAGGACACAATTGCCCCTGGCAATGAGTCAAAGACACGGGACACTGAACATTAATCCTGTATGGCACGATACAAATACGGGGAGTTCTTGGAACACTCTGAGCATTCAGTGTACGATACACTGTACGCTCCGGGAGAAGTGCCGCTAATTCGGGCATTTATCGGTGCGAAGGATGTGGTGACGAAATTGCCGCCAACAAGGGAAACCCTCTTCCCCCTCAAAATCATCATCAGCACGAGGACGAAAAAGTTAAAATTCAATGGAAGCTTTTGGTTTTCGCGCAACAAAAGAAATAGCTTGGCTTAAAATTTCCTATAGAGAAAAAGTCGCTCCGCTCAATTCATCTGTTCAAATAACTTTTGACAAGATTGAGCGGTTGATTCGAACGCCCAACGGGGTCGTTTGCAGTGCTGACTAAGAACTTCTACCAATCCAATCCTAACCGGTTCACACCCCATTTAAAGGAATCCGATGCGCCTAAAGACAGCCTACGTTCGTTTTTACAAATCATTTAACTACGACTACCTGCGTAAAAACCACACGAACGCGAAGCCCGCGCCTTGGGATGACTTAAAAGGACAATTTTTTCCGTATGTGCGCATCCCGCTCGATCCGCACATCACTACGATCGTCGGTGCAAACGAGTCAGGAAAATCTCATTTGCTGACGGCGATCGAAAAGGGAGTGTCAGGCACTGGTATAGAACCGGAGGACTTCTGCCGTTACTCGCAGTTCTTCGTCGTGATCCAAGACGAGATTCGCACACCTGATTTCGGTTTGGAATGGAGCGATTTGAGCGACGCGGAGAAAAAGGCCGTGCGTGTTGCGTGCGGCTTACCCGCTGGTACGAGTCTTGATCAGTTTCATCTATTTCGCACCGAGAGTCGCACGGTTGTCTACACCGCGAAGGGCGAGAGTTACGTCGCACACGAGGTGGAAAAGGGCGCGCTCGACGGGATCCTGCCGCGCACCTTCCGCATCGATGCCGAGATAGCGTTGCCAGAGAGCGTTTCCATTCGGGAATTGATTGATGGCCCGAGTGCGAATCCCTCTTGCGCCACCCGTGAACAGCGCTACACCATCTTCGAGAGTCTGCGAGGGCTGGCCGCCGGTTGGTTGCTCAGTCCTGAGTCAGTTCAAAAGCATGCAGCTCATATAGCCCCTGCCTTGGCTCCTGTCGCGAAGGCCCTCGCCGCGAAGAGCGATGAGGCAAGCCAGCGGGAATGTGAAAAACGAAATAAGCAAATCGGTCTTGCGCGCGACTTGCTTCTCAAGGTAGCACGCATCGCCCCTGATGCTCTTGTGCAGTTGGAGACAGCGATTCGTCGTGGCAGCGACGGACATGCAAACGGCATTGTCGAGCAGATTAATTCCGCTTTGGCTGCGCGGTTGAACTTTCCGCGCTTTTGGGTGCAGGATCGCGACTTCAGCCTCGTCGTGTCTTCCCGCGAGCACGACCTTGTCTTCACTATCCGGGATCGCACTGGCACGCAATATTCCTTCAAGGAGCGCAGCAGCGGGCTCAAATATTTTCTCTCCTACTATATTCAATATCTCGCCCACCAAGCACAAGGGCCGGCTACCGAACTGCTGCTAATGGATGAGCCCGACGCCTATCTCTCGAGCCAAGCTCAGCAAGATTTGTTGAAAGTTTTCCAAGCCTACGCCTTCCCCGAGGGGAAAGGCAGACCCGTGCAAGTCGTTTACGTCACGCACTCGCCTTTCCTCATCGACAAAAATCATGCGGATCGAATTCGTGTGCTTGAGAAGGGCGCTGGCGATGAGGGCACCCGCGTTGTGCGCGATGCTGCGCGCAATCATTACGAGCCCCTGCGTTCGGCCTTTGGCGCTTTTGTCGGAGAGACTACTTTCATCGGTAATTGCAATTTGATGGTCGAGGGCACCTCCGACCAGATTTTCCTCGCCGGCGCGGCCACCCACCTACGCCGGCGCGGCGCGGCTGAAACTCAAATGCTCGATCTGAATCGCCTTACAATTGTTCCCGCGGGCTCAGCAACGCACATCCCATATCTCGTCTATCTTGCCCGCGGGCGTGATATCGAACGTCCCGCTGTCATAGTCCTGCTCGACAGCGACGAATCGGGTGAAAAGGCCCGAGCGGAGTTGGAACGCGGTCCCCGCGGAAGGCCTATCCTAAAGCCTGAGGCATTGTTCCAGGTCGGGAGTCTCCGGGAGGACGCCAGAGTGCGGCCCGCTATAGAGGGGAGCCTTTTCGAATTGGAGGACTTAATTCCGCTTCCTCTCTGTGCCCAAGCTGTCCGCGCCTATGCAGCCATTTTTTGGGACGACGTCGCTGCGACTGAGGTCGAATCTATCACCAGGGCCGCTATTGCGGAAAACGCGATCGCGGGCCAATCGGTTTGGAAGGCCATTCAGAAACTCATCTACACACTGGGCGAGGGGTTACATATCAACAAGACCGCCTTTGCCCGTTCTGTAATCGATCTGCTACCTGCGCTCGGGCCAGACGACACTCCCTCCGAAGACATCTCGCATTTCGAGGTAAACATGAAAGCGCTCTTTTCTAGGCTCCGTGCCGCGCAGCATACCGCCGAGAAGGAACGTAACTCCGATCGCGTATCCCACAAGATTGAGCGTCTCAAACGTGGATTCATACAGGATCACCCGGTCCAGGCTACTCGCGAGCAGGCCGAGCTTTTCCTTCGCGATCTTGAAGATGGTCTCGACGACACGATGGAGAGCGATGCCGCCCGTGGCGCCATCCGCGAACTGCGTCGCGACTACACGCTCACTGAGGATATTCTTCAACCCGTTCGCGATTTTGAGACCTTCCTGCAGCAGCTCGGCCGAGTCCAACACGCCGGCCGTCTTGTCACCCAGCAAAGCCCTTCTTCCGCTCTTTCGACGAGTGTCGATCTCGCACCGAAAACGTCAGCGAGAGCCGATCGACCTGTCACACCTCCGGCAACATAATCTCAGCGGAGTTAAATCATTGGTTCCGTTGAGGAGCAGATACTTCTTCGTAGACTCTGTCGCGTCTTTTGGGAAGTCAAAGCTCTCGACGCAACCTTTTGTCGGATACGTTGCGTGGGGATGGGTGCCTTTTGAGAAAAAGAGTGTGGGGGACAGCCGGGGTTGGACACCTCTTGTCCCGTTGGCTTGGATATGACGTGAAGATGACCAGCCGCCAACGACTCGATCAGATACTTCTTTCCGTCACGGGGGAGGACATTCGCCTAGTTGGGAATAGGGAACGGCTTCCTGCCCTCTTCGGCAATGCCGAGCAACTGGCCGAAGGGCTGAATATTCCGAAATCATCCCTTCTCCGCTGCCATGATATTGCGGATGTTCTCGGTCTGATGGACAGCGGGGAGATCGGAGGCGGCACCGATCATGGCCCCTCTCTCTTTTAAAACTCTTCTTTGTATAGTAGTGAAACCGCAAAACGCGCGTGCGAGAGTTTTATTCCAATACCTAACTCGGTTTTCTGTGTAAACGAGTTGAACTAGAACCGATCAATCGCACCTACGAGAGGCGTCGGAAAAGTTTTGAGCAGTTGTTATCCGTCCGAACCGTGTCTCACTGGGACCAACTTCCTCGCCTGACTGCTTCTTCACAATGAAACCGGTGTTTTCGACAACAGGAGAATCCGCTAGAAGCCAGGTGGCACAAACGACGCTACCATTTTTATCGGAAGTGATGCGTTGGAAGGTGTCAATGACATCCCATGTTCTCGGATCGCAATCCAACAATTCCAAATGACCGTCTTTCGGAAAATGCGGGAACGGAGTCGAAGCAACGTACTCCGCCATTACTCCAATTTCTGGTCGGACACACTGAACAGTCAGCAGATATGTGATTGGTTTCGGCTTCATATTCCACTCTATAAAAGCTCCGCTTATGCTGACGCAAGCATGGAGACATGTTGTCGAGACAAAGTGATCGTCTGCGAGCACGCGGGATGTGACGGTCTGGCGCTATCCGCTGTAGGGCCTCAATCGGGCAACACCGCCAGGATTGTCATGAGTGCGGGCGCGAAACATGGAAGCTCGGGAAACATGAGAACCGGGCTAAAAGCGTTGGGCATTTATACTGATTTTTTACGTGACCTGCACAAAGAAGTATCCGATTGGCAACGTCGGGTGATCGGCACCTACGAAAGCGATTTGGAGAAGATGGGACTGTTTTAGTTTCTCTGTGACATTGACGGGATTTCTGCAAATGCCTGCGACACCGTTCCTCTAGAGGGGATCTTTAGACCAACGTTCGTAGAAGAAGACTATCATCGTCTCGGAGTAAGAATTGAACGGGAGTGCGGTCGTCGATGTTAATCACACCCCGTCTTTTAGCGAGCCAGGCATAGCCTTCTTGCAGGGTACATTCCCAAGTGGCGGTTCCGGTAGAATCCGTCACCCGGTAAATCTGTTCCCGCCAAAAATCCGATTGCGGGAGACGGATCGCTTGAAAGGTAGAAAAAGCTGTTCCAAAACAAAGTGAGCGTTGTGCGGGTTTGAGTGTTCCGGTCACGAGATGGGCCGTTTGCCCCTGAACATCTTGAAAACCCGCAATTGATACAAACTGGATATTCTCGGCTGCCAGTGCCTTGTCCCATTCAGTGTTGTCGCTATTGGAGACGACAGCCACATATTGCGGAACGTGTTTGATGAGGGTCTGCGCCTGCTGAAGTGTAATGCTGAGATTCTCACTCAATTTCTGGCAGGCTTCTTGACCGTAATCTCCGAACCGAAATGCGGTGACTTGAGGCATAATGTGCCGCTGGAGGGAATGTGTGGCGATTTCCACCTCAATTACAAACCAGTAGCCCATGTTTTTTTCCACAAGCGCGAGATCGGGCCGCCATCCGGTTCCGTTATAGCTCACCGTCGGTTTGAATTGAAAAACATGACAGGTTGGATGCAGGCTCTTCAGCACACGAAGGGCAGTCGCCTCAAAGCGATTCTCCGGGATAGCCGTAGAATCCATTTGATCCAGCGTGGGCAAATAGTCGCGATCCAGGACAATCGTTTTTACTCGCGTGTCCATACAACGTTAGCAATTTCTTCCATGTCCTGCGCTTCCTCGGCAAGACGGCGAATTTCGGGAACGGCCGCAACGATACTAAAGATTTGTGCTTCGCCTTTTCCGGGAGACGGCCGCAAGATTCTTCCGAGTCTTTGCACACGTTGGCGATAGGTAGCCGTCGATGCCGCGATTATGCCGATTTCTGTCTCGGGAACATTAAATCCTTCATCGAGAGCTCTACATGTTACCAGAACGCGAATTCTACCTGCTCGGTAGGCGCTGAGAGTTGCCACTCGATCCGGCATCGGAATTTTGGAGTGATAAACTCCAGACGCGATGTGATTTTGCAGAAGGACAGAGTTAATGAGATTGCATGCGTCAATGTCCTCATGAAATACCAGAATGCGACTACCCGCATTCTTGGCAATGATTTTTAGAGTGATCCGCACCCGCGAAAGGCTGATGTTGGACAACCGAGCGCGTTTTAGCATTAACGCAATCGCCTCTGATGATTCCGGTCCAAACCTTTTAATCGTGAATTGAATGCCTTTCGTGAGTTTGTTGTATTTCTCCTGCTCTTCGGCATCGAATTCGAAAACAACATTGGTCAAAGTGAAAGGAACAATGACCTTGTCTATTAGCGCTTCTTTGTAGGTGTAGGTGAATAGAACCGGCCCGAGGTTTGGTAACAGAACATCTTCAAATGCAGTATCATAAGGCCGTTCCGGGGTAGCTGAAAGGCCGAGAGACGCGTCACTTGGGATTTTGAAAATCTGCTGAAATACCGGACTCCCGGCCTTGTGACATTCATCGACGATCATGAATACGAGATCGGATGGTGGGTGCTCGGCGAGCTGCGCGACTGTATTGATAACCCCAATATTGATCTTGGATTGTTTGATCTTTCGCTTGGCTGACAAGATCACGATCTCTTTCAGCGAGACGCCGAAAAAGTCAATGGCTTCCTCAATCCATTGGTCCAGCAGTGCCGCTGTCGGAACAACAATGAGGGCGGTAGCGGCAGGAACCGTTTTTCTATATTCGCGGAGACAGTGAAGGGCGAAAACGGTTTTTCCCCCGCCTGTCACCACCGCAACGATTCCGCGTCGTCCACCCTTTTGCCATGCATCGAATGCCGTCTCCTGCCACTTGCGAAGTGGACGGATCGAGCTCATGCAGCAGCTTTGACGGCCTCAAAAACTTTTAGCATGCTGAGGGCGGTTTCTTCATTAAAGCGGCTAATGCCGGTCGCTGCATAATATGGATCAGCTTCAATGGAAATCCATCGACGCTGTAGGCGCTGTGCAGCTTCGCCGGTGGTATTGCTGCCGCTGAAAGGATCAAGGACGATATCTCCCGGTCGTGTTAGAAACTTGATAAAAAATTCGGGAATGGAGTCCGGCATCCGGGCGGGATGTCCAGCTTGGTCATGTTCCTTGCAGAATTTCTGGTATACCAAACTGTTTGTCGTGTTTGGAGCTTCGATCAAGTTTGATGCGATGGCTCCTCCGTTATTTTTCAAGAAACCCTCTTCGCTAACATCATGCTCCGACGGGCGCTTGCCCGCATTGTATGAGCCGCGCTTGAGTAGTGCCTGCATCGCCTTGCTGTAAGGCTTCAACACTCGCTTGTTGTCAGCATCAGGTTTTTCAGTTTTCGACATCCACCATATTTTGGTTGTCGCATCCTTCAGCCGAATACGTTCGATTGTGACCCATTGCGCTGGTCCCGGCAGGCGTGCCGGATTGTGATAGGTGATTTCTTGGCAGAGATGGAACTTGCCAGCCTCAATGAAAGAAAGAAGAGAGCGGTAAGGAAGCAGTGATTGGACTGGTTTGCCAGGTTCCCAGGCATTGCCAATTTCCATGACGATTGAGCCATCAGGGGTGAGCATTTTTCCAAATTGCTCAGCATAGCCCGCAAGCCATTTCTGATACGATTCGCCGGTGAGGTTTCCGTATTTCTTTTTATTATTGAGAGGGAAGGGCGGCGATGTAAAAATCAGCTTTACCTTTCCTTCCAACTCTTTGAGTGAGGATAAGACGGTCTCACATTGGCCGAGAAAAAGAGCACCGCGCTTCGTCGTGAAAATCGCGTTTTTCTGAGCTGCAACAGGGATTTTAGGCATCTGGTGAGTGCTAAAATTATTCTCCGGCCTTCTTTTTTGTAATATCAGAAAGCTTCCCCAACTCGAACTGTTGACTCGAAGCATCCTGATTCTGGATTCGAGTTATCTTGGCGCGGAGCAATTGGTCTTTGAAGCGACGTACGGCATCGGGTTGCTGCTGCGCAATGCGCTGGAAAACACGGTATTCGGCAACTGCATCATAAATGAACTGCCTCATAAGTTCATCTGCGCGGGAAGTGTCGTCGATTTCCGCATAATATGGATGTTGCTGGTTAATAATAATCGAGAGGACGTTGCTCTGTTCCGATGACAGCGTGAGATGCGGATCATTTTCACTGCGGTCCTGAAGATAAACTTTCACTGTGATACCGGCGCCAACATCCAGGGAGAGCATCATGTCTTCGTCCTCAAGAGCATCGGTCTGCTTCGTAATTGCTTTTTGAATGACGTCAAGGGGTGGCAAAATGCCTTCATTTACAACGTCCTTCATTTCATCGGATGCGAACTCCTTTTTCATTCCTTCCAACAATTCCGCCACTTTGTCTTTAGACCACGGTCCGCCGCGTGGTTGCTTGCGCATCGTGGTCGCGAATGCCTTCATTTTCTGAGTTCGTTCCGCGAGAAAGTTTTCAAGTTCTTCTTCTTCGGTACCACGAAATAAGATCGCATCTTTCGTGTGGGAAACGTCAAACCCATCAAGCAAAATTTCTCCGGTTAAGCGCTGTGAGACGAGGGTATTGGAGCCTTCATCATCGACACCGCCGAAGACGGTTTTTGGTTTCCACGCATCTGGAAATCCTCTGATTTGCCGATCATGTTGAAAAAGTGAGAAGCCGCCGAATTTCCTGCCGCCGGTGCTTAGCACACCATACCAGCCGGTCACCTGCCTGCCGCCGATAAGCGTGTCAAAAACTTCCTTTTGCTCGGTGCCATCTTCGGCTTTGGCAATTTCGTAATCCTCTGGAAGCGAAACGGGATTGCCGTTGAACATCAAAATCAATTTCTTTTTCCGAATGTCGTTTCTATACATCGACCCGAGATAGGTCATGATGGTTTCTTCGGTTCTCTTCTGGATATTTCTATTCAGCTCGGAAATCACGATCTTCGTGCCGTGCCGATTCTCGCTGACTTTGTTTAAAATGAGAGGGACTTTGACCGTGCCGTTTATGACAGCGGGAACATCGACAGTTGCGGTCCATTCCTCGGCGCTGCCCCATTCGACCGTGGATATGGTCCATTTGTTTCCAATCCAGCACGCGGCGGTTTTGAGTCCCATACCATATTTCGACCGTCCTTTTGAATCGGTCGTCGGGCGGGCAATTTTCAAACCTTCAATCAGCTTGTCCCGTGTCATCCCGATGCTGTTGTCCTCAATGGTGATGGTTTTGTTCACCCGGTCATGGGTGATTTCTACCTTCAGCGGCAACCCCTCCGTCGCCAGCACTTCATCGATGATGCCGCCATAGTTGATGCGTGATTGCGTGCTGTTGTCCACGAACTCAGCCAGGGCATACCACATGGAATAGCTCAGCCGTGAATAGGCCGCGATTGCGGAGGGTCCGACTTCAAAATCCGCAGTAGGGGAAGTGTCTTCGGGAGGAGTGTCTGCGTTCTCGGGAGGCATTGTTTTGGTCGGTGATGGATTTCGCGCAGGCTAGGAAAATCCGAGAGGGAGCGCCAACCTTTTCAGAGAAAAAACCACTGTACCTCTCTCGCATTCCGGGAGGCTGATATCGCGAGAAGTGGTGAGGGAACGAACTGCCTTCAGGCAGCGTTTACGAGGAAGTTTTTGGAACGAGATGGTTTTTTATGCCAATTTTTCGTCCAGAATTCTTTTGGATTTTGATTCAGAGTGAAATTACGGAGGCCGGGATAGCCTTCCAGGTAGTATATCGACCACCAGTTCCGCAAAATATCGGATGGGGTGTCGAAATCCTTGACGATCTGCGAAAATTTCTGCCGTGGATATTCCTAGGCACCATCGGCGATGGCTCGCAAGCAATCGAGAGCGCAATTCGCCTCGGTGCGCCGCTCGTCGGAATAAACCGATTCACGCGTCAATATTTAAGGATAGCCCTTCGGCAAAGGAAGGCCACGGCGCGTTCTCGCTGTGCCTCGGAAACTGGAATGGACTGTTAAAGGCGATATTGGCCTGGAGCGATTTTCTTCACTCCCAGGGCCGTTCCGGTCGTGGCAAACCAGACATACACGTTCGGACTTTTCACACCGAGTTTGGCGGACATCTCCTTCACTTTGACGCCAGCTTTTCCAGCCGCTTTCAATTCGGCGAGAATCTTTTCCTTCAAAGCACCGCGTTTTCCGGATTTTTTCCGTTTTTCCGGAGCTTTCGCAACCACCGCCACTCGACCTCTCTTCTCGTTTTTGACGGAGGCTTTCTGCGTTTTAGCCGCATTAGCGAGCGCGCTTGCAATGGATGCGTTCACCTTCTCAAGTTGGGCGGACAATCTGTCCCGCTTTTCAATTTGAGAAACAAGTGACCGGAGGGTGGAGGAGCTTACCGAGGAGATATCCATAGCAGGGCGAAAAGTAGCAGGATCGATTCGTCCTTCGCAAGCGTGAAGCCCCGGCCATGTCGCTCATGTTCTCCCGGTCGCTACGAAGGGCGAGGCAACGTTTCCGGACAAAGGTTGCATAGGATTATGCTTGGCGGCACCCTTGCTGAACCTTGCTTGTAGTGGAATGGTCGCCTCAGGTCATGGCCAAACCGGCGCTAAATTACGACCAAAACTCCAATTACAGAGGCATTTCCGAATATTTGAAGTCCTGCACGACGAGCGGGAGACGCCCGTTACCCAGGAGATCTGGATTGCGGATGAAAAGAAATTCGATCTGGAATTTCACCGGCTCGCGGAATTCGAGTTTATTGACCGTGCCGGTGCGGATCAGGTTTCCCTCGGCCCGGACGCTGACGGCCTCAAACGATTTTCCGGTTCCGTCATTGATTTTGCGGGTGTCGAGGATGTCGATCTTGGTGACTTCGACTTTCTGGTGAATCTGCTTCTCTTTGAATTCGGGGTTTTGGCCCTTGTAGAGCGCGGCGGCTTTTTTCCGGGCGGGCTCTTCGAGGTAGATGCGTTTGAGCAAATCCGGTAAATCCGGGCCGATGGGATTGCGTTGGAGCAAGGCGAGGCAAGCGAGGCGGACGTGGTAGGCGTGAAGGTTGCCCGCTTCCTCGAAGCCAAGCAGAGGCGCATAAATGAGCGTTCCGCCTGGATCGAGAATGACGACTTTCTCTTTTTGCTTCATGGCCGCGATGGTCAGGTAAGGCGCGGCCACGGCGAAAGCGGTCGCGAGAGCGGCCAGCCCCATCCAGAAGCGGGCAGCAATCAGATTGTTGGTGATGGAGGTGATGGCGGATAATTTCATGGGAGTGATTAGGTGGTTTTGGTGGCGAGCGGAGAATCCGGGGCCAATGGCTGGGCCTTGGCCGCATGGGAATTGAAAGCGGCCTGGGCCGCGTGGGGTGTGGAGATGCTCCCGCGATGGTGGGAAACCGTTCCCCTGCCATTGTCCACCACGGCAAAGGCGTTTGGTGCGCTTTGGTGAGCCACCATGCCGGGATTGTCGGGATTGCTCACTGTGCCGCCTCCCTGGGGTGCGGGAGGAACAGGCGGCGGGGACGGAACATCGGATGATCCGCCGCCACTCATCGAGCCGGAAACGTCGCTGGCAATGCGTCCCGCCGCGTTGGCAGCACCTACGGCGGCCTGGGTTCCGGCCATTGCGCCTTGCATGGCAGCCGCGCCGCCCAGCGTGGCAGCCGCGCCCGCCGCAGTCAGTCCCGCTCCCACGGCCAGTCCTGCGGCCTGCATGGTGCCTTGAATCCCGGCTTGGAGTGCGGAGGTCGTGCCGCTGAGTCCCTTCATGATCGCTCCGGCGACAAACGGAACCGAAAGATAAAAGAACACCGTAATCAGGGCGGCGAACGCCATGATGAACGGGAACAGGAGCCAGTTTTGAACAACGATCAGGTTTTGCGTGCTTTGCACCAGCCCGCCGGTGGTGATCGGGGCGAACAACAAATCGCTGATGGCGACAATCACGATGTCCACCAAGCAAATCGCGACGTGCCATAGCAGCACAGTCAGCGAGGTCACGCCAAACTGAATGCCAAGAGATTGGGTATGCGAGAGGAAGAGAAACCCCAGCAAGAGCGGCGAAACCGCAATCAGGCCGGCAATGGCGAAGTCCTGAAAGAATCGAAGGACAATCAGCATGAATCTCCCGATGCCTTGGAAAAACATGCCAATGGCGGCGGGAACAACCTTGCCCAAATCCGTCCATGAGTCGGACGGCTGGTTTTCGATGCGGGAATTAAGAAGCTGAACAAACTTCGCCGAACGCGCATTGCTGAACTTGCCGCGCATTTCCACAAAGGCTTTTTGACCTCCCTCCATCGCTGCCGGGTAGCCTGCGAGCAATCCGACAACGAGGATGGTTTTGAGCAGTGCGCCAAGAATGGCGCGGGTGTCCGACCCGGCCCGCCAGCCCATTTCGCCGATGCCAATGACGCAAAGGACAAAGGCAAAGGGCATGAGCAGGGTGCGAATCTCGAAGGCCGCTTCGTAAAGATTGGAAAGAGAGGGAATCATAAATTTGTTTGGATTTTTTGAGACCAAGCCGAAGGCTTCAGAATCCGGGAGGCAGGTCGTTGTTCGATGCGCTGAAATCCGGCAACTCCAATTCGGCCTCAGCCTCCGCCGCCATGCGGGCCAATTCGCGGTTACGCTCCCGGCTGATCTCCTCGGCGGCGACTTCCTCGGCCTGGGTTCGGTTCTGATTCAGGACGTGCATCATCTGCACCTGGCTGCCGGTCGATTCGGTCAGATAGTCAATGTCATCGAGGGCCGTCTGTGCGGCGGCAAGAGAACCAACGAGCTTTTGTACCTCGGCGTCGTCCTGGGCTCCCTTCAACTGCGTGTTGAGGCGGGCGATCTGCTGATTGAGAACTTTCCGTTTGTTATGAGCGCGTCCCAGAAGGATTTCGAATCGGGAGTAGGCGTTTTCCACGGCACGGAAGCGCTTCAACGGATCGTTCCCATCTCGAAACGAGGCCATGCCGTCGAAACTGCGGGTGGCATCCGTGGCCAAATACTGCCACGAATCTATGTTGATCGGCTCGAAGAGTTGCCCGATGGTGGCCGAGATTTCCCCGCCTTCGCGGGCAATGTCGGCCAGTTCGCCCAGTGTATCGGCAAGCCCGGATTCCTCCAGGTAGCCGGAGAACAGGCCGTTATCAATCAGGGCAATGGCGGCCACCGGATCGCCGATAGCCTGCTTGACCTGATTGGCGGTTTGCAGATGCTCCTGCACCGTGGTCAGCGTGCTGTGAAGGGTGGCTAGCTTTTCCCCCCATTTGGCTTGCTCCCAAGTATATTTCAGGATGTCGAAAATGTTCTTCTGATCCTGCCGCACTTCAACGCCCGGAGCAGTGACGACAAATTGGGCGTGATTGACGGAGATGGCCGCAGCCGTGACGACGGCAGTAATGAGGAGGGTCTTTTTCATGATGTGGATGAGTTTACTCGTAAACAGGGATGGTGATTTCGTAGGGAACGGTCTTGACCGTTGCGTTAGGGTCGGGAGTCACCGGCATCCGATAGAGAGAAACGCGTGGCTTCTTTTCCTCACGCTTCTGCATGTCCTGCAGGATCCAATACTGACGTTTGACCGTA
>JBGTGQ010000054.1:0-116173 GCA_041746635.1 Terrimicrobiaceae bacterium | reverse complement strand
CGCAGGAGGAGCGCATCGGATACCTGCGCCGGGCGGGTTTTCTTCTGGAGCAGGATCTCGCCCGCGAAAAACGGGCCGGGCTGAAGTTCGCCACGCTCACGCCCGAGATCGACGGCATTGTGGACTGGGTGCGACGACACGAGCGGGTTCTCCTCGTTCCAAACAGCATCGAAGAGGCCGAATCCGTGGTCCAGGCCGGAGTGGAGGTGCCGGGGGAGGCCGGCATCGCGATGGCGCACAAGGGCAGGCGGATGAAACAGTATGCGGGAATCCTGCAGCAGGCGGAACTGATGGGCGCGCGCGCGGTCGAACTCGTCGCGGAGGCGCTCGCCTCGTATCACCCCGGCTTCTTCGAGGTGCCGAAGGTACTCCTGACTCCCGGCATCTGGACCGACGGACCCAGTATGCGGGCGCAGGGCGAATAGCGTCGCATTCGCGCTAGATCCAATTGGGTGAGAAAAGCGCGCGAAAATCGAGTTTGGATCGTGACGGCCATCCTACTCTTCACGCACACTCCCCCTCCCCGATGAAAGCCATCATGGTCATGTTCGACTCGTTGAACCGCCACATGATGCCGCCCTACGGTTGCGAATGGACGCATGCGCCGACCTTCGCGCGGGTCTGCGATCACATCGACAATCAGTGATGCCTTCGGCGTCAGACCGGCTTGCTCGTCAGGCCGTAGAGTTCGGCGGCGTTTTGCGACATGATTCGCCGCTTCATCTGCTCGGGCAGCGGCGGCAGCGAATTCTTCGGGTTGTCGAAATCCCAGTGCGGGTAGTCGGTCGAAAACATGACGGTCTTTTCCGCATCGATCATTTCCAGAATGGCGACGAGATGCTTCGGATTTTCCGGCTCTTCGACCGGCTGGGTCGTAAGGCGGATGTGCTCGCGGATGTATTCGCTCGGCAGCCGCTTGAGCCAGGGCGTGGTCGCGCGGAGCGCTTTGTAGTTTTTGTCCATGCGCCACATGAGATGCGGCAGCCAGGCGATGCCGCCTTCGATGCAGACAAACTTCAGCGTCGGGAATTTCTCGAACACGCCTTCGCAGACGAGGCTGTTGACGTGCGCCATGTAGTTGATCGGCAAAATATTGTGCCACTCATAATAACGCGTCGGATAGCCCGCGGGCGTCGGCGGGTAAGCGGTGCCCGCGCCTTCGGTGCCGGGATGGATGGCGACCGGCAATCCATGCCGCGCGGCGGCTTCGTAGAGGGGATGGTAAAAACGCTGACCGAAAAGCCGGCTCGCGCCACTGGCCATCAGGACCTGGACGACATCGGGATGATCGCCCCAGCGGTCGATCTCGGCCGCGGCGGCGGGGGGGTCGTCGTGATTGATGATGATCGAGCCTTTGAAGCGCGGACTCACACTGAGCCAGCGCTCGATGAGCGCCTGGTTGTAAGCTGAGGCGACGGCGTTGGCCCAGTCCGCGTCCGGGTTCAGCGAGATGCCGAGAATGCCGGAGCCGGTGAGGATGGCGTAATCGATCTCGTAGCGCTCGAGATGATCGCGCAGCAAAAACTCCGGGTCGCTGCCGGGTGCGCCGCCGCTCGGCGTCCTGGCATCGGCGCGCAGCACGCCTACGGGCGAAGAGGTGAGGATGCCCGGAACGCCCGTGCCGCGCTGGCGGACGACTTCGCGCCAGTAAGCGGAGAGGTAAGGTAGCAGGTCCGCCTGCGCGATCAGGTTGTGGACATCGGCATCGATCAACTCGGGAGCATTGAGTGGTTCCGGGTTCATAGTTTTCATCGCGGAGGTGTCTTGATTGCTCATAGGTGTAGAAAAACCATGCCGTCCTCGACGGTCACGTCATAGGTTTCGACCGCGGGATCAGGCTGGTCCGAGCGGATTTCGCATTCCTGCGGCGGGCCGCCATTCGCAGGCTCGACGGTTACTTTATAGGTCGCGACGCGGACTTTGTGCGGGTTGACGATGCTTTTGCCGGTGGTGATGTCGAACTCCCAGCCGTGCCACGGGCAGCGGATGATCTCGCCTTCGCGCGCGTATTTGTATTCGCCGACGGCCGAGGGGAGCGTCGTGCCTGTGATATTCCCCAGGCACAACGGCGCGAGCTGATGCGGGCAGACATTTTTCAGCGCGTAGAATTTTCCGTTCACGTTGAACACGCCAATGGAGCGTCCAGCGGCTTCGATGATTTTTCGCCCGCCCGGTTGCAATTCCGCGGCACGGCAGACGGGATGGGCGGTTGGCATGGGTGGGAGTTTAAGGCTTTTCGCGAATGATGACTACGCCATACGGTGGCAGCGAATCGCGCTGGCCAGCCAGCATCTCACCATCGGGCAATGACGGAGCCGGGAGCGTTTCGCCAGTCGCGTTAAGATAGAAATGATACGGCGAGCAGTCAATGTATTCGACGCCGGGCGGCAGCTCCAACGACTCGATCCGCGCGAGCGACAGCACCCGGTCCAGGAGCCGGTCGAGCACTGTCCCGGCGGGTGATCCGGCGGCATAGAGAGCTGTGCCTCTGCCGCACGCGCGCTGTGCGATTGCTACCTCGCCATTCTCAAACGCGCCGACCACTTCCGCGTCATTGACCTTGATCGTTTCGCTGATCGCGCCGGCGGGACATTCCTCGCCGTCGAGTTCGAGCAGCGCGCGGCGCGGCGGCTCGGGCGGCGTCCAGACGGATTTGTGACGGTGTTCGTGATGCGTCGCGATTACTTCGATTCCGAATAATTCTGTCAGCCCGAGCTGAAGTTCGCCACGCTCACGCCCGAGATCGACGGCATTGTGGATTGGGTGCGGAAACACGAGCGGGTTCTTCTCGTCCCAAACAGCATCGAAGAGGCCGAATCCGTGGTCCAGGCCGGAGTGGAGGTGCCCGGGGAGGCCGGCATCGCGATGGCGCACAAGGGCAGGCGGATGAAACAGTATGCGGGAATCCTGCAGCAGGCGGAACTGATGGGCGCGCTTGCGGTCGATCTCGTCGCGGAGGCGCTCATCTCGTATCACCCCGGCTTCTTCGAGGTGCCGAAGGTACTCCTGACTCCCGGCATCTGGACCGACGGACCCAGTATAAAATCCTTCCACCCGGCTACATGAGGGCGCAGGACGAGTAGCGCCGCGATGCCGGGAAAGCGTGCGCCGAACTTTACCGCAGAGGGAGCAGAGGAAGAGCGAGGGTGCGAAATCCGAGTAGTTGTTGTTCTCGCCGCCGCGCTCTCTGCGTCCTCTGCGTCCTCTGCGTCCTCTGCGGTGATCTCCCGAATAGATTCGAGTTCGTTGCTGACGCTCCCAAGAAGGTCAATGTCCCGAGTCGGGCGGCCAGCCGGCACGTTTTCGACCCGGCAGATGCGGGCATATTTCAGGACGGATTGGAAATCTCGTTTCGGCGCGGCGCGGTAAGCTCGAAGGGCCTCAAGGGCGACATCGAGGCCAACTTTGGTATGCATTGGCGGAGAGGGTGGGATTCGAACCCACGGAACGTTGCCGTTCAGCGGTTTTCAAGACCGCCGCAATCGACCACTCTGCCACCTCTCCGAATTATCCAGGATCAAAGATCTACCTTCCAAGGATCGATGCCGATGGCACTACCATCAACGCTCGTGGGCTGACAAACTTTCGTGCCTTACTGCAATAGCCTTTATGTGACTCTGAAAGGCACGAAGGGCAAGCAGATAACGAAACCCAGATAACGAAGTTCCCCGGGACCGCCGGCCGGAAAATCGCGCCCCCTTTCTCCCCCTTCCCGTTTTCCGGACAGTTCTGAGAGTCTTCGTTGGGTTGGTTCTATTGGTTTAGGTTAAAATTGCCAGCGGGAACTGGAGCGCAGGGCGTGGCCCGGAGCGGAAGTTTCCGCTTCGCCGCGGCGGCCGCGGTTCATGAACGCGAATGCGTCTTCCCCGACAAGAAAAGAACCGCACCCGCTGCAAGGAGCAAAATCCCCGCCGACACCGCCAACGGCAGAAAGGCAAATCCGCCTTGCCCGTTCGCCACCTGCACACTCAAAAGCACCCCGGCAAACATCGGCCCCACCCACCGCGCCAGACTTCCGCTCGATTGCATCATCCCCAGCGCCCGTCCCTGCCAATCCGCCTCCGCACTACGCGAAGCCAGCGACGAGAGCGTAGGCATCAACAAACTATTCCCCACTCCAATCGCCGCCGCCGCCACCAACATGCCGGCAAAGTTTGAACTCAGCGCCAGCCCGCCCAGCCCCGCACTCATCACCAATGCACCTGCCAGGGCCAGCGGTGCCTCGCCAAACCGCTTCACCAGCCTGCCGATCAATCCGCCCTGGATGATCACGCCCAGAATCCCAAGGCCTCCCAGGATGTACCCCGTATGCAGGGCGTTCAAAGCGAAGCGATGCCAGAGATAGAGGGCAAAAAGCGTCGTCATCATCGAAAATCCCACGATCACCAAAAAATAACTCCCTACGCTCCACAGAAACGTCTTCCGTTCCACATGACGGAACAAATGCGGCCAGATCGCTTCCCGGCGTTCCAACCCGTCCCCCCGCTTCAGCGACTCCGGCAGAAAGAACAACACAAAGAAAAAATTCAACGCCGCCAGACCGGCCGCGATATACATCGGAGCCGCGTAGTTGAACTTCACGCTCGCCCACCCGCCCAGCGCCGGTCCAAAAACAAAACCCAAGCCAAACGCCGCCCCCAGCAGGCCCATCGCCTTGGCCCGATTCTCCGCCGACGAAATATCCGCCAGATACGCCTGGGCCGCGCTGATATTTGCACCCGCGATTCCGTCAATCAAGCGTCCCACCATCAGCATCAGCACCGACCCCGCCAGTCCCATCGCCACATAACCCGCCACCGTTCCCACCAACCCCACCAGCAACACCGGCTTGCGACCCACCCGGTCCGAAACTTTTCCCCACACCGGCGCAAAGAAAAACTGCGCCAGCGAAAAGATCCCCACCAGCCAGCCGATCTCCAGCGGCGTCGCCCCGAAATGCTCCGCGTACAAGGGCAACACCGGAATCACAATTCCGAAACCCATGATGTCGATAAAGCAGGTAAGAAAAATCGCGGCGTATTGCAGTCGGCGGTTGGCCATAGATCGAAAGGAGCCAGAATCAATAGAAGTTCCCCGGGAAAAGCAAGAGACCCTCCACCACCCCATCAAGCCGCACTCCGGCACACCATTTGGATTGGCCATGGGCAAAAAACCGCATGACACCAGCCCAAACCTGTGATAGCCCTCTCCCTCATGCTTATGCAAAGAAAAAGTGCGTTCTCTCGTCGTCTTCCCGATCTGGTGACTGAAGAGTTGGTTGCCGCTCTCTCGAAAAAAGGCACCACCTTTGAGTTTAAACAACTTTTTGACGTCGTTCACGAGCGCCTCCGCGCCCGCAATGCCGCCAGCGGCGGAGAAGAAATGCTCCGCCTCCGCGCCTACGAAAAACTGCAGAACCTCGTTTCCCGCGGCATGGTTAAAAAAACCGGCAAAAAATACCGCGGCCTCGCTTCCCTCTCCAAGGCCCTTACTCCGCCACCGGACTTCGTTCCCGCCGGAGCCGCCGCCGCCGCCAAGTAATCGCAAAACTCCCGTTTCCCCCGTTCCCCGTAGCGGAAAACGGGAGTTTTCCGTAAACGAGCTGATGGGCAGCGTTGAGAGTTGAGAGGCTCAAAATGAGCCAGGGCTATGGGACCAAGCGCCGTTGGGGCTTAAATTAGTACCACCCCCGCCGGCCCCGTGATATGCGCAGGTTTGAGATAAAGCGGCTCGGGGATATCGCCAGTAGGCTCATAAGTGGCTCCGATTCGTCCCAGCCTAGCCGCAGCCGGAGCAGCCACGATACCCTGTGGCAGAAAATCAATCGCCGACGGCACAAAAAGCGGCATCTCCCCTGCCCCTTCGATCGCTCCCATTAGCCCCTCCCGCGAAAAAAGAGCCGGCTCCGCCAGAAACCGCCCCCCGCTCACCCGCGCAAAATAATACTGCCCCCGTCGCGCATCCCCCGCCGCGGCATACTCGCCCCCGGCCAGCCCCAGCAACGACGAGACCCCCACCAGCGGAACCCCCCGCGCCGTCGCGATCCCCCAAGCCACCGACAAAGCCGACCGGATTCCATTATAACCCCCCGGCCCCGTCCCCGACACCACCCGCCGGATCGTGACTCCCTCGCTCAGAATTTCCTCCAGCGCCGAAAACAAAGCCCCACCCCGCCCCCGCGGCGTCTCGATGCATAACTCCCGCACCACCCACCCCTCGCTCAGCAGCGCCACGGATCCCCGGTCCGTCGAACTATCCAGCGCCAAAATCATACCGTCCACTCCCCTCTCATCCGCCGCCCGCCCCCCGGCAGGATCTCCAACCGCACCCGCAACGTCCCCACCGGCAACACCTCCGGAAACTTATCCCCCCACTCCACGATCGTCACCCCCTCCGCAAGGCAATCATCATATCCCACGGTTGTGAGCTCTCCCACCTCCTCCATCCGGTAAAAATCAAAGTGATTCACCACCATCCGTTCGCCTGCATACTCGTGCAGGATCGCGAAACTCGGACTCGACACCTCCATCTCACCGCCCAGCGCGTGAACAATCCCCTTCGTCAACTGCGTCTTCCCCGCCCCCAGCGGACCCTCCAGGCTCACCACCGCCCCAGCCCCCAGCGCTGTTCCGATTTTCATCCCCAGCCGCACCGTTTCCAGCGCGGTCGGGCAGAGCACACCTGTGCCCGCCAGCAAATCATCAAGAAGCCCATTTCGGTTTGCCATCACGGAACGAATCTAGTTCGCTGCCCCAAGCAAGCTCAAGCCCTCTGCAAAATATGAACCGCCTCCTCGCTCTCCTCGCCCTCGCCTCCCTTTTTCTCACCGGCTGCAACAACCCGCAAAATACCGCCGACACCCTCCGCAAAGAAATTGCCGACTTCAAAGCCACCCCCGACGAACGCAAGCAACTCGCCATCGAACAATCGTTTGTCAAACTGGAAAACCAGATCGAGGAACTCGAAAGACGCGATAACCCCAAAGCCGACGGCCTCAAGGAACAACTCGTCGCCTTGCGTGCCGACTACCAGGCCGCCAAAGTCAACAAAGCCCTCCACGACGCCAAAAATGCCATCCAAGGCATCGGCGAGGCCGTGCAAGACAGTGCCAAAAGCATCGGCGACATTTTCAAAGACTCCGGCACAAACCGCGAGTAAACCCGGCGCACAACCGCTCGATCCTCACCGGTCGCCAGTGTGAGGGGAAGTCAGGGCCGCCCTCCGACTTACCCTAAAAGCGGAGTCGATGGTTGAGTGTTGAGGGGCTGAACATGAGTAGCTTACGCCGACAGTCCGAGTCACCCAACGAGTGAGTCCTCCAATTCGCGGATCTCGTTGATTCTGAATCTCTCAACCATCAATTGCCTTCGGCGGTCTTTCAGAGGGTGTCTAAAAAATCAAAAAACAGGAAATTAACCGCGGATTAAACGGATTGGGCGGATGAGAAAAGGGCATTTTATCCGTCCTTTCCGCGTAATCCGCGGTAAAAAACGACTTTTTGACGCCCTCTCAGACCTCAACTATCATCCTCGTATTTCGACTTGCTCAACGACCGGATTGCATTCCGGCGATAGGCCCGGCATAGCCGGTCATTTCAAGGTAGCCGGAGCCTTCGATGGGGCGTCCGCTGGCGGTGCCGGTGGCCCGGATGGCGCCTTCCCAATAGACAATGGGTTTGAGACGGAGTTCCTGATCTTTCAAGGCGGCGAGGATGTCGAGTTCGAGTCCGAGGCGGGGGATGGCGATGCGCCAGGCGGTGGGGTAGCTGCCTCCGGATTCGGGGCTTTTCCAGGGTTCGGAGGGTTCGAGGGAGAAGTCGGTGTCGGTGATGGGGGTGGTCTTTCCTTTGGGATCGATGAAGGTTCCAGAGGAAAAGGGGTCGCGGGTGCCGTCCTTGGTGCGGAGTTGGAAGAGCATGAGTTCGCTGCCGTCGTCGAATTGCAGACTGAACCAGTCCCAGCCGATTTGATTTTCGGCGAGTTGGTTGGTGGCCCATTCATGGTCAAACCAGCTCAGGCCGTTGACGTCAAATTCCTCGCTGCCAATACGAAGGATGCCTTCGCTGGCGAGGCGCGTGAGGGAATAGTAATGAGAGGCCCTCCCCTCGCCCGCGGCTTTCTGGCTGAGGCCGTTCGTGCCGTGGAGGATGGGTGGCTTGGTGGAGGCCAACTGCAAATCGAGCGCGATGTCGTCCTTCGAGGCGCGGATGCGGAAGGCGTGATTTCCGGTGAGTTCGCAGGACCAGTCGTCGATCCAAGAAAGTTTAACCACAGAGGACACTGAGGGCACAGAGTCCGAGGAATGGGAATTTTTGCCTTCGCCTTCTTCACTCTGTGTTCTCTGTGCGCTCTGTGGTTCCAACGTTGTTCTCTGGCCAAAGCCAGCCTCGCCATACGCGCCGCGGGACAGTTTTTGGAAGAAATGGAATTTGCCCGCATCAAAATCGCTCACGGTGAAGTGGGCAAATTTCACATCACGCGTGACGAAGCGTGAGAGCGGGATGATGCCCTCGTCGCCGGGGAGGATGCCTTGGCGGAAAAAGGTGAGTTGATAGCCGAAGGCGCGGCCGTCCTTCGCCGTGAGGTTGCCGGTGAAGTACCACCATTCGGTTTTAAAGCCGGGGTGGCTGGCGTGATCGGAGGGGAAACTGTATTCCCAGCCGGGTTTGGCCACGCGCCATTCGGCGTGAGCGGTGAGGGCGAAGAGGAAGAGAATCAGCCACAGATGAACACGGATGATCACGGATCGAAGAAAAGACAACGGCGAAACGCGAGTTGTACTCCTGCATTTATCCGTGAACATCCGTGTTCATCTGTGGCTTAATTACTTCCCGCCACCACGGCATCGACTCCCTTGGTGCCGTTTTGCAGGGCTTTTATATTCCAAAGGATGAATCCGCCCTGACCGCGGGGGCCGATGGATTTTTCCAGCTGGAGCTGGCGCGTGATTTCGCCGACTTGCCAGCCGTGGGAACCGAGGCGGTCCACCGCGAGGCCGGGCCAGATGGCCACGCCGCGGGGGTTGGCCTGCGGGCTGCGCCACCAGTTCAGGAGCAAGGAAAAGCTCTGGGGCCCGCCTTCGCGCCAATAGAGTTGGGGCGAGAGATAATCGATCCAGCCTTCGCGCATCCACTTGAGTGGGTCGGCGTAGAGTTGGTTATACATGTCCACGCCGGCGCTGGTGCCGGATGGCACGCCGGGTTGGTAAATGCCAAACGGGCTCACGCCGAACTTGGCTCCGGGTTTGGCCGAACGCACGACGGCACCCACCTTGCGGATGAGGGTGTTCACGTTGTTCCGCCGCCAATCGGCTTTGGACAGGCCTCCACCGTGTTGCCGGTAGGTGGCGTCGTCGGGGAAGGCGTAAACGGATCCGCTGTTCGTGGGATAGGGATAAAAATAGTCGTCGAAGTGAATGCCAGCCACGTCGTAGCGCGAAAGGATATCGCGCACGACACTGACGACGTGGTCCTGCACTTCGGGTGCGCCGGGGTCCAGCAGCAGGACAGTGCCGACTTTGTAGGTGTATTGGGGGAAGCGCTTGGTGACGTGGTTCGAGGCGCGAGGTTTGGAGAAGCTGGCGGAGGCGCGGTAGGGATTCAGCCAGGCGTGGATTTCGATGCTGCGCTTTTTGCCTTCGCTGATGAAAAACGCGAGCGGATCGTAGCCGGGATGGGCGCCCTGGGTGCCGGTGAGGTAGCGGCTCCAGGGTTCGAAGCGCGAGGCGTAGAGCGCGTCGCCCTCGGGACGCACCTGCACCATCAGGGCATTGAGACGGCAGCGTTTGGCCGTCTCGAGAATCCGGAGGATTTGAGTCTTCTGCGCTTCGATCGACTGACCCTGAGCCGCCGGAAAATTGATATTGTGAACCGAGGACACCCAGGCCCCGCGGAATTCTCCGGCCTTTGCGGCCAACGGCAGAAGCAAAAGGAGAAGCAAAACTTTGGCCGCAAAAGAACGCAAAGAACTCAAAAATGAAATTCCCTTACCTACCCCTCCTCTTTCGTGCTCTTTGCGTTCTTTTGTGGCCATGACTTGGGTTAATCCGCTTTTTAATTAATAGATAAAACTCTCCGGCGGCGGTTCGGTCGGCGTGATGCTGTCCGCGACCACGACGGGCACAGTGCGCCCGGCTTCGACGGGGAAGGTCGCCTTGCCGGTCACCTTGATCCAGCTCATTTCGGGCATGTTTTCAGGTTTCGTGGTCTGGATGGTCACCGCCACCGGACGCGAGTCGGCGGCGCAGCACATCACGAACATGCGGATGAGATTGAAGCGGTCGCCCTTGGGATTGTTGGCTTTGGCGGGCATGAACTGACCGATGAGTTCGATCTCCTTGTTCTCAAAGTCCGCCCGCATCGTCGGTTCTTGGGCGGCGTAAAGCAGATCCACGGTCTGGGCCTTGATTTGCCCGGCTTCATTCAGCGGCAGATAACTGGCATTGGGCTCGGTCTGCATTTCCCCCTCGGGCACGGAACCATCCTCCGTCGGCAGCGGCGGTTCGGTGTAAGGTTTGTAGCCCGGCAGGTCGGCTATGCTATCCGCGATGCCGCGATTCATCACCACCGCCGCGCCGAAGTGGCTGGGCGAGACCACCGTCGTGACGAGCAAGGGGACGATGAGAATAATCGCCGTGATCGCCACTCCCAGCGGTGTCTTGCTGCCTGGAGTGTGCAGGCATTCGCCCTCCGGACACGCGTCGTCCGCCGATGGCAGAAAAAGCATCCCCGCCGCCATCAGGATCAGAACGATCCCCGAAGCCACCATCCAGATGTGGAAGGCCGGATGCAGATACGAACCCACCCGTCCCGAGAAATAAAAATACGCCAGCACCACGCCCCAGACCGTGAGCACACCCGCCGAGACATAGCGTTGAAGGACACCCGTCATATTCCGATGACACTCAATCGCACGCAAATGAGCCCGATCAAAACAAAAAGCCCCACCGCCAGCCCGAGGACAAAGCGTTTCTTGAAGACCGCGCTGTAAATAAACAACAACTTCAAATCCATCATCGGCCCAAAGATCATGAAGGCTAGCTTGGCCACGCCCGGAAAGGCGATGAACGTCGCCGCGATGAAGGCATCCGAGGTGCTGCAAAGCGAAAGAACCGCGGCAAAGCCCATCAGCGACGCCGTCGCCAGCCAGTCATTCAGCGCCAGCGGCAGGATCACTTCCTGATTCACCGCCGTGCTGAAAACCGAGGCCACCGCCACGCCAAAAATGAAATACACCATCACATCGAGAAAGTCCGCCACCGCCACCCGCAGTGCCGCCGCGATTCGTCCCCGGAAGCCACCCGACGCCACTGTTCCGCCCGACGCCTCCGAATTCGTCAGCGTGAGCACCCCTTTCTTCAGCACGGCGGTGATGGCCAAGTTGCTCACCGCCAGCGCCGCCAGTACGGCTACCACGTATCCGACGCCCAACCGCAGCACCGTAAACTCCACCGCGTTCTGCCCCTTGAAGGCCGCATAAGTACTGAGCGCCACGATGGGATTCACAATCGGCGCCGCCAGCATATAGGCCACCGCATTCGAAACCGGCAGCCCCTTGTTCATCAACCGCCGGATCACCGGCACCACCCCACATTCGCACATGGGAAAAACGATCCCCATTGCCCCGCTCATGCAGACCCCCAGAAAGGCATTGCGCGGCAACAAGCGCACCATCACCCGCGAGGGCAGGAACTGATCAATCAACCCCGAAAGCAGTGTGCCCAGCAAAATGAACGGCACCCCTTCGAGCAACACGCTCAGAAACGCATAAGAAAAATCCGGAAAGCTGAAAGTGAACCACGGAGCGGGCATTCTTGAGGAGATAGACTAATAGCCAGACTTCATCCGGCGTAAAGGACAAGCACCCGGAAATAATTCACCGCAGATTGCGCAGATGAACTCGGATGAAATGCCAGGCAAAATCCCGTCCTCTCTCCTCAGCCGCGCTTTCGCGCGCAACACCCAGTCCGCCCAGCCGGAGGAATTTCCGGGCGGGAAATCGTGACAGGATTCATTTCACAGCAGGATTTATGGTCATTCGCCCCACCCGTTCACGTTCGGACCGGCCGCAGCGCAATAGATTGACAGGGACTGGTTGATCACCGCATGACAAACCTCTTGGAAGGTTTTTCACTTTTCGCAAAACGCTGGCTGCCGGCCGTCATTTGGATGTCCGTCATTATTTTCGCGTCCTCCGATGTGGGCTCGTCCAGTAATTCCTATCGCATTATCCGGCCCTGGCTCTTGCAGTGGAATCCAAAAATGCCGGAGTCTGAGGCTTACCGGATCACCCTCATGTTACGAAAGACCATGCATGCTGTGCAGTTCGCCGTGCTGGCGATCCTGGTCCTGCGGGCCCAGCAAATGCTCACAGTCCCGCGCAAAAACCGCGCTCTTCGCGCCATCGGCTTCGTCTTTATTGTGGCCTTCGTTTTGGCGGCCGGCAGCGAACTCATTCAATATCTCATGAAATCCCGCGGCGCGTCCGTCAAAGATGTTTTTTTGAACCTCAGCGGCACAGCGCTTGGCGTGATTGCAGCCTATTTGGCCAGCGTGTTCAAAAAACGCCGGGCCGTCCTTCCTCCCCCCGAAAAGAATCCTTAAATGCTTGCGCCCAGAAACGTGTGGATCCCGCACTCGCTCTTGTCGAATCCGGTCCAACGTCCCGCCCGCTCGTCGTCCCCCTCGCCCACCGGCCGCGTGCAGGGAACACAACCGATGGAGCGGTAGCCGCGCGAGGCCAGCGGATTCGTCGGAATCCCGTGCTCGCGCAGATAAGCCTGGACCTGATCCCGCGACCAATTCGCCATCGGATTCAATTTGAGAATGTAGCGATCACGCAGGACATCGAAGTGATAAAGTTCCGCGATTTGCGTCTTCTCACGCCCCTCGGATTGCTGGCGGCGCAGACCCGTGATCCAGACATCCAATTCGCTCAGCTTCTGTTGCAGTGGCAGCACTTTGCGTAGTGTGCAGCAGAGATCCGGAGTCCGCTTCCACAACTCCGGCCCATGTTCCGCTGCCTGCTCGTCCACCGTTTGCTCCGGCTTCAGCGATTCGATCGTGAAGCCGAACAACGCCTCAATTCTGGCTTTGAGGTCAAGCGTCTCGGGAAAAAGCAGGCCCGTATCCAAAGTAAAAGCCGGAAAACCCAGCCCCGCCTGCTTGGCCGTATGCATCACCACCAAGCCCGCTCCTTGGAAACTCGTCCCGATCGCTGCGCGCGCCCCGTAGGCCTCCCAAGCCCAGCGCAGGATGTCTTCCAGCGAAGCAGTCTCAAACTCCGCCGACTTCCGCCGGATTTCCTCAGGATCGAATTTCTGTAACGACATGGGCAATCACCTAAGACCCATCGGGGCCCTTATGCAAATGGAGGGCGCTGCTTCGTCCGCACCCATGATGATGGGAAACGACAAAGTTTTCCCTCCACCTACAGCGACTTTGCTGCCGCCACGACATTCTCCGCCGTCATTCCTAGTACTTTCATCGCTGTCGGCCCGGGCGCACTGAGACCAAAGCGGTCGATTCCGACCACTTTGCCATCCAACCCGACGTAGCGGAACCACGGATCGGACACGCCCGCCTCGATCGATACGCGCTTGCGCACTGCCTTCGGCAACACGCTTTCCTGATAGGCCGCATCCTGACGCTCGAACCGCTCGAAGCACGGCAGGGAAACCACCCGCGTCCCCGGCCCAAGTTGCTCCGCCGCCTTGAGCGCGTGCTGCAACTCGCTGCCCGTGCCCAGCAGGATTAATTCCAGCTTGGCCGTTTCTTTCTTCGCAATGTATCCGCCTTTGAAAGCTCCTTCACGCCGCGTCTCGACCGGAATGTCATTCAGCGTCGGCAGATTCTGCCGCGACAGCACCAGCATGGTCGGCCCGTCGGTCTTCTCAAACGCCGCCGCAAAGGCCCCCGCCGTCTCCTCGGGGTCCGCCGGACGAATCACATCCAGCCCGGGAATCGCACGCAAGGCCGCCACCGTTTCCACTGGCTCGTGGGTGGGACCGTCCTCGCCCACGCCTACAGAATCGTGGGTGAAAATATAAACCACCGGTAGCTTCGACAGCGCCGCGATGCGGATGGAAGGCCGTCCGTAGTCGCTGAACACCAAAAACGTCGCGCCGCTGGGACGGAAAATTCCGTCATAAGCGATGCCATTCATCAGCCCGCACATGGCATGTTCGCGAATGCCGAAATGCAGATTGCGCCCCTCGCGGTTCTGCGGGGTGAAATCCCCGCCGTCCTTGATGTAATTGAGGGTCGAGCCATGCAGATCCGCGCTGCCCGAAATGAGCAACGGCATCGCCGCCGCCACGGGTTGGAGCACGTCGCTGCCGGCCTTGCGCGTGGCAATGTTCGCGGCCGGATCAAATTTCGGAATCACCTTCAGCAAATCGGGCACCTTGCCCGCGATCGCCGCATCCAGCTCCGTTGCTAGGTCGCCATTGCCCGCGCGCCATGCTTTGTACGTGACCTCCCATTGCGCGTAAGACGCTTTGAGAGACTCCTTGTGCTTGGCGAAATACGCCTTCGTTTCCGGCGCGACGAAGAACGTCTGCTCCGGCAGACCCAGCGCCTTGCGCGCCTCCGCCACAAATTTCACGCCGGCCTCGCCGTGCGCCTTGTTCGTCCCACTCACCTCCGGGATGCCCTTGCCAATGAGCGTCTTGGCAATAATGAATTGCGGCTTCCCGCTCGTAGCCGCCTTGGCTTTTTCAAACGCGCCCAAGACTTCCTTCAGGTCATTCCCATCGATCTCCTGCACGTCCCAGCCGTAAGCCTTGAATCGTGCACCCGTGTCTTCGCTCTGCGTCATCGGCGCCATCGCGTCCAGGGTCACGTTATTGGAATCGTAAAACAAAATCAGGTTATCCAGATGCAAATGCGCCGCCAGGGCCGCCGCCTCCTGCGAAATGCCTTCCTGCAAGCAGCCATCGCCCGCCAGCACCACGATGTGATGATCAAAAATGTTGTGCTCCGGCGTATTGAACCGCGCCTCGCACATCTTGGCCGAAATGGCATACCCCACCCCATTGGAAACCCCCTGCCCCAACGGCCCCGTCGTGGCCTCCACCCCCGGCGTCTCGTGAAACTCCGGATGTCCCGGCGTGATGCTGTGCAACTGGCGGAAATTGGAAACCTCCTCCATCGACAACGCATACCCCGACAAATGCAGCCACCCGTAAAGGAACATACTGCCATGTCCGGCCGAGAGCACAAACCGGTCGCGGTTCAACCAACGCGGCTCGTCCGGGTTGTGGCTCAGCGCGTGTCCGTAAAGCACCGCCCCGATTTCCGCTGCCCCGAGCGGCAGGCCAAGATGGCCCGATTTCGATTTCGTCACCGCGTCCATCGCCAGACCCCGCGCGTCGCGGGCGGCCAATTCAAGAGAAGGAATGTCTAGGCTCATAATTTTCGTAATAAATTTACAGCCGCCAGAAAACCGTCTCCCCCGCCCCTTGGCAAGCTTCGGCATGGGAAACGAACCCCCACCTACACTGTTCCGCCGGCAGCCCACCATTTCTCCTGCCTTCCTGCTTTCCTTAGAGCCCCTCTCTTTTTCATAGCCCAACTCCCTGCGGAGTGGCAGAACAAGCCCGCACCGCAGGAAAAGAAGAATGTCCGCACCGACCGATCCCACAGGAAAACATAAGGCCGCCCTCATACTCGGGGCGCTCGGGGTGGTCTTTGGCGACATCGGCACCAGCCCGCTCTACGCCTTCAAGGAATGCCTCCACCACAGCGGCGAAGTCGATCCTTCCGCCTCCACCATTGGCATCCTCTCCCTCATCCTTTGGGCCCTCATCATCGTTGTTTCCATCAAATACGTCACCCTCGTCCTGCGGGCCGACAACCACGGCGAAGGCGGCATCCTCGCCCTGTTGAACCTGGCCTTTCCCGCCCCATCCGCCGGCACCCATCTCAGCAAACCCGTCCTCCTCATGGGTGCCATCGGGGTCTTCGGCGCGGCCTTACTCTATGGCGACGGCGTCATCACCCCCGCCATCTCCGTCGTCTCGGCGGTCGAGGGTCTCAAGGTCATCTCCCCCCACTTCAGCCATGCCGTCGTCCCCCTCGCCGTCATCATTCTGCTGGCCCTTTTCTCCGTCCAGCGCTTCGGCACGAACTTCATCGGCAAGGCCTTCGGCCCCATCGTCCTCCTCTGGTTCTGCGTCATCGGGTTCCTCGGCCTGCTCCAGATCATCCACCATCCCGCTGTGCTCGCCGCATTCAATCCCCTTAGTGGACTCGACTACCTCCTCGACCACCCCCGAACCTCCACCATCGTGCTCGGCAGCGTCGTGCTCGCCGTGACCGGCGCGGAAACGCTCTACGCCGACATGGGTCACTTCGGCCGCATCCCTATCCGCGCCGCCTGGAATTACATCGCCCTCCCCGCCCTCATGCTGAACTACCTCGGCCAGGGTGCCCTCGTCCTCTCGAACCCCGGGACCCACGTCAACCCCTTCTTCCTCCTCGCCCCCGAATGGGCCACCCTCCCCCTCGTCCTCCTCGCCACCATGGCTGGTGTCATCGCCTCGCAAGGTCTCATCTCCGGTGTCTTCTCCCTCACCACCGCCGCTATGCAAATGGGCTACCTGCCCCGCATCCAGATCCTTTACACCAGCCACGAAACGTCCGGCCGCGTCTATATCCCCGCCATCAACTGGGCCCTTGCCGCTGCCTGTATCGCCCTCGTCGTAAGCTTCCGCTCCAGCTCCGCCCTCGCCGCCGCCTACGGCATCGCCGTCACCATGACCATGATGGCCACCACCTGCCTGTTTTTCGTCGTCACCCAGAAACAATGGGGCTGGAGCCGCTCCCGCGCCCTCACTGTCAGTGCCATTTTCCTCGCCATCGAAACCGCCTTCTTCGCCTCCAACATGCTCAAAATCACCCATGGCGGCTGGCTCCCCCTCTGCATCGGCATCGCCGTTTTCTACATGATGACCACCTGGAAAATCGGCCGCACCTACATCCGCAGCCAGATGGGCAACGCCCTCACCCTCCCCGGCTTTGTCGATTCCATCGCCATGTCCGGCGTCCTTGACCCCGCTCTCCGTCCCCACCGCGTCAAAGGCACCGCCATCTTCCTCTCCTCCTCCCCCGACATCACCCCCAACTCGCTTTCGTATAATCTCACTCACAATCACATTCTCCACGAACGCAACATCGTCCTCACCATTCTCTCCGCCCGCATTCCCTACGTGGACGACTCCACCAAACTCACCATCACACCCCTTCCCGAAGGGTTTTACCAGATCAACGCCAGCTTCGGTTTCATGGAAATCCCCACCATCCAGGCCGTCGTCACCGAAGCCGCCAAACAAGGCGTCACCATCGAAATCGAAAAAAGCACCTTCTTCCTCGGCCGCGAAACCTTGGTGAGATCAAACAAAGGCCTCCCCCGCATGCGCGAAAACGTCTTCATCGCCATGGCCAAAAACGCCCAGAACGCCGCCCAATTTTTCCACCTCCCCAGCAACCGCACCATCGAGATCGGCAAGCAGGTCGAGATTTAGGAAGCGTCCGACAAATTCCAAAAATTGTAGAGGCGGTTGTGCCAACCGCCCTTACAACGTCTTCTTCCGTTTCATCTTCCACCAAGAAGACGACAATTCTCTCGTGAGCAACAAGCCCCCCCGGCAACTCCGCTTTCATCGGCACCTGCGCCCCCCTTTGCCGCTTAGCCTGCTCCACTCATCCAAACCGGCCCCGTGCCACTCTCACCATAGGGTAAACACCCCATAGCTTGACACTGGGGAAAACCCGATACTGTCGTAGCATGCAAGACACTGCGGGCAACGGGAAAGACACGCCCGCGGAAAATTGGAAGGAAATCGTGATGAAGTATCAACGCCCTTCCCTCCGGCGGAGCGTCTGGCAGTTGATTAACTCGGTCGGCAGCTACGTGGCCGTGTGGTCGGCGATGTATTGGAGCATTTCCGTTTCGTATTGGCTCACGGCGGCGCTGGTCCTCCTCGCGGGCGGATTGCTGGTGCGGGTGTTCATTATTTTTCACGACTGCGGCCATGGCTCGTTTTTCGAAACGAAGCTCGCCAATGACGTGACGGGATTTCTGACCGGTGTGCTCACGTTCACGCCTTACTCCTTGTGGCGCAAGGAACACGCCCTCCACCACAGTTCGGCGGCGGACCTCGACCATCGCGGCACCGGCGACGTCCCCACCATGACGGTGGAAGAATACCTCGCCGCCTCGCGCTGGGAAAAACTCGGCTACCGGCTGGTGCGCAATCCGGTCGTGCTGTTCGGACTCATCCCGCTGGCCATGTTTCTGGTGAAACACCGTCTGCCCCACTCCCACCAAGCGAATCGGCGCGAGCGGCAATCCGTCCATTGGACGAACCTCGCCCTGCTCGGGCTCATCGTCGGCCTGAGTTTCCTTTTTGGCCTCGTTCCCTATCTCATCCTGCAAGTCGCGGTGATTGGCGTGGCCGGAAGCCTGGGCACCTGGCTTTTCTACGTGCAGCATCAATTCGAGGGCGTCTATTGGGAGCGCGAGGAAGAGTGGGACTTCGCCGATGCTGCCTTCAAGGGCAGCAGCTTTTACAAACTGCCCAAGGTGCTGCAATGGTTCTCCGGCAACATCGGTTTCCATCACATCCACCACCTCAGCCCGCGCATCCCCAACTACAACCTCGAGCGCTGCCACTACGCCGAACCCCTCTTCCAAACCGTGACCTCCATCGGCCTCCTCGCCAGCCTTAAATGCCTGACCTTCCGACTCTGGGACGAACGGGGCCGCAAGCTCGTCGGCTTCGCCCACCTGCGCGAGACGGGGAAAGGGTAGGTTCAGAATGCCCGGCCCAAGGACTCCCGCGTTGGAGTCCAGCCTTTAGGCTGCTCTGAAAAACACACGCTAAAGCGTGAACGCCAACACTGTGTCCATTCGTTCACTTTCCGTTGAGACACCCGAACGACAGAGCCCGCCACTCCACCATTCTATGCCCCCTCCTCCGCTGATTTTTTTTTCCTGCTTTCCTTAGAAATCCCGCTTATACGGTAGAGAGCTGGGTCTTCACCGCCACCTTGCGCCCCGCGAATTTCCGGATCAGCACGTAAAACACCGGCGTCAGGAAAATTCCGAAGAACGTCACGCCCAGCATCCCGGCGAAGACCGCCGTACCCAGCGCCTGTCGCATTTCCGCCCCGGCCCCGCTGCTGAGCATGAGAGGCACCACGCCGGCAATGAACGCGAACGACGTCATCAGAATCGGCCGCAGACGCAGTTTGCTCGCCTCGATCACCGCCGCAATGGCGTCTTTGCCGGTCTCCTGAATTTGTTTGGCGTATTCGACGATGAGGATGGCATTTTTACACGCGAGTCCGACCAGAACAACGAAGCCAATTTGGGTGAAAATGTTGTTGTCCATCCCCCGGAATAGCACCCCGGCCAGCGCGGAGAGAATGCCCATCGGCACAATCAGCACGATGGCGAAAGGCAGCGCCCAGCTTTCGTATTGTGCCGCCAGCGTAAGGAAAACGAACAACACGCAAAGCGGGAAAACAAAGAGTGCGGTGTTGCCCGCGAGGATTTGCTGATAGGTCAAATCAGTCCACTCGAAGCTCATATTTTGCGGCAACGTTTTGCGGCAGAGATCTTCCATGATCTGGATGGCCTGCCCGGTGCTGGTGCCCGGCTGGGTGCCGCCGGAAATATCCGCCGCCGTGTAGAGATTATACCGCGTAATCGTACCGGGGCCTAGGCGTTCCTCGATCGAGGCCATGGTACTTAACGGAACCATTTGCCCGTGCGCGTTGCGCGTCTTGAGTTTGAGAATGTCCGCTGGCGTGACCCGGAACATGCTGCCCGCCTGGGCGTTCACCTGAAACGAACGTCCGAGGTAGGTGAAGTCATTCACATAGGCCGACCCGAGATAGATTTGCAGCGCGTCGAAGACATTATTCAACGGCACGTCCATGCTCTTGGCCTTCACCCGGTCCACGTCCACATACATCTGCGGCTGATCGGCGCGGAAGCTGGAATACAATCCCACCAAGCCGGGTTGCTGATCCCCCGCCGTGGTCAGGCTCTGTGCGACGGCTTCCAGCTGTTTGAAATTTCCCCCGCTGCGGTCCTGCACCATCATGCGGAAACCACCAGTCGAACCCAGCCCTTGAATCGGCGGCGGCCCGAAGGCCAGCACCAGCGCCTCGGGCAGTTCATTAAATTTCCCCCGCAACTCGTCCAGAATTTCATCCGAGGATCGCCGTTTTCCAAACTCATCCAATATGACGATGACGCTGCCCATATTCGACTGACTGCTGCCGGCCAGCATCGAGAAGCCATTGATGACGAGGCTGTTTTTCACCCCCGGTGTGCTCTGCAGCATGGCGAGGACTTTCTCCGTGACCGCTTCGGTACGTTCCAGTGAAGCGGCGTTGGGCAGTTCACAATTGACGATGAGATAGCCCTGGTCCTGCTGCGGAATGAAACCCGTCGGCACCGTCTTGAAACCCACGCCCGTCAGCGCGAGAAAACCAAGATACACCACCACACAGATCACGAGCTTGCGCACCAGCCAGCCCACCGCCTTGCCATAACGCAGCGCGACCGAATCGAAGGCCTTGTTGAAGCCACGGAAAAACCACCCTAGCGTCGCATCGAGAAATCTCGTCAGCCAATCCTTCGGCGCGCTTTTGCTACGCAGCAACAACACGCCCAGCGCCGGACTCATGGTGAGCGAATTAAAAGCCGAGATCGCCGTCGAAACCGCAATGGTCAGCGCAAATTGCCGGAAAAACTGACCCGTGATGCCGGAGATGAACGCCGTCGGAATAAACACCGCCGCCAGCACCAACGCCACCGCGATCACCGCGCCACCCACCTCGCCCATGGCCTCGCGCGCCGCGTCGCGCGGTGACAGGCCCAGGCTCAGTTTGTGCTCGATCGCCTCCACCACCACGATGGCATCATCCACCACGATGCCGATGGCCAGCACCAGACCGAAGAGCTAAATCGTGTTCAGAGAAAACCCGAACATTGCCATCGCCGCAAACGTTCCGATGAGCGACACCGGCACCGCCACCAGCGGAATGATTGTGGCCCGCCAGCTTTGGAGAAAGAGCAGAACCACCACACCCACCAGCAGCACGGCTTCGAGCAGCGTGTGCTGCACCGCCTTGATGGATTCGCTCACGAAAACCGTGGTGTCATAGACAATCTTGTAATCCACCCCGGCCGGGAAATTCTTCTTCAGCTCCTCCATCGTTTTGCGGACAGCATGGGCCGTCTCCAGAGCGTTGCTGCCGGGAAGGCCGACTCCGCCTTGTCATACTCCCCCTTCGCGCGGTTGTATTCCGCCTGATACGGGCGCGAATCAATGATAAAAAGCGGCTGCCCTTTTTTCACCATGTCGCCATCTTGGAATTTTGTTTCCATGAGATACCCGCTCACTTGCGGCCGCACCTCCACCGTGCCTGTCGGAGCCAGCCGGCCCGTGTAGTCGTCCCAATTCTTCACGTATTTTTCCACCGCCTGCGTTACCGTCACCACCGGTGGAGGGAGTTCCACCGCTTTCTCCTCGCGGCCGCAGCCAAGGAACACCAGCCCGACCGCACACGCTCCGAAAATGAAAAATAACCGGCGGAAAATCATCGGCCTCAAGGGGTCTCAGGTGCCGCCGACAGGGTCAATGGAAATGAGGGACGCGGCCTCCTCTCTCTGCCCAGGGTGTTTAACGACTCGGGCGGAGCCAAGCCGCTCCATGGGTGGGATTTGCCCACAACTCGACAGTTGCGCGCGGCGGCTTCCTCACTACACTGCGCGCCGTGAAGCTTACCTCTTCCTACGTCGTGGCGTTGGGGGCTGCCTACGTTCTTCTCGCGGGCTGCGATAAAAAGCCGTCAAGGGCCGCTCCCACCCCGACGCCTCAGCCGGGAGAAGATTCCCTCACCACGCGTCTCGGTTTTTTCGCCTCCATGTCGGGAGCGCAGGCTTCCTTTGGCAACGACGCGATCAATGGCGCGCGGTTGGCGGTGGAGGAAATCAACACCACGGGCCCCGTGCTGGGCCACCCGTTGGAACTGATCGTGAAGGACACGCAATCACAAAATGATGAGACGAGCATCGTGGTGAATCAGCTCATCGACGACGACAAGGTGGCGGTCTTGATCGGGGAAATCGCGACGGACCGTTCGCTGGCTGCCGCGCCCCTCGCGCAGGAGAGGAACGTGCCGATGATCACGCCCGGATCGACCAACGAGAAGGTGACGGCGACGGGGGATTACATTTTCCGCGTGTGCTTCACCGATGCTTTTCAAGCGGCAGTGATGGCGAAATTCGCACGATCGATTGATGCGGTGAAGGCGGCGATTCTTTTCGATCCCTCGAATCCCTACAGCGCCGGCCTGGCGGAGAGTTTCAAGAAGGATTTCCTGGCGGGCGGCGCGACCATCGTGGCGGAGGAATTCTATCGCGCGGGAGACAAGGATTTTGCCATGCAGTTGAATGCGATCAAGGCGCGGATGCCGGAGATCGTTTTTCTGCCGAGTTACTACTCCGACGCGGCGTTGATCATCCGGCAGGCCCGGCAGGCCGGACTGGATGTGCCCTTTCTCGGCACGGATGGGTGGGATTCGCCGGAGTTCCTGAAGGTGGGCGGCGAGGCGGTGAATAATTGCTATTTCTCCGGCCACTTCGCGGTGGAAAGCAAAGCGGCGGAAGTAAAACATTTCGTGGAGGCCTACACGGCCAAATATGGCGCGGCTCCGCCCCCGCTGGCGGCGCTGGCTTACGATGCGGTCTACCTGGCGGTGGATGGATTAACGCGTTCCGGGACGACCGAGGCGGCCCCTCTGCGGGACGCGCTGGCTGCGACAAAGGATTTTCCCGGAGTGACGGGAAAAATCTCCCTCGACCAGGATCGCAACCCCAACAAACCGGGCATCGTGATCCGGGTGGAGGATGGGAAATTCACCTATCTGGAAACGATAGAAGCACCGAAGAGGGTGGAGATCGTCCCGGCGGAGCCGCCGGTTTCCTCGCCAACTCCTGCTGCGACGCCGCCCGCAGCAACCTCACCGGCAAACTGACGCCTGGTTCCATCCCCAACCAACCGCATCACATCTTTCGCGGGGAGCTGATCGAACGTTCGTGAACCCGCCCCAAAAAAGCAAAAGACGGAGCTTTTAAGGCTCCGTCTCTTGATTTAAAAGCGCTTGTTGTTGCAGGTGTCACACGACTGGCGTGGAGAAAGAACTGCCTGCGCTCCTAACTTTGTCTTGATTCCAGATGAAAAAATACACCCTCCAATCCGCCCCGACAACAGAAAAATCCTCCGGATCAAACGGCGATCTTCAACTTGCCTACGACGTTGGCCACAGCTCCATCGGCTGGGCCGTGCTCCAGTCTGCCAAAGACACCCTGCCAAACATTCTGGGAACTGGTGTCGTCACCTTCCCAGCCGACGATTGCCTTGCCAGCAAACGCCGCGACTTTCGCCGACAGCGCCGTCACATCCGTTCCACAAAACGCCGCATCCAGCGCATTGAGCAACTCCTCGTCCATCTCAACATTCTCAGTCCCGAGCAGATTGCGGCAAAGCACAAGCAAGCCGGTGGCCACTCCGCCCCGTGGCTTCTTGCCGCCCGCGTCTTCGTTGACGGCAAACTCCTCACTTGGCCGGAACTCTGGGACGTGCTTCGCTGGTACGCCCACAATCGCGGCTACGACGGCAATCGCCGCTGGAGCAATTCCGAGATCTCCGACAATGACGACGAAGACACCGAGAAGGAAGAAAACGCCAGAAAGCTCATGCAGAGTCACGGCACCACCACGATGGCCGAGACTTTTTGTAAAGAGCTCGGCGTCGAAGTGAGCGGCGGCAAAATCTCCTCACAAAAGCGCTTCAAAGGCCTCAACGCCGCATTTCCTCGCAGCATAGTGGAAAAAGAGGTTCGCAGAATCCTTCATGCTCACATGGGCAAGCTTCCTCATCTCGACGAAACTTTCGAGCACGCCCTCATGGATGATGCCCGCGTCCTGCCCTGTCCCGCTTACAAGCTCGCCAAACGCTTCGACGGCGGGCTGCTCTTCGGCCAGTCCGTTCCGCGTTTTGATAACCGCATCATCACACCCTGCCCCGTCAGCGGCGGTAAAACCTGCGCCAAATCCACCCCCGAATTCCTCCACTACCGCTGGCTCATGCAGCTTGCGAATATCCGCATCGTGCGAGCCGAACCCGCCCTCACAAAGGAAGAACGCGCCGCCATCCATGCCAAGATGCAAGCCGCCGGAGCCTTCACCCCCACCCAACTGACAAAAGCCGTCGTCGAGGCAACGGGCACCATGGCGAACAACCTCGAAACCATGCTCATGCACCCCGAGGCAGCCAAAGCCCTTGTCCTCGACCCCGTACAAAAGCTCATCCAGAGCGACCGCGTGCAATTCCTCTGGCCCCATCTCCCCGAGCGCATCCAGAAACGCGCCCGCGGCAAGTGGCGCAAGGGCGAAGTCCTCACCCTCAATCAACTTCTCGCATGGTGCGCCGACATCGGCACCAACCCAGCCGACATCTTGAAAGCAGCGCGAGATGCGGCCGCCGCGAAAGAAGCCGCAAAAAAATCCAAACCCTCCAAAGCCAATAAGACCGAGGAAACCGAACCTCTCGACTCTCCCTTAAAAACCGAACGCCTCACCGGACGCGCCCCCTATGCGCGGCACATCCTGAAACAAGCCTCCGATGAAGTCCTCGCCGGACTCGACCCGCGTCGCAAATGCAAGGCCAACGATCCTCTCGGCGGCGAGGACAAGCCCAAGGACGGCTGCCTCGTCACCACCGACTCCATGACGGAAGCCGCGCTAAAAAAGCCCCTCGACCAACTCACAAACAACCACCTTATCCGCCACCGTCTCCTCATCCTGCAACGCCTCACCGACGACATCGTGGCCGATCCATCCCTCTGCGCAGGCAATTCCGAACGCATCCGTTCCGTGGCGATTGAAATAAACAGCGAACTCCAGGAATTATCGGGCAAATCTGCCAAGGCCGTCGCACAAGACATGGGCTTGCGGCTCGGCAATTTCAAATCCGTCGTCAAAAAGCTGCAAGCCGCAGGCATTCCGAATCCCTCACCAGGTATTATTCGCAAGGCCCGTGTCGCCGAAGACCTCGGCTGGACCTGTCCCTACAGCGGACGCACCTTTGACCCGCAAGATTTGCTCCATCCCGATAATTGGGACAAAGACCACATCATCCCCTACAGCGAACGCCCGTCGAACAGCCTCGACTCCCTTGTCATCACCACCAAGGGAATCAACCTCGCCAAGAAAAACCGTACCGCTCTGCAATTCATCGAGGAAATCAATCAGCCGGAAAATCTGGCCGAGCGGGATCGCCTCGGCGTTTGGACCCTGAAGCAATTCAAGGATTTCACAGAAAAGCTGGAAGCGTGGAAAGGACATGACGATGATGTCCGCCGCAAACGCCGTCGCAAGCAGCTCCTCTTGCTCCCCAAATGGGAAGATAAGAACGCTGGCTTCCTGCCGCGCGACCTCACCGTCACCTCCCATCTTACACGATTAGGAGCATTGGTCCTGCGCCGCAGCCTGCCCCATCTCCAGCCCCACGAGATCACCAGCCTGCCCGGCAGTGTCACCGGCACCATCCGCACCGGCTGGAAGCTCATCGGCTGCCTCGCCGCCGCCAATCCCCGCGTATTGGAAGCGGGCGGCAACGTGAAGACCAAAACGGAAATCCGCGATGTCACGCACATGCACCATGCCCTCGATGCCATCGTCATCAGCCTGACCCATCATTTTTTCCCCAAAAACGGACGCCTCTGGGAAGCCATCGTGCGCCGCGAGAAACAACGCACCGCCGAAGATAACGCCCTGCTCCTCGCCACCGGTCTCTACCAGAAAACCCCCAACGGCGTCCTCTTCGCCCAGGAACCTCCAAAATCCCTGGTCGCGCAAATTCGTTCCACCCTCGCCCAGCGCCGCGTGGTCCAACACATCCCGAAGGACATGGGCGGCGTCCGCGCCGAACAAAACACCTGGCGCGTCGTCGCGGTGAACGAAGGCGTGGCCACCCTGCGCCAGCGGATGCGCGGGCCGGACGGCAAAAAACAGGCGGCAAAGTTCTCCGACGAAAAAACCGCCAAGCTCATGGGACTTGCCAATGGAAAACTCAGCGCCCTCAAAGGAGCCCTCGTCATCGGCGAAAACTACGGACTGGCAATACTTGAACACGTCCCAGAGGGAGAGGAAAACTTTTTGATTATTCCATGGCATAAGGTCTGGCATCGCATCCGCGAATTGAAGACGAGAAACGCTGGCAAAACGCCTTTCATATTGCGGAACGGGCAGCTCATTCACGTCCCCACAGGCTCACGGCGAGGAACCTGGCGAATACTTTCCACCAAGAATACAGTTGCCTATGGATTGGCTCTCGATTTGGCCACGCCAGATGGGATCAAACTTTCCAAGGGGAATGCTCCAATAGTTGCTTTGCTTCGCGACGGCGTTCAAATTTTGCCTGCGACTTTGACAGGCAAGTCCACATAATGAGATTTGCACAAAATGCTCTGTTCAACGTTCGATTTCCAGCTACGTCACCTGGCGCCCATCGACCGCTTTCCCTCTCGTAAAGCTCCCGCGACTTGCTAGTCTGCCCTCTAGGCGGTAGCATCTATGAGCAATGAAACTGCGGCTGGATCTTCTGGAGCATCTGACGATGGAAGACATCGCAGAGGTAGCCTTGGCGAACAATCACCGCTACAAAGCCGAGCCGCTTTTCTCGCAAACTGGAGTTGGCAGTCTGTCACCGACCTCAACCGAGGACTCTGCGCACGAGGAGGCGCTCAACACGGCCTTAATTCAGAAAGTGGAGAAACGTGCGGCCGAGAGTGGGAAGACGGACGCGCCGAAGTAATCCGTCTCGCCGAGGTGCTCGATCATGAGGCCATGAAAAGCATAGTGGAATCTCTATCACAGATTTCCGATTTCCAGCCCGGCGATCGTGTGAAAACCCTCAAGGGCACTCTGCGGGGTGTCATCGTAAACATCCTCGATGACGGCCGGGTGGAATGGCGGGCCGAAACCGGCACGGAACTCCTCGCCCTGCCCGAAAGTCTCCTCCCCGACGACTGATTCCGTTTCACGCTCCGCATTCGCCAATCCGCAATCGCATGAGCTTCCACATCGTCAATATTGACTCGCCCCAGGCCTCGCTGAGTTGCCGCGATGGCCAACTGACCTGCAAGACCGCCGAAGGAGAAAAAAGCCTGCCGCTGGAAGATGTGGCCTCGATCATCATCACCAGCTTCTCCGCGCAGATTCATAGCAATCTTTTTCTCGAAGCGGCCAAACACGGCGTCGCCCTCATCATATGCGAGTCGTTCAAACCCGTCTCACTCGTCCTCCCCGCCAACCGCTCAACCGACACACTCCTCTCCCGCGCCCAACTCAGCCTCGATGAGAAAAAGCGCACCCGTCTTTGGCAAATGACCATTGATGCCAAATGCCGCAACCAAAGTGCGCTGGCCGAATATCTTTCTCCCGACGATGTCGCCCTGCCCGCACTGGCCAGCGAAGCCGCCAGTAAGAAACCGCACAAGGAAGCCCAATGCGCGAAGCTTTTCTGGCAAATCTTCGGCCGCAGCCTGGGCGAACGCGATTTCTCCCGCGAACGTTCCCTACCCGGCCTCAACGGACTGCTTAACTACGGCTACGCCGTGCTCCTCTCCACCATCCTGCAAAAACTCTTCGGTGTGGGACTCGACCCGACCTTCGGCATTTCCCATGTCGCCCGCGAACGCTCGACTCCCCTCGCCTACGACTTGATGGAACCCTTCCGTCCCTGCGTGGACTGGCGCGTGGCCCAATGGGTGCGGCGAATGCGGAACGCAGAAGGCGCATCGCGCAATGAAGACGGCTTCCAACTCGATGTGACGCCGGAATTCCGCCGCTGGGTCACCGGTTTTCCCCTCGAGCGCGTGGAATACCTCGGCCTGGAACTCGATGTGCGCGGCTGCATCGAGGGCTCGGTGCGCGGATTCCGCCGGGCCGTCATCGGCGCCGACCCCCGGCTTTACAAGCCATGGACACCGAAAAATTCAAAATGGGCTGGTTAGTCGTCGCCTTCGATCTGCCCGTCGGCTCCCGTGAGCAGCGAAAGGCTGCGACCGGCTTTCGCGAATGGCTCAAGGACGACGGGTACCAGATGTTGCAATTCAGCGTCTATGCGCGGGCCTGTGTCACGTTCGCCCGGCAGGAGACCCATATCGAACGGGTGAAAAAGAACCTGCCGCCGGAAGGCAGTGTGCGGGCCATCTTCGTGACACGGGCCCAATGGGAACGCAGCTTCGTCATCCACGGGGCTCCGGCGAGTCAGGTTTCTCCAGAGGAACTGCCGGAACAGGCGCAGTTTTGGTGACGAGCTTAGGAAAAGAAAAAGGCCAACCGGCTCAAATTGAGCCGGTTGGCTTCAGCGAGTTTGCCCGCGCTGAATTTGGAATCAAGGCAAAGCTCTGCTGATCCCGTGGTGGGGGATAAATAAGTTTGCCCGCGCTGAATTTGGAATCAAGGCAAAGCGGCTTCCACGGTTTCAGGAAATCTTTCTTCAGTTTGCCCGCGCTGAATTTGGAATCAAGGCAAAGCCGAGACTGCAAGGTGGTTGGCGAAAGAAACAGTTTGCCCGCGCTGAATTTGGAATCAAGGCAAAGCAGCCGTCGCTCACGCCATCCGCTCCGAAGTAGTTTGCCCGCGCTGAATTTGGAATCAAGGCAAAGCAGCGTGAAGCGCGTTGTCTCCGATCCCCGTAGTTTGCCCGCGCTGAATTTGGAATCAAGGCAAAGCTACCCCATCGAACGACAGCATTGCCGCCGTAGTTTGCCCGCGCTGAATTTGGAATCAAGGCAAAGCCGGAGTGTTCAGCGCAATTCAAGAACCTGGAGTTTGCCCGCGCTGAATTTGGAATCAAGGCAAAGCCACAATGGCCGATCTCGTGCAATTGCGCGAGTTTGCCCGCGCTGAATTTGGAATCAAGGCAAAGCTACATGCGCGTCAATGGCGAAACAGAAGTCAGTTTGCCCGCGCTGAATTTGGAATCAAGGCAAAGCGCAGGATGGATGGCGGTGTTTATACGATCCAGTTTGCCCGCGCTGAATTTGGAATCAAGGCAAAGCAACCAACGCACGCGCCCTCGGCCCCTTGATAGTTTGCCCGCGCTGAATTTGGAATCAAGGCAAAGCTAGGCCCAATTCCAAGAGCGTTCCAGGTGCAGTTTGCCCGCGCTGAATTTGGAATCAAGGCAAAGCATCGATAGGGCTGCGGACATGGTGCTTCTGAGTTTGCCCGCGCTGAATTTGGAATCAAGGCAAAGCGGCGGACCGGTATTCCGACGCGGACTATAAGTTTGCCCGCGCTGAATTTGGAATCAAGGCAAAGCACAGCATCCGCTCTTCCACTGCGCGGGCCTAGTTTGCCCGCGCTGAATTTGGAATCAAGGCAAAGCGAAGAACTCCCCTTCCCCACCGAACTCATTAGTTTGCCCGCGCTGAATTTGGAATCAAGGCAAAGCCACCCCCGTCCATGAGACCGCCGATGCCGAAGTTTGCCCGCGCTGAATTTGGAATCAAGGCAAAGCCGGCATTAAGTCGGGGATTCAACAAAAAAAAGTTTGCCCGCGCTGAATTTGGAATCAAGGCAAAGCCGGCAACATCGGCGCGTTGCGCTGCTGGAGAGTTTGCCCGCGCTGAATTTGGAATCAAGGCAAAGCAACATCCGCAGCGGTAAAAGCCCAAGTGGGAGTTTGCCCGCGCTGAATTTGGAATCAAGGCAAAGCATGGGCTTCGCCGCCGACCAGCGAACCGGAAGTTAGCCCGCGCTGAATTTGGAATCAAGGCAAAGCACTTCCACCGCGGCCTCCACAAGCAAAAATAGTTTGCCCGCGCTGAATTTGGAATCAAGGCAAAGCACCATAAGCCTTTCTTGTCGAGCCTCTCCAGGTTGCCCGCGCTGAATTTGGAATCAAGGCAAAGCTAGCATCGGAGCGTCTTGGGTTTCCGACCGAGTTTGCCCGCGCTGAATTTGGAATCAAGGCAAAGCGTCATGCAGCTTGTCCTGTTCCTCCATCGTAGTTTGCCCGCGCTGAATTTGGAATCAAGGCAAAGCTTGGAGGTGGTTCGCCGCACGGGCCAGCCAAGTTTGCCCGCGCTGAATTTGGAATCAAGGCAAAGCCGCAACGGCCAATGGTTACGCTTCAACTCGAGTTTGCCCGCGCTGAATTTGGAATCAAGGCAAAGCCTGCGCAAGCTTGGGCTGAAAAAAGACCGCAGTTTGCCCGCGCTGAATTTGGAATCAAGGCAAAGCATCTGCGCAGCACATAAGAGCCGTTAGCCAGTTTGCCCGCGCTGAATTTGGAATCAAGGCAAAGCTGCGACCACGCCAAGAAGAATTCGAGCTGCAGTTTGCCCGCGCTGAATTTGGAATCAAGGCAAAGCCGCCAGACCATGCGGATCATCACCACGCTTAGTTTGCCCGCGCTGAATTTGGAATCAAGGCAAAGCACGCGACGCGCGATCCGAGTCAAGGACGAGTCAAACAGGCTGCCGCAGGCACGACGAAGCGTCCAAAGCGTTTCCCTTCATATTTTCCGACGGGAAGAATCTTGTCTTCCACCCATTCACAAGCCAAACGTCGCGCAGACCCAATGCGCACACTCGAGAGTCCAGGGGTGACCCTGGGCCAGACCGATGCCGTGCTGGCCTTTTTCGTAGAGATGCAACTCGAAGGGGACTCCGGCGCGCCGAAGGGCCAGGGCAAAATCGAAGCTGTTTTCCACTGCCACGGCGGGATCCTCGACCGTGTGCCAGAGGAAACAAGGCGGCGTGGCGGGGCTGACGTGGCGTTCGGGCGAGACTTCCTCACACCAGGCGACGGAGGGATTTTCCCCCAGAAGATTCTGGCGGGAGCACGACCCGCAGGACGAGCATGGCGGCGCCATTGGGGGACGCAGTGGGCGGAAAATGCCGCTAGGCAGGGATGTCGTGATCATTTTTGCCGAGGGCGAGAGGCGCCCCTTCGGGCCAGAGCGGTTGCCAGGGAGGAAGGTCAGACATGCGTTTTGAGGAGTTTGTCGAAGCGTTTGGCTACGTTTGAGTAAAAAGGATAGCGGCCCGAAACGTCGTCTGCGGGACGGAAACGCCAGTGTTTGTACGGCCAAAGCCAGCATTCGGGCTGTTCGCGGATGGAGGGTTCCAACGCATCCCAACAAAGCTGGGCGATCTGCGTGGGGGTCGCGCCGGCGGGGAAATCGAGCGGCTTGTGCAGAATCATGCGATAGCGGCCGTCGGGCAGCGGGCGGCATTCGGCCGGGACAAGGAGCGCACCGGTGCGTTCGGCCAGGGCGGTGTGCATTTGGGTGACGCAGGTTTTGAGGCCGCCGAATTCGTTGATGATCACGCTGGGCTCGCTGGGGTCGAGATTGAGATCAACCAGCATGTGGAATTTTCCCCCGCCCTTGAGGTGCTTGAGCATGCGGATCATGGCGCGTTCCTGCGGCAGAATGGAATGTCCCGTGCTGCTGCGGAGTCGGCAGAAGATGTCGCTGATGAGGGGGTTCTTGAAGCGCTGGGTGACCACGGGTCCGTTGCAAATGTAATAAGCGGAGAACTGACTGAGCCATTCGAAGTTGGAATAGTGCAGACAAAGATAGATCGCCGATTGGGTGGGGTCCTGGTGGCACGGATGGTTATCGAGTCCGACCGGGTCCACGACCCAGGTGGCGAATTCGCGGGTGAGATTAGGCGACCAGAAAAGCTCGATCATGGTGCGGGCGAAATTCTGGTAGCTGGCGCGGGCGATTTGTTTTTTCCGCGCGGGCGTGAAAGTGTCGCCGAAGGCGGAATCCAGATTAGCCCGGGCGACTCCGCGTCCACGCTGGTCGCAGAGGTAAACCACGGAGCCGATCAAATTCGCCAGAGGCCGGAGCACGGAAAATGGCAGGAGGCAAATCAGCCGGATGAGGGCGGAAAGTCCGAGGTATTCCAGCCGTTGACGCCAAGTGGGAGTGAAGTCCGGAACAGCCATTCGTGAAAAATGGTAAGGACGACTTATGTTAGCCGTCCGTGGCTTTGATTTCGAGGCGCGGAAACAGCGGCGTGGGCTGACCGAGTTGATGGCCGTCGGGGAGGAGACCCCAGGTGGCGTCGGCTAGTTGAAAGGGTTTGTCCCAATTCAACTGCGCGAAGATACCGGCGGCGGCATTGGGCAGCACGGGCGAAATCAGAATGGCGATGATGCGAAGCGACTCGGCGAGCGAATAGAGAACGGCATCGAGTTTTGCGGCGTGGGCGGGATCCTTCGCGAGTTTCCACGGCGCGGTTTCCTCGACCAGCCCGTTACACCAAGTCGCCAGCGCGCCCGCCGCGGCCAGTGCCGCATCGGGCGCAAGGTGGTCCATGGCGTCGAGGTAAGCCTGAACATGCTGCCGGGCGGCGGCGGCCCCGCGGCCGCGCGTTTCGGCCTCGCCCAGGAACAGGACTCCGGCGCGATATTTCGACGCCATGTTCAAAGCGCGATTGAGCAAATTGCCCAGATTGTTGGCCAGGTCGGTGTTGTAACGCTGCGCGAGCCGTTCCTCGGAAAAATCCGCATCGCGACCCGTGACAATGTCGCTCATGAGATAATGCCTCAGCGTCTCCGCGCCGTATTTATCGGCCAGGGCATCGGGATCGATGATGTTGCCCTGGCTCTTGCTCATCTTGGCTCCCCCGATGTTCCACCAGCCATGCACCAGCAAGGGCGGGATGGCCTCGTCGGAAAATCCCAGCGCTTTGAGCATGATCGGCCAATAGACGCCGTGCGCGGGAATCATAATGTCCTTGCCGATGACATGGAGCGCCGGCCACCATCGTTTGAACCCGGTCAAATCCGCGCCAGGTGCCGGATCGTAGCCAGGGGCGAAGCTGATGTAGTTCACCAGCGCGTCGAACCAGACGTAGGTGACAAAATCGGGATCGAAGGGGAATTCGATGCCCCAAGCCAGCCGGGCTTTCGGACGCGAGATGCACAGATCGCCCTCGAGTTTCTCCACGGCATTGCGAAGTTCCGCCACGCGAAATTCCGGAAGGACGAGCGCGCTGCCGGTCGCACTGCGTTTGGCGATGAGATCGAGCAGCCAGGGTTTGTGCTCGGCCAGCTTGAAATAATAATTCTCCTCCTCCCGAAACTCGACCTCGCCCCACTCCGGGCCGAACTCCCCGGTTTCGTTGCGCTCCTTGTCGGTGAGAAATTGCTCCTGCCGCACGCTGTAATAACCGCCGCGTTTGTCCTTGTAGATCTGACCTTCCGCGTTGAGCCGGGTAAGAATTTTTTGCACGCAGGCTTTGTGCAGCGGGTCGGTCGTGGCGGCCCAGGCATCGTAGCCGATGTCAAGTTTCTGCCAGAGCGCGACAAACTTCGCCGTGATGCCATCCACGAATTGTTTGGGAGCGATGCCTTGTTTCTCGGCGGATTGCTGAACCTTTTGTCCGTGCTGATCCACACCGGTGAGATAAAAAACCTCCTCACCCTTCAACCGGTGATAGCGCGCCAGGACATCGGCCAGCACCTTTTCGTAAGCGTGCCCGATATGCGGTGCACCGTTGGTGTAATCAATGGCGGTGGTGATGTAAAAATTTTTGTCCAAAGTCTTAAGTCTAATGTCCAAGGTCTCAGCAAATACCTTTGAATTTACTACCACGCAGTGCTGAACCTTGAAGGTATTTGATGAATCCGCCAATCAGACGGCTCGCGGCGAGTGCCTTACCGCAGAGCTCGTCAAATTGGTCTTGAGAAACATACCCTTCGTCAAGGGCAACGTAAAGTTGAGACCGCACCTCACCGCTGGAACCTCTGGCCACCGCGAGAGCCTGTATAAACTCCCGATCACCCCCGCGTTCAAAGCCCTCCGCAATATTCGAAGTAACAGAAACCACCGCGCGCCGAATTTGGTCCACCAGACTGAAGTCCCTTGAAAATTGCGGTCGTCTCGTTGCTTGGTAAATCACTTTACTCAACTCCCGACCTGCCTTCCATGCTTCGATATCCTCAAAACGATCGATTTTCATGAGATTGGACTTTGGACTTTCGACCTTGGACTATTTTTTAATCTTCCCTCCCCAGGAAATCACCTTCGCCTTGGCTCCGGCGGCTTCGGCTTCGGGGATCTGGTTGTTGCGGACGTAAAACAGGGAGAGACTGGACCAGGCGAGTTGGTCGTTGGGGTTGAGGTCCACGGATCGGAGGCCCGCTTCGATGGCTTCGGGAAAATGGCCCGCCTTCATCAAGGCCATGCCCAGGGCGTGCCAGGCGTCGAAATATTCCGGATCGAGCGCGACGCATTGCCGGTATTTGCCGATGGCCGCGTCCAAGTCACCGAGGGCAAAGTCGCCCGTGGCGTCCTCGAACAACTCCGCCGCTTGAGAGGACGCGGACATCCTATCGCCCTTGCTGGGCGATGGAGATCTTGGCGGATTCACGCGCTGAGGCCAGCCAGGACACGAACAACATGCGCTTTTTGTTTTCCAAGAGGCCGGGTTCGGTTTCAGTTTTCTGCGCGGCAAATTCGGCCTCATCCAATGGAGCCCGCGCGGCCAGATAAACCGCAATACCGCCGTCCGGTCCAGGCAGGAAACCGGAAACCTGGCCGGGTCCCATAAGGTAGGTGGCCTGGGCGACTTCCTGCTGGTTCGGATCGAGCGTTCCGCCGGAAAGGGACAGACCCTTGAAGGACTCGATCTTGAGTCCGGCGGCAGTGGCGGCATCGGCGAAGGATTTTCCGCCGGAAAGAGCTTCGCGGATTTTCCCCAAGGCGGCATCGGCGTTTTGGCGGAGGAGATTCGACGCCTTAATGGCTTTGATGCGACTCTCGGCCATGGGGCGGACTTCGTCAATGGTCAGCGGACGCTGCGGGTTGACGCGGGCCAATCGGACCACGAAAAATTTGTCGCCGGACTGAAGAGGATCGCTGACGGGGTCCGCCTCGTTGAGCAGGAATGCGGCGGCGGCGAGGTTTTTGAAAGTCTCTGCATCAGCCTTGGACTCCCCTTGCACAGTCCCGGCACGGTTGAAGTCGGGGGTGGTTTGCACGGTTAATCCCGCAGCGGCGGCGGCTTTTTCGAACGACGATCCCGCTGCCTGTTCACTAAATGCGGTGGCGGCATCGGCCAGTTTTTGCAAAGCATCAATCTTTGATTTCCCCTCGGCCGGCGCTGACCCGGCGGCGGGCACAAACTCGACATATTCGAGAGCGCGGGTTTCCGGCATCGTCAGGATCGCTTGGTTACGCGCATAGAAGGCTTGGATTTCCTCCGGCGTGACGGTGATGGCGGACTCCGCCGCCGCGAGGGGAAACCGCACTTGCTCGACGTCCACTTTTTGCAGGAGGCGTCCGGCTTCGCGGAGTTCCGCCGCGCTCACCGCGATGGGCGCGCCGATGATATTCTTAATGCGGTCGAGGCGGAGGGAATCGCGAATCACATTTTCCAGTTGGAGTTCGGTAAACCCGCGGGGTCCGAGTTGGCGGTCGGTGAATTCCGCATATTTGCGCGGATCGAATTGTCCCTCGGTTTGAAAGACCGGCAGGGTCTTGATGCGGTCGGCCACTTGCAGATCGGTCGGTTCGACGCCGAGTTCCCTGGCCTGACGTTTCAGCACCATCAGGTTGAAAACAAACTCGCTCAGGGCGGCGTTTTCATTCTCCGCCATGCCACCCAGGCTGCTAATGAGATCGAATTGCTGAAGGGCCAGGGCGAGCTGATAATTTTTCACTTCGCGGTCAATGTCCGCCTGGGTCAGGTCGCGTCCGTAGATCTGAGCCACGGAGCTTGGCCCGGCATTGCCCATGCTGGACTCGGGGTTATAGAGCCAGATAAATGCGATGATGGTGAGGATGGCGACGATGAGCATCAGCACACGTTGATTTTTGCGGAAAATATGGATCATGAAAAAAAAGGGCTGCGAAACTGTTGATTTACGGGGCTGCTGTGATTAAAGCAGTTAAAAGATGAAAGCAAGCGTGTCCCCCCGCATCCTGATTATTGCCCTTTCGGCCATCGCTGGGATCGTGCTCCAACTCCCGGCCCAGGACGTCGTGGTTCAGAAAAACAATCTGCGCAGCGAAGGTCAGGTTTTGTCCGTGGCTGACGGAAAACTCAAAATCAAGATCGGACCGGCCGAGACCAGCATCGCCATGGATCAGGTCGCGTCCGTGACCAAGGCTGCCCCGGCACCCTACGAAAACGCGCTGGCCGAATGGGCCAAAGGCGACGCCAACAAAACCCTCGCCGCGCTCAAGCCGCTGGTAGACACCTTCCGCGGACTGCCCACTCCCTGGGCCGAACGCGCCTCCGCCCTGCTGGGCGAAGTTTACCTTTCGCTGGACCAGCTCCCGGCGGCGGAGGCGGCCTTTGCCGCCTTCCAGAAGGCTTATCCGGGTTCCGCCTCGCTTTCCGATATCGGACTGGCCCGCCTCGCCGTGTCCAAGAAAGATTTTGCCACCGCAAAAACCAAGTTGACGCCCATCGTGACCGAGGCGGCCAAAGTTAAAATGGCCGAAGCGGGCAAGAGCGCCATGTACGGACAGGCATTTTATTTAATGGGAATCATCCGCGAATCTGAGGGCACTTATCCCGAAGCCTTGCAGGATTACCTCAGGGCTGTCACCCTTTTCTACGAAGACAAGGCCGTCGTCGCCAAGGCACAGGAACGAGCCACCTTCCTTGTCACCGAGAAAAAAACCATCGTCCCCTGAATACTTTTTTACACCCTCCATCATGAAGAAAACCCACCACACCCTCCTCCATCGTATTCTCACCTGCCTGTTGCTCTTCGCCACGGTTCCCGCCGTGTGGGCGGAGGAGGCCGCCGCCGGGGCCGCCCCGGCCGCGCCTGAATCGATGAATATCCTAGAGACGATCCTCCATGGTGGCCCCCTCATCGTTATGATCTGGCTGGCCATTCTCGGCACTTCCGTCGTCATGGTCACCTTCATCATCCAGCTTTTCCTCACCATGCGGGACGAGCAACTTGCTCCCAAGGCGCTGGAAGAATCCCTCGCTGCCACCATCGAAGCCGGCAACTACCAGGAAGCTTGGGAAATTTGCCGCGCCAACAAAGCCTACATCGCCAAGGTGCTCCGCGGCGCTCTGGAACGCCTCGGTCGCGGCAAGGAAGCAGTCGAAAATGCTCTGATCGAGCATGGCATCCGCGAGGGGCAGGAACTGAAAACAAAAAATAGCTACCTCTCGGTCATCGGAGTTATCGCCCCGATGATCGGTCTGCTCGGCACCGTCATCGGCATGATGGGAGCCTTCGCCGTGCTGGGTTCCTCCGGGGTGACCGACCCACGTGGGCTGGCCTTGCGAATTGGTGAAGTGCTCATGGCCACGGCGAGCGGTCTGTTTATCGCCATTCCGGCCTTTATCTTCTATTACTACTTCCGCAACAAGGCCACCATCGTGATTGTCACCGCCGACGACAAGCTCAACCGCTTGGTCGAGGACATCCCCTTCGAGGAAGTCTCCGGCATCAAAATCGGCGAAAACTTTGAAGCCGGGGCCGGCGCACCGTCCCGCACGGCCGGAGAATCCCGCCCGGTCTCCATGACCCTCACCACCAATTGCCCCGTTTGCAACGGAGCCATCCAGCCCGGTCTGAACCCCTGCTCTCATTGCGGAGCCACGCTCGAGTGGGCGTAATCTTCCAAAATGTCTGAAGGCACTCACAAAAGGAAGGGCAAGCACGTCCGCAAGCCGGAGGCCGAAGCCGATCCGGAGTTTCAAATTGCTCCGATGATCGACATCTTGCTCGTGCTGCTGGTGTTCTTCATGTCCATCAGTTCGACCGAAGTGTTGCAGTCCAATCAGGACGTCGATCTTCCTGTCGCCAAGGAGGCCAAGGACAAACCGAAAAGCAACCCCGGCCAGGTCATCATCAACGTCCTCTACAACCGGCTCAACAATGCCGCTGTGGTGGAGATCGATCAGCAGCAGCTTCCTGCCACGGAAATCCTCCGGAAACTCCAGACCCAAGTCGCGTTGAATCCGCAAATCCGCGTCCTCATCCGGGCCGACCGCGAGGTTCGCTGGGAATTCACGCGCACCCTGCTGGAAAACATCGGCAAGTCCGGCGTGGGCACCGTCACCTTTTCTGTCGTGGACAAGGAAGACCCTTCCCGGAAAAGCTCCTGATCCCTCAATTTCAACCTATGACTTTCAACTCCTAACATGGCAGGCGGCGGCACAAATGAAGATGGTGATGTGGGATTTCAAATCGCGCCCATGGTGGACGTGGTGTTTGTACTCCTGCTCTTTTTTATGGCCTCGGCCGGCTCGCAGGTCATCCCCAAGGAACTTTCCATCAACCTTCCCAGCGGGCAGTCGGCCAGTAAGTCCACGGTGCCGGTCACGCCTTTTATCATCGACATTTCGCCCACCGGGGTTGTCTCCTCGAGCGGCAAGACCTTCGATACACCGACCAATAAGGAGTTGCCTGCGCTGCGGGAGCAACTCAAAAGCAACATCGATAAGTTCGGAGACAAGGACCCTGTCATCATCCGTCCCGACCCGCAGACCAAGCAGGAACGCATCATTGATGTGCTGAATTCGGCGGCGGCAGCCGGGGTGAAAAATCTCACGTTCAGTTAGCATTTGCGGGCAACGCCGCTTGGGCGGCGTTTAATTATGACGACCGAGCACGCGCTGGATGCGTTGCTCCTCGAGATTGAAATCGTAGGCGATCTTGCGTCGGACATCCTCGGAGATGAGTCCCTTCCGGCGTAGTTCCGTCAGACGGTTGCGGGTGTGCTCGATCAGGCGGGGGAAGAATTCGCGTTCGTGCCGGACCGATTGCCGGTTGATTTCCGGCGAGCGGGAGTGTCGTTTTTTCAAGGTGTGCAGGCGTTCTTGATAGTAGTCGCGCCAGAGTTCGAGCGACTCGCGTTCACCGGGTTCGGCGGTCTTTGTGATTTCGCGAGCGATTTCATCGACGATCTCGGATGTGAGCAACATGCGCGCGTCGGCCTCGGATTGGTATTCCCCGTTCGCCTCCTCGACCCGCAGACGTCGGGCCAGCCACGGGAGCGAGAGTCCCTGCAAAACCAAGGTCACAAAGATCACGCAGAACGTGAGAAAGAGAATGATGTGCCGGTGGGGAAATGGTTCACCGCTCTGAAGCGTAAGGGGCAGGGCCAGCGCGGCGGCAAGGGAGACGACTCCGCGCATACCGGATCAGGAGGCTACGACGAGGCCAACGAAGTTCAGAAAATCCACTTTGGTGACGGAGTGACGGAAGAAAGCGCGTTCGATCCACGCCATGGGAAAGACCCAAAGAAAACGCACGGCGATGACAACAAAAGAAATGGCTGCGCCGACGAAGGCAAGTTGCCAAACCGGCGCAATGCCGCGGATTTCGTCAAGAATGGAGGGAAACTGCAAACAATGGCACCGAGGACAATACCCGCCGCCAGGGTCATGCCCGGAATCAGCCACATGGCGGCGAAGGCGACGCAAGTCATGGTCGCCAAAACCAAACCCACCGCCAGTCCAAAGATGGGCAGGAGATTGGCACGGAAGTCGTCCCAGGGAAAATTCCATGCAGCGGAAAAGAGCAGCGGCGGCAGAAAAATGAGAAAAACCAGATCGGGGTTGAGCTTGATTTCAGGCAGTTGGGGCGACACCCCGATGGCCAGGCCGGCGATGACCAGCAGGATCGGAAAGGGGAATTTCAGACGCTCCGCCACCACCGCCAGCACACCGATCATACCCAGCAGCAGCAGGAGGGTTTCGATTTTCTCGACCATGAAGGACTTTCCCTCTAACTGCGGACGTGCGAAAGGTCAAAGCTGGCCTTTCCTGCCGTATGCACACCGACCACTCCACCATTTCCATCGAACACACCGATCCACTCAACGCCCGCATCCTCGCGGTTTCGGAGGACAAGATCGCCGGGTTTGTCCGTCAGCCGTTTCTCGAGATTGCCCGCCGCACGGAGCTGCCGCTGGAAACGATTACCGACCGAATCCGCGCCATGCTCGAAGCGGGAACCATCCGCCGCGTGCGGCAAACTTTGCTCGCCACCAATCTGGCCGAAGGCGCGCTGGTGGCCTGGAAGGTACCCGCGGAAAAGCTGGATGGTGCCTTTGATTTCATGTTTCAGAAAGACCCCTACTCGGGTCATGTGGTCATTCGTTCGACCGATGCGAAAATCCCCGGCGAGGCCTACAAGCTCTGGACCACCCTAAAAGTTCCGGCCGGGTTTTCTCTCGATCAACATTGCCAGCTTCTTTGCCGTATTACCGGCGCGGAATCCTACCGGCTCATGCCGGCCAAGGGGATTTTTGCACTCGGCGTCGGGCACGTTCGTCGCAAGACAATCGAGCCGGGCGACAGGTCTCCCGAGAAGGCCAAAATGCATGTGGTCGAAACGATCAAACTGACCGATCACGAATGGCGCATCCTCACCGCGCTGAAAAGGGAATTTGCCCCGGAGGAGATCCGCGAACCGGCTTGGGACGAGAGGGCGGCGGAAGCCGGGGTCACGACGGAGGAATTTTATTCGGTGGCGGAGTCGCTGGCGGCCCGCAAACTCATCGGCCGCTTTTCCACCTTCCTCGAACACGTCAAACCCAACCAGTCCGGCACCCGGGTGACGCGTTTTAACGCGCTCTTTCATTGGGCGGTTCCGCCCGGGCGCGAAATTGAGGCCGGGAGCGAAATCGGACGCCATGAGGTGTTGACCCATTGTTACTGGCGAGAAGGCGGGCCGGAATTTAACGACGTCAACATCATGGCCGTTTCCCACGGCACGGATCGGGATCGCGTGCTGGAACATAAGGCGGCGATCGACCGGCATCTGGAGAAGGTCGGAATTCCGGTCAGGTACACCAATGTTTTCTGGGGCGGGCGTAGCGAAATCAAACCCTCGGAAATTTCGCCATTTGAATATCAAAGGTGGCTTTCGATGCAAAATGATGCTAAATATATCAGAGATAGATGAAATTTGTTGCTTTTCCTAACGGAATTCGTGTATTTTGAGGCTATGAGGATTACCGTTGATATCGAGGAAGGTGTGTTAAATGATTTAGCCTTGTTGACCGGCGAAGCCAAGAAGAGCCCCGCAGTGGCCAAGGCCGTCACTGAGTTTGTTAAGAGGGCCAAGGCGAGGGAATTCGGCAAGAGGCTCATGGAAGGCGATTTTGCCGACTCTTTCGACGAAGACTACGATCCCAAGAAGTTCGATAAATAGCCGCCATGGTTTTAGTCGATTCCTGCGTCTGGATCGAGGCGGCCAAACTCAAAGGCGACTTGCTCGTCAAGGTGGCCCTCCGCAGCCTCTTGGACGAGTATCAAGCTGCCTTTTGCGGGCCGGTGAAACTCGAAGTCCTAGGGGCCCTTCGGGCCGAGAGCCGTCCGAAATGGTTGAGTTCGCTCAGCACGGTTCCCTATTTGCCCATGAAAGAACAGCAATGGGATCAGGCTGTCCGCCTTTCTTGGAGCCTGCGGGAAAAAGGTGTCACCGTGCCTTGGAATGATGTGCTCATTTCCAGCATCGCCTTGAAACAAAACTGCCGGGTCTATTCCATCGATGCGGATTTTCCGGCCATTTCCCGCGTCTGCGGTCTGCCGCTTTATCAACCGGGATACGGGGGAACCTACAATCCCGACTGAGCCCGGCCACCCTGCAGCCGCGCGCGAATCTCAGTGCGGTTGATTTTTCCCCTCGCGGTGAGAGGAATTTCGTCCCAAAGAAACCAATGCCGGGGCACCTGCCAGGCGGGAAGATTTCGCGCACACAGGGTCCTGAGTTCATCCTCCGTCGCCTCACCGGACACACACGCCGCCACCTCTTCCCCTCGGGCATGGGCCGGGAGACCCAGCACCACCGCGTCACGCACCCGGGGCGACATTCGCAACACCTGCTCGATTTCGCCCGGACTCACTTTGCGCCCGGCCACGTTGATCAATTCAGAAAGCCGTCCGGTGATCACATAGCCGTCTCCGCTTCGCTCCAACAAATCGGCCGGTTGGAATGTCCCCTCGCCCATGGCCTCGTCCGTACCTGCGGGGAAGTAACCCGACCCGACGGCACCACTGCGGACCTCGATGCGCGATGCTTCCGTTTCTTCGGAAAGCCGGATCGTGACATTTTTCATCGCCGGGCCCACATAGCCGCGCGGCACATCGGGATCTTCCTCCGCATCATAGCAAATCCCACCGCACTCCGAAGCGCCGTAAAACGAATGAACTTTCCGGCCCCACACTGTGAAAAATTTCCCCGCGATCTCCGGGGAAAGTGGGGCTCCCGCGGAAATACACCGCCGCAATGAACTCACGCCGGGATGAAATTCGCTGAGAGAGCGGTAAATGGCCGGCACGGCGGGCAGAACCGTCGCGCTGCTTTTCGCCATCCCATCGAGCAGCGCTCGCGGCATCAAATCGCCCGCCACCACCAGAGGCACCCCGCGACAAAGCAAGGGGGTGATCAAATTGCTCAATCCATACGAATGAGAAAACGCGATTGCTCCATAGTTCCGGTCGCTTTCCCGCAGATCCATCGTGTCGCAAACCGTGTCGCAGTCCGCCAGGAGTTGCGCTGCGGTGAAACGGATCGCACGGGCATCGCCGGTCGTTCCGGAAGTTAATTTGAGCAACTGGAGCGCGGGTGACGCCCACTCGACCGGCGGGTTGGCCTGGGGAACCAGAACGCTCCCCGAACCGACCAGTTCGATCCGGGCGGAAACCCCGCAAAGTTTTTCGATGCGAGTGCGGCGTTCACCCGCCAGATCAAAGTCGAAGGGCACTACGATAAGTCCGACCCGCCAGGCCCCAAGGAGGATGGCCGGCCATTCAGGAGAGTTTCCGATCTGAAGGCCGATCACACAGCCGGACGCGAGGGACGACAATTTTTCACCCCAGATTTCTGACTCCCGCTCGATCCCGGAAAAGGTGCGCAATATTTCTCCCTCGGAATCGAGAACCGCCGGGTCGGCAAAACGCCCGGACAGGACTCCGGCCCAGCGCTCCAGAATGGGATTGCGCATCGGAAGTTTTTGGTTACGTTGATTTTTTTCCATCATGAAGCCAGAGATTCATCCCAACTACGTCGAGACCGTCATCAGTTGCGCCTGCGGGGCCTCGTATCGCACACGCTCGACCCGCGACAACATCAAAATCGGCATTTGCGCAGCCTGCCATCCCTTTTTCACCGGAGAGCAAAAATTCGTCGATACCGCCGGACGGGTTGACAAGTTCAAGCGCCGGTATGGTTCGGTTCGCGCCACCCGCGCGGTCAAGCCAGGCAAAAAAGCCTAGACTTTCCCCTCCGCAAGAAACGGTGATCGCGCCACAGTGCGCCATCACCGTTTCGCGTTTTTACACCCGGACGAACTACCATGGATTTCTCCACCCTGATTGAAAAAAAGCGGCGGCGCTTTGAGGAGTTGGAGAGCGAGATCAACGGGAGTTCGCTTTTCGACAATGCCGCCCGCGCGCGGGAGATCATGCGCGAGCACGCCTCGCTCAAGAAACTTTTTGCCCGCTGGACCGAATACGAAAAACTCCTCCGCGAGCTGGAGGAAAACCGCGCCATGGCCCAAGGGTCGGACGCGGAATTTGCCGAACTGGCCGCGGCCGAGCTGCCGGAAATGGAAAAGCGCCTCCCGGCAATCGAGAAAGAACTGCAAATTCTGCTCCTCCCTCCTGAACCCGGGGAGGACCGCGACGCCATCGTCGAGATCCGCGCCGGCACGGGCGGCACCGAAGCCGCGCTTTTTGCCGCCGATCTTTTCCGCATGTACTGCCGCTTCGCCGAAATCAGCGGACTGAAAGTCGAAACCATGGAAAGCAGTTCCGCCGAGCTGGGCGGCTTCAAGGAAATTATTTTTCGGCTCAGCGGCGAATCCGTCTTCCGCAAGATGCGCTACGAAAGCGGCCCGCACCGCGTCCAGCGCGTCCCCGCCACCGAGGCGCAGGGCCGCATTCACACTTCCGTCGCCACCGTCGCCGTGCTGCCCGAGGCCGAGGAAATCGACCTGATCATTCCGGCCAGTGACCTTCGCATCGAAGTCTGTCGCGCCGGCGGCCCCGGCGGCCAGGGCGTGAACACCACCGACTCTGCCGTGCAGGTGATGCACATTCCCACCGGCCGCATCGTCCGCTGCCAGGACGGACGCAGTCAGCAAAAAAACAAGGAAGCCGCGCTGAAAATCATGCGTTCGCGCCTGCTGGAAGACAAACGCCGCGAGGAGGAGGAAAAATATTCCGCCCACCGCAAGAGCCTTATCGGCGGAGGCGGACGCGAGGAAAAAATCCGCACCTACAATTTCGCCGAGAATCGGGTGACCGACCACCGCATCAAATTCACCCTCTACAGCCTGGACCGTTTTCTGGAGGGCGACATTCAGGAGATGATTGAAAAGCTGCTGACCAGCGACATGGAGCAGCGCTTGATAGAGGCGAATCTCGGGTGATCCCGCCAATCTTTATCGTCATCTCCCGGCCACAAGCCACGCTGAAGATGCAGCCATTGGAATCATACTCCGACGTGGGATAAGCTTGCCAGGCACGCACCTGAAAGCGGATTCTCCGGGGTCTTTTCCGTGAACTCGACCCGCATCGCCCGCCGCTTCCAACATCTCGCCGCCCGAGGTCAAAAAGGCTTTGTCGCCTACATCACCGCCGGCGATCCGCATTTTGATGCCACGCTGGCGATTTCCCACGCCTTGGAGAATGCTGGCGTGGATATTCTGGAGTTGGGCATACCTTTTTCCGATCCGCTGGCGGACGGTCCAACCATCCAGGCCGCTTCGGGCCGGGCTCTGGCGGCCGGTATGACCGTGCGGCGCTCCTTGGACCTTGTCCGGGTTTTTCGGGAAAAATCCGAGCTTCCGCTCGTGCTTTTCACTTATCTCAACCCCATCTACAGCTACGGATTTGAAAAGTTCCTGACCGACGCCACAGCGGCAGGCGCGGATGGTTTGCTTATCTTGGACCTGCCGCCGGAGGAAGCCGGGCAGAATGCCGAGCTTGTGGCCGCCGGAGGGATGGATCCCATCCGTCTCATTGCGCCAACCACGCCGCCCGCGCGCATGGCGTCAATTAGCGCGACCGGACGCGGATTCATTTATTACGTGTCCCGCGAGGGCGTAACGGGCGAACAAACCAGCCTCTCCGACACCATCGCCTCCCAAGTGACCGAACTCCGCAAACACACCGCGTTACCCATCGCCGTGGGCTTTGGCATTTCCACGCCGCAGCAATCCGCCTCGGTGGCCCGCGATGCCGATGCTGTGGTGGTCGGCAGCGCCATTGTCCGGCGCATTGCCGAAAATGCCACGGCTCCCGATTTGGCGGAACGCATCGGCGAATTTGTCCGCCCGCTTGTGCAAGCGGCCCGGAACCCCTAAATTGTCGTCCTTCCATGCAACTTTCCTTCACCAAGATGAACGGCGCGGGCAACGACTTCGTTCTGCTCGATAACCGGAATTCCCGTCTCAAACTCGACGACCCGACCATCGCCTTGCTTTGCGACCGTCATCGCGGCGTGGGTGCGGATGGGGTTCTGGTCGTGGAACCGTCTGCCCACGGCGCGGATTTTCGCATGCGGTATTATAATGCAGATGGTGGCGAAGCCGAGATGTGCGGCAATGGTGCGCGCTGCTTTGCCCGCTTTGCCAAAAAAATCAGCGGGATTTCTCAGGCGGAAATTTCTTTTGAAACGCCCGCCGGCCTCATCGGCGCAAAATTTTTGGGCGACCTCGTCCAGATTTCCATGAGCGAGCCGCATTCGCACCGGCCGCCGGAAAGCCTCACTGTGAACGGTCGTCCGCGGGAGGTGCATTTCCTCAACACTGGTGTGCCGCATGCAGTTGCCTTCGTGGACGATCTGGAGGCGGTGGATGTCGTGACAGACGGCTCCGCCTTGCGCCATCACCCGGCTTTTGCCCCGCGCGGCACCAACGCTAACTTTGGGCAAATCCTGGCCCCGTCCAGCATCGCCATCCGCACCTACGAACGCGGGGTCGAAGGCGAAACCCTGGCCTGCGGAACCGGGGTGTGCGCTGCGGCCATCCTGCACCACTTGCGCACTGGCGACCCCTCGCCCGTCGCCGTGCGGGTGCGCGGAGGCGACACGTTGCGCGTGAGTTTTGAGAAAACCAAGGACGGCTTCGCCCATGTCACTCTCACCGGCCCGGCGGATTTTGTTTTCGACGGAAGCATTTCGCTGTAATTCTCCCGCCCATGTCTTTCGCCGGCACTCATACCGCATTAGTCACCCCGTTTCGCAACGGAGCCTTTGATGAAGAAGCTTTCCGTCAACTCATTGAGGCCCAGATCGCCGGAGGCGTGGAGGGCATTGTTCCGGTCGGCACCACGGGTGAATCGCCCACGCTGACCCACGAGGAGCACACGGACGTCATCCGGGTAGCCATCGAAGCCGCCAAAGGACGCTGCCAGGTCATCGCCGGCACGGGTTCAAACTCCACGGCCGAGGCTGTCGCCCTTACCATCGAAGCGGAGAAACTGGGCGCTGATGCCGCTCTGCTCGTCGCCCCCTATTACAACAAACCATCCCAGGAAGGCCTCTATCTGCACTATCGGGCCATCGCCGGGGCGGTGAAAATCCCCGTCGTTCTCTACAGCATTCCCGGCCGTTGCGGCATTGAGATCGGAGTGGAAACCGTGGTTAGGCTGGCCAGGGATTGCCCCAATATCACGTGCATCAAGGAAGCTGGCGGAACAGTGGAACGGGTCAACCTGCTTCGCTCCGCCCTGCCCAATGCTTTTGAAATTGTTTCCGGGGACGATTCGCTCACCCTGCCTTTCCTGTCGGCGGGGGCAGTTGGCGTGATCAGCGTCGCCTCAAATTACATCCCGCGCGAAGTTTCCGATTTGGTCCGGGCATGGCTACAGGGGCGCGTGCAGGAAGCCACCGCCGCCCATCGCCACCTCTACCGTTTATTCAGGGACCTTTTTATCGAACCCAATCCCGTGCCGGTAAAATACGCCCTTTCGCTGCGAGGATCGATGAGCCCGGAGGTTCGCCTGCCCCTTTGCGAAATGAGCGCATCGAATTGCGAAAAACTCCGCGCTACCCTGACCGAACTTAAACTGGCCTGAAATGTCCCCGCTCAAGCTTCTCATTAACGGTTCCAAAGGACGCATGGGCCAGGCCCTGATTGCCTGCGCCGGGCCTGATCCCGAAATCATCGTGGCCTCTGCGATTGACGCCGGAGACGACTTTGCCTCGGCGCTGGCCGGCTGCGATGCCGTGATTGATTTTACCCACGCCGACGCCACGACCGCAATCACCCGGGCGTGCGAGCAGGCTGGAAAAACTCTTGTCATCGGCACCACCGGACAAGACGTCGCCGCCCGCCAGGCTGTCAGTCAGGCCGCCCTCGCCATTCCCATCGTCTTTGCTCCAAACTACAGCGTGGGCGTGAATACCCTTTTCTGGCTCACGCGCAAGGCCACCGAGATTCTCGGCAACGATTTCGACCTCGAAGTCGTCGAAATGCATCACCGCCTGAAGAAAGACTCCCCCAGCGGCACCGCCCGGCGGCTGGCCGAGATCCTGGCGGAGGTTCGCGGGTTACAATACGACGGCGATGTCCGCCATGGACGCGAAGGCATGGTTGGCGAACGCACGCCCTCGGAGATTGGCCTGCACGCGATTCGCGGCGGTGATGTGGTTGGCGATCACACGGTGATTTACGCCACGACTGGAGAACGGGTGGAACTTACCCACAAAGCTTCCAGCCGGGACACCTTTGCCAACGGTGCCCTCCGGGCCGTCAAGTGGGCCAGCCGCCAACCGCCTGGGCTCTACGACATGCAGGATGTTCTGGGGTTGAAATAGGGAGAACTATGAGGGCGGGAATTGCACTCGGTTCTAATATCGAACCCCGCCTGTTCAACCTCCAGGCCGCCCGACGTGGACTCATGGTGCTCCACCAAGGATCGGAACCGGTTCTCTGCTCAATGGTCTATGAAACTTCGCCGGTGAATTGCCCGGAAGGCTCCCCCTCCTTTCTCAATGCGGTTCTGGAACTCACCACCGACCTCCCGCCCAGGGAATTACTGGCAGAGCTCCAAGCCCTCGAAACCGTTCTCGGGCGTCCCCGCATTCATGAACAAAACAGCCCACGCACCATTGATCTCGATCTGCTTTACTGTGGCGGGATAACTCATTCGTCCCCCGATCTTATTCTCCCCCATCCCCAGTTGGCTGAGCGACAATTTGTGCTGAAACCATTGGCTGACATTCGACCGAAGCTTGTCCTGCCAAATTTCACGAAAAATATAGAAGAATTACTTGGTTTAGTGATCGCTGACAAAGAGCTCAGTATATTCTGTGAATCACTATGCTAATATTTAAACACATTCGCATTCTTATTACTAACTAGTCTCAAATATTTGATCGCCAAAACCTTTAAAAACCGGAAGGAATCCGGCCACAAATTCGCCGCCCTGACCGCCTACGATTATCCCATGGGTCGTCTCCTTGATGACTTGGACCTGGATTTTCTTTTGGTTGGCGATTCCTTGGGTATGGTCGTATTGGGTCATCCTGACACGACTCAAGTCACCTTGGAGGATATGGTGCATCACACTCGGGCCGTCGCGCGCGGGGTGACAAAAACCCTTCTTATCTCCGACCTCCCCGCCCACACCGCCGATTCGGTGGATTCGGCCGTGGTGAGCGCCCGCCGGTTGATTGAGGCGGGAGCCAGGGGAGTCAAGCTGGAGGGAGGAGAAGACATTCTTCCCGCCGTTAACGCCATTCTGGCCGAAGGCATCCCTGTTTTGGGGCACATCGGCATGTTGCCACAGAAGGTGAAGGAGGAAGGCGGTTATCGGATCAAGGGCAAGACTCCGCAGCAAGCCGATCAACTCCTCGCGGATGCCCGGGCCCTCGACAAGGCGGGTGTTTTCGGCATGGTCCTCGAGCTGGTCTCCCCTCCCCTCGCCCAAACCATCAGTCAGGCCGTTCGTACCCCGACTTTCGGCATCGGCAGCGGTCGGGACTGTGACGGCCAGATCCTTGTGACTTACGACCTCTTAGGCATGTTTCCGTGGTTCACGCCGCGGTTTGTTCAGCCCAAAGTTCACCTCGCCGCGCAGATTCAGTCCGCCGTTTCAGAATTCGTCACCGAAGCACGCGCCGGCGAAAAGTGAACTCCGGCGGTCAGGCAATCCCTCATTTACGCGCCCGGGGAAAACTGTTAAATGCGACCATGGCCATGCGACTCCTGCTTTTGCTCACCACCGTCTTTCTCCCTTACTTTCTCCAAGCGGAACTCGCGCCTTCCGCCTACGAGGCCATGCAGGCCAAGGCGCCGGAATTTGTGAAGATTGAAGCGCTCCGGGTTGATGTCGAGCCGGGCGAGGATTCCTCGCAGCAGAAAGTCCATGTTGTGGCCTTGGTTTCCTCCGTCACCCGGACGGCCACCAGCCTGAAAGCCGATGAAATCATCAATATTCTCTATACCATCAACAACCGCCCCGCTGGCTGGACCGGACCAGGCGAGATTCCCCTTTTGCGCGAAAAGCAACAGACCGTCGCCTATCTCGCCAAAACGGATACAAACGATTTTGTGCCGGCGGCAGGCCGCATGAGTTTCAGCAACTTCTAAGTTCCGCTCCCCTCTTTTTATCGTGGTGGACTCTCCAAGCAGCCGGGCACGGGACGGCCGCCAACTCATGCTGGGCGGGATTGCGGCCAATACCGTTCTGGCTCTGGTAAAAATTTTGGGCGGGATCTTTGGCCGCTCGCATGCCCTTATCGCGGATGGCATCGAGTCGTCGCTCGATATTTTGAGTTCGGCCATGATGTGGGGTGCGATCAAATACGCGGAACGTCCGCCGGACCACGACCATCCGTACGGTCACGGGAAAATGGAATCCCTCGCGGCCGTAGCCGGGTCGTTGATCCTCATGCTGGCCGGCCTCAGCCTTGGCCTGCACAGCTTCGGGGAAATCATCCGTCTTTTGCGCGATCCAGGCGCAGGCAACATTCCCGCTCTTTTTACCCTGGCTATCCTCGCCGCGACCATCGTCACCAAGGAAGCACTTTTCCGCTGGCTCGATCATCACGGCAAACGCATCGGCAGCAAGGCCGTTCAAGTCGATGCGCTGCACCATCGCTCCGATGCCCTCACTTCTCTGGCGGCAGGAATTGGCATCAGCGCGGCCCTGATCGGCGGACCGGCCTGGGCCTCCGCCGATGACTGGGCCGCCCTGTTCTCCTGCGGGCTGATTGTTTTCAATGGATTCCAAATGCTGCGCGGCTCCATGGGTGACATTCTCGACGAGCAGATTTCTCCGGAAAAAATGGAAAAAATCCTGGCGGCGGCCCGCGGGGTTTCCGGAGTGAGCAGTGTCGAAAAATGCCGGGTGCGCAAAAGCGGCTTCGTCTTTTTGGCCGATCTCCATGTCCGTGTGCCTGGGGCCAAAACCGTGAATGAAGGCCACCGCATCGCTCATCAGGTCAAAGACCGCCTGCTCGAATCCGAATTCCAATTATCCGACGTAACCGTTCACATCGAACCCGAGTGATCCTGATCAGGAGGGCTTCTTTACCACGGTTCGCCCTTCCGCCACGAGAAGATTGCAAGCCTCGGCGCACCAAAGAGGAATTTCACTTTGTGCAAAATCCCGATTTTTCACCGGGGTTAATCCACAAGCAAGTTGCCGCTCCGGGCTGATATTCCAAACGATTCCCCGCAAACATCCCGGCCGGCCCCGGCAGACGCGGCCAATCACTTCATCCGCCTGCGCATCGGTGATTTTTTTTACCACGGCATACATTCCGGTTTGACGCGCCAGAGTTTGCCGCAAATCCACAGCGGCCAATCGGCCGCTTTCCTGCACCGCCGCTGTACCAAGCGCGGCAGGGTACAAAAAGTTCAACGCCAGCGTGACCTCCGAAAGTCCGCCCAAATCCAACAGCCAGCCGTGCGCCAAATTCGGCGCCGTCTTGAGCGGTCGGTATTTCCCTGCATCATCATACCGCGCGATCACAATCGCCTCATGCGGGTCCGAGTGCCGGACCAAATCGTCCCGGTCCGCATCCTCCTCATGCCGGATGCAAAAATCGCCCGAGACAACCACCTGGCCCACGCGACAGGGTCCGTCGGCCAATTTTGCGCCCAAGAAATCAAGCAGAGAATCCATCATCATGAGAATCCTGCCGCCGTTTCAGCGTACACCGGCGCCCGCACGAACGATCTCCGGCACCTTGCTTGTCTTGTCTGGCGAATAGGCATAGGGCGGATTAAATATATCCTCGTTTTTTTTCTCCGCCATACCGAGGCATTTTTTGAAGATATTTCCCGACGTTTTCAACTGCGCGCCATCCTCCGTGTAGAGCGGGTTGCGCACCCCCTCGTAGAAGTTATTCTCGCTCAGCAACTCCGTCTTATCCCGCGCATTGGTGCAATAGGAATTTCCCGTGCTGGTGAAATAGTTGTTATACATGTGCAGTTCGGCCTTGGTGGCCGAGGGCATGCGGGCCTCACAATTTTCCGCCCACCAGTTATGATGCAGGGTGATGTGGAGTTTGTTTTTCACCGTTTGTTTCTTCCGATTCTTGTCCCGCCCCGCCGTGATCATGGTGAACCGGTGTTCCGGTTGCTTGGTGAAATAAAATTTGCACCACGAGACCGTGACCCAATCCGCGCCCTCCGTCACATCCACACATCCATCCCCGCAATCATAAAACGTACATTGTGTCACCCAGACCAGCTTCGCTCCCCGAATCGTCACTCCGTCGCCGCCGCCCTTGCCTTTATTATTCATCGGATTGGTGAAGTTGAGATTCTTCACGATCACATTCGACGCGGCAGCTCCTATAAATAAATTACCCGTCAGCGTGGCGGATTTCGAGCCTCCGAGGATTGTCTTGTTCGAACTCACATTCACCGTCCCGATCGCCAGGTTTCCCGCCACCACAATCACCAGATTCTCCGGCGACCTGGCATGGGCCGTTAATTCCTCCGCCGTGCGCGCCGTCACGGTTGCCCCGTCGCTTCCGCCCGTTGCGTTTTCCGCGAATCCATCCTGCCCCAGCACAGAACCCAATACCGACAGGCTCAGGAGAAAAACAGTTGCGGGATTGAACAGGGCAGGGGAAAAACGATTCATGAAGCGCCGGAACGAAGGTCACATTCGCAGATTCTTCCCCTTTGTCGAACGACAGCTCTCCACCGCCTTTCTGCCGCCGCCATGAAAGCCCGGGTTCTTCTCGTCGATGGCCACAGCATGATCTTTCAATGGCCCGATCTTACCCTTCAGCACGGTCGCCAGGGCTCACTGGCGCGGGAAACACTGATCAAGATGCTTCGTGCCTTGCAGGATAACTCGGACTGGCACGTTGTCGTGGTCTTCGACGGCAAAGGAGCCACCGCCAGCGAGGCAAGTGAACCGCATGGTATTCAGGTTTTTTATTCCAAATCCGGTCAGACCGCCGACAGCGTCATCGAACGTTTGGCGGCGAAATACGCCGAAAAATACGACGTCATGGTGGCCACCGATGACATTCCGGAACGCACCACCGTCGAGAGCTTCGGCGCAAACACCATGTCCTCCCGTCAATTACGGGAAGAGCTGCAGACGGCCGATCGGGGAGTCGAGGAGCGCTTGCGGCAACTTCGCCGGCGGTAAACAAGTGCCCGGGCGTTTAAACCCGAAAAGGGTTTATGAAGGAACCACCAAGCCACAAAGAACACCAAGACAATGACAAACAGGCAGTCATAGTGGCGCAAAAAAATCCGCTCGCTTCCCGCTTTGTGTCCTTGGTGCCTTGGGGGTGACAATCTGTTTTCAGGCTAAATCGCCCGGCGGCGTTTGACGCGGAGCTGGGCCAGAGATTTGAGCAATGCGGCTTGCACATTGGCTAACCCCTCTTCATCCAGATGATCCTCCTTCATCGCGGCCTCGGCGCGGCGAATGGCTTCCTCCGCGGCGGATTCGTCAATATCGCTTTCCGGCACAGCCATGTCGGTGAGAACGGAGACCGTTTCGCCGGTGACTTCCACGAACCCTTCACCGACGGCCAGGCGGGTTTCCTGACCATCTTTCGTGATCCGCAATTCTCCCGGGAGCAATTGCGTCATTAATGCAACGTGCATGGGAAGAATGCCCAGTTCACCACCCACGCCGGGAATCACCACGGATTCCACGTCATCGGAAAAGGTCTTGGCCTCGGGAGTGACGATTTCAAGTCGGAGAGTTGCCATGGTATTTTCGATTTTCGATTTTCGGGTGTCTGATTTCAAATTGGAGCGAATGATCTGCGTGCAATTGAAAATCGAGAATCGAAACTCGAAAAATTAATTACTCCTTGATCATGTCAATGCCGCCCTTCATGTAGAAATTACCCTCGGGCACGTCGTCGTGCTTGCCGTCGAGGATTTCTTTGAAGCCGCGGATCGTTTCGGTGATGGAAACATATTGGCCGGGTGTGCCGGTGAAAATCTCCGCCACGTGGAAGGGCTGGGAAAGGAAACGCTGAATTTTGCGGGCCCGGAAGACGGTAAGTTTGTCTTCGGGCGACAATTCGTCCATGCCGAGAATCGCGATGATGTCCTGCAATTCCTTGTAGCGTTGCAAAACCTTTTGCACGCCGCGAGCCACCGCGTAATGTTCGTCGCCGACGATTTCGGCGGAAAGGGCCTTCGAGGTCGAGGCCAGGGGATCCACGGCGGGATAGATGCCCAACTCGGCGATGGAACGCTCCAGCACGAGGGTCGAGTCCAAGTGCGCAAAAGTGTTTGCGGGGGCCGGATCGGTCAAATCGTCCGCCGGCACGTACACCGCCTGCACCGAGGTGATGGAACCCTTGGTGGTCGAGGTGATGCGTTCCTGCAAGTCGCCCATTTCCGCCGCCAGCGTAGGCTGGTAACCCACCGCCGACGGGGTGCGGCCAAGGAGCGCGGACACTTCGGCTCCGGCCTGGGAAAAACGAAATACGTTGTCCACGAAGAGCAACACGTCCTGGTTTTTCTCGTCGCGGAAGTATTCGGCCATGGAAAGCGCGGTGAGCGCGACGCGGAGACGGGCCCCGGGCGGCTCATTCATCTGGCCGTAAACCAGGGCCACCTTGGATTTGGTGAGATCGTCCTGCACAATGACGCCCGCTTCGCTCATTTCGTGGTAAAGATCGTTGCCCTCACGGGTGCGCTCGCCCACTCCGGCGAAAACCGAGTAGCCGCCGTGCGCCTTGGCGATGTTGTTGATCAGTTCAAGAATAACGACGGTCTTGCCCACGCCCGCACCACCGAACGCACCGGCTTTGCCGCCCTTGATGAAGGGACAGATCAAGTCAATGACCTTGATGCCGGTTTCGAGAATGGACGCCTTGGTGTCCTGCTCGGAAAGCGGCGGCGCGTGGCGGTGGATGGGATATTTTTTCGTGAAAGTGACGGGGCCGCGCTCGTCGGTCGGTTCGCCCACGACGTTAAAAATGCGGCCAAGAATGCCCTCGCCCACAGGCACAGAAATCGGGGCGGCGGTGTTCAACACTTCGGTGCCGCGCTTGAGGCCTTCCGTGCTGCTCATGGCGATGGCACGCACCCAGCTTTCGCCAAGATGCTGCTGCACTTCGAGTGTGACTTTGACCGGCTTGCCTTCCACCGCGAAATTGATTTCCAGCGCGTCGTAGATTTTCGGCAGCGCGCCGTCTTTGAGATTGAATTCAACGTCCACGACGGGACCGATGACTTGGACGATTTTACCTTTGGTGCTCATGGTGATGATGGAGATTAGCCGAGCGCGAGTTGCGCGGTGGAGATTTCGAGGAGTTCCGTGGTGATGGCCGCCTGGCGGGCCTTGTTGTATTCGAGAGTGAGATCCTTGACGAGTTGCTTGGCGTTGTCGGTGGCGCTTTTCATCGCAACCATCCGGGCGCTGTGCTCCGAGGCGCGGGTGGCGAGGACCATCTGGTAAAGCGCGTAATGGACGTAATAGGGAACGATGGCGTCCAGAATGTTTTGCGCGCTGGGTTCAAAAAGAATGCCACCCTCCGGTTCAGGCAGCGGTACCTCCCTGCCAACCAATCCGGCTTCCTCCAGGCTGGTGATGGGCAGCAAGGACAGGGCCGTGGGCTTTTGGGTGAGCGTGTTGACGAAAAGCGGATAAAGCACGGTCACCTTATCGACGTCGTGGGCGAGAAATTTCTCGATGGCGAATTTCGAGATGGACTTGGTCTCGAGGAAACTCGGCTGATCCTTGAGCGCAAAATCGGCGATCATGTTCCGCTTGGTGCGCGCGAGAAATTGCGTGCCCTTGCGTCCAACCGAAATGAACTGCGTCGTTGCCGCATCAAAATTCAAAGCCTCACGGAAAAGGTTCGTGTTCAAACCGCCGCAAAGACCTTTGTCCGTGCTCAGGAGAATCACGAGTTCGTTCGTCACCTCGCGCTTTTCCAAGAGCGGATGCAGGCTGGAATCCACCCGGTCGCGAAGGGAAACGAGAACACGGTTCAGCAGTTCCGCATAAGGACGCCCGTTGAGCGCCGCCTCCTGCGCTTTGCGCATTTTCGAAGCGGCGACCATCTGCATCGCCTTGGTGATCTGGGCGGTGTTCTTGACCGACTTGATGCGCCGGCGGATGTCGCGGAGAGAAGCCATGGACTATCTAAACGTAACTTTGAATTCTTCGAGAGCGGCGGTGAGCTCCTTCTCGATCTCCTCATCAACCTGTTTCTTGGCAAGGATCTTATCCAGAATCGCCTCTTTGCGGGTGGTGAGATATTCCTGAAGCTTGTTCTGGAATTCTTTCACGCGCTCGACCGGGATCGGATCGAGATAGCCTTTTTGCATGGACCACAGAATGGCAGTCTGGAGCTGCACCGGCATCGGCTGATATTGCGGTTGCTTGAAAAGTTCCACGATGCGGGCGCCGCGGTCGAGAGTGGCCTTGGTGCGAGCGTCGAGGTCGGAACCGAACTGCGCAAAGGCGGCGAGTTCACGATACTGGGCCAGGTCGCCCTTGATCTTGCCGGCCACCTGCTTGATCGCCTTGATCTGCGCGGCGGAACCGACGCGCGACACGGACAGACCCACCGAGATGGCGGGACGGATGCCTTGGTAGAACAAATCGGTTTCCAGATAAATCTGGCCGTCTGTGATGGAAATAACGTTTGTCGGAATGTAAGCCGAAACGTCGCCGGCTTGCGTCTCGATGATGGGCAGGGCGGTCAGCGAGCCATTGCCGTATTTTTCGCCCACCCGGGCCGAGCGCTCCAGCAAGCGGCTGTGAAGATAGAACACGTCGCCGGGTTAAGCCTCGCGACCGGATGGACGATTGAGCAACCGCGACACTTGGCGGTAAGCCGCCGCGTGTTTCGTGAGATCGTCAATAACAATGAGCGCGTCCATGCCGTTGTCCATGAACCACTCGCCGATGGCCGCTCCGGCGAACGGGGCGATGTATTGGTTCGTGGCACTGTCCGAGGCGGACGACGAAACGATGATGGTGTATTTGAGAGCGTCGTTGGCCTCAAGGACGCCGATCACGCGGGCGACGTTCGCATTTTTCTGCCCGATCGCGACGTAGATACAATAGAGGGGGCGGAAGGTCGGATCACCGCTTTCCTCGCCGGCTTTGTTGGCCTTGGCTTGGTTGAGAATCGTGTCAATCGCGATGGTGGTCTTGCCCGTGGCGCGGTCACCAATGATCAGCTCGCGCTGTCCGCGGCCGATGGGAATCATCGCGTCAATGGCCATGATTCCGGTCTGCACCGGCTGGGTGACGCTTTTGCGGCGGATGATGCCGGGGGCGAGTTTTTCCACCGGATAAAATTCGGTGGAGTCAATCGGACCTTTTTCGTCGAGCGGCTGGCCGAGAGAATCCACCACGCGGCCGAGAAGGCCCTTGCCGACGGGAACCTGAAGCAGACGACCGGTCGTCTTGACTTCGTCGCCTTCGCTAACTGTGGTGTAATCGCCGAGAATGATGGCACCGACCTCAGTTTCTTCGAGGTTGAGGGCGAGACCATAAAGGCCACCGGGAAATTCCAACATTTCGTTCAGCATCGCGTCGCTGAGGCCTTCGATCTTGGCCACACCGTCACCGACTTCGCGGACCGTGCCGACATTGGTTCTGGTGGTGGAGGCGCTTTGGATTCCGCCGATTTTTGCTTCGAGTTCTTGCAGGATGTTGCTCATGGTGTGACCGGATTAAAGTTGTTGAGAGAGGGTGGAGAGACGAGCGCTGATGCTGCCGTCCCAGACGTCGCTGCCGAGCCTGATGCGCAGGCCGCCGAGCAGCGCGGGGGTGGTGTGGAATTCGGCGGTGATGTCCGGGCCGAATTTGTGCTTGAGATTTTGTTCGATGTCCGCCGTGGTGACAGCGTCGAGAGAGACGGCGCTTTCGACAATGGCGTGACGCTTGTCGAGTTCGAGCCGGACGAGCCGGGTGAATTCTTTGAGGATCTGGAGAAAGCTGCGCGGTTTGGCCGCGACGATCCCGCTGGAAATTTTTTCCGCGCGGCTTGCGTCGACATGTCCGTCCACCAGACTGAGTCCAAATAACTCGCGGGCGGTGCGTCGGGCTTCTCGGCTGATCTTCATCGTGATTGCCTGCGCCTAAGCCGCGAGCTGCTTGGCGGTTTCCTCGGAGAGGCGCTTCTGGTCCTCGGGCGTGATCACTTTGCCCACGACCTTCGCGGTGGTGTTGACCACGAGATCGACCATTTCCTTTTTGACTTCGGCCACCATTTTATTGCGTTCCTGGGTGATGGTTTCCTGGGCCTTGACGATGACGCCCTCGGCATCCTTGATGGCCTGCTGGATTTGTTTCTGGGTATGGGCGTCGCTGGAGGCGCGGGCTTCCTCGATGAGCTTGGTCGCGTCCTCGTTGGCCTTGCGCAGAACTTCCTGGTAGCGCAGCTCAGCCTCAGCCAGTTGCTTCTTGATTTTTTCGGCGTTGAGCTGGCCTTCCTCGATGCGGCGACGGCGTTCGTTCAGCATCTCCAAGATAGGGCCGAAGGCGTATTTGCTGAGAATCCACCAAACGATAAGGAAGAGAAAAACCTGGGCGATGAATTTCGGCCAGGTGACCCCGAATGTGTCTAGCAAAGTTTTGATTGCGTCCATGGAAAGAGAGAATGCGAAGGCCGCCGCGCTTTACGCGGCGGCCACGCTATTTTGAGTGTTACTGACCGGCAAACGCGCGGATGAGCGCGTAAATCGCGATGGCTTCCGCCAGCGCCATGCCGATGATGCCGATGGTCAGCACGCGGCCAAAGGCACCGGGATTCCGGCCGACGGCTTCTGCAGCCTTCGCGCCGATGAGTCCGATGCCGATGCCGGCGCCCGCCCCGGCCATGCCGAGGGTGAAGCTGCCGGTGATTCCGCTCGCCGCGACCGTGGCGGCTTCTGCAAGGAGTAGTGTGGTCATTGTATTGTGTGTTTTGTTTTTTTCCCCGCCGCCCGCAGTCTTGCCACGGTCCCGGCGGAAAATTCTAGTGCGCTTCCTCTTCGTCGTGAGAGGTGGAGAGTTGGATGTAAACCGCGCAGAGCAGCGTGAAGACGAACGCCTGGAGGAGTCCGACGAGCAGCTCAAGAAAGTAGAAGGGGATCGGCAGGATGAAACTGCTCAAATAGGCGAAGATCTTCGGAAAACCGAGCGTGTTGCCCAAGGTGATCATGGTCACGAGGAGATTTTCGCCGGCATACACATTGCCGAAAAGTCGCAGGGAGAGAGAGACCGGGCGGAAGGCCATCGAAATGACTTCGATGATGCCGACAAAAAAGAAGATCGGAAAAAGTGCCAGGGCCATCGCGCCTTTGAGTCCACCTTTGACCCCAAAGGTATGACTCAAAAATCCGCCCACACCGATCTCCCGGATGGTCCAATAAAGCCACATTACCATGAACACCGCAGACATCCCAAGCGTCATGTTCAGATCCGCCGTCGTCGGACGCAGGATCGGCACTTCGACATGCGGGATATAGGCGGGAAGAATTCCGGGCTCCTTGACCCCCCAGCCGATCGAGCCCACTCCAGGCAGGAGGCCGAACCAGTTGGCAATGAGAATAAAGATAAAGAACGTGGCCAGCAGGCTGAACACGCGGTTGATCATGTGTCTGCCGACGATGCCCTCCAGCATTTCGTGGAGAGCCACGATGACGGCCTCGAAAAGATTTTGAGACGGGCCGGGAACCAATTGCATGTCCTTGGTCGCCTTGCGCGCCCAATAGACAATCGCCGCGACCACGATAAACGTTGCGACCAGCGAGTTGGTCAGCCATTCCAGAAAGCCGACGTGAAGGTGCTCCTGGCTGAAATTCGGAGCACTCAGCGGAATACCGGCGGCGATGAAGACAAGGGAATCCATGGGAGAGTTTTCTAACGCGACCCACTAGCAATAAGCCCGGCGGCCATGTCAAGCATTGGCGCGTAACTTAATGCCTAGAGGAGGCGAAAGAGTCTTTTTAGCAGCGTGGTTTTATCGCGCAAGCCCTATTTGTGAAAAAATTCACAAGCGCGTCAGGCATCTCGTAGACGCGTCAACTCCGCCAGGTGCACCTGGCTGACCAGACCCACGATCTGGCCCGATGCATTCACCACAGCTAGAATGGGTTCTGCCAGCCGCTGCATAAGCTCCAGAGCCTCTTCGAGGGCTGTTTCAGGATGCACCACCGGGATCTGTCTCGCCACGCAATCGGCCGGTGATTGCGCGGGTAGTTCGCGGGCCGCTTGCAGAAGTTCATCCCGCGTGGCCAGACCGCGCAAATGCAGCGACGCATCCACCAACGGAAAAACACTCTGATCCGTCCCGGATAGTAACGCGGGTACCTCTCCGGCGCGTACGGCCGCGGGCAATGTCTGGAAACGCGTGATCATGGCCTGGCCCACCCGCACATCCAGCGCCTCTCCCCGCATCCGGGCATAAGCCAGCTCCTGCTGTGCGCCCATGAAGACGAACATCGCGATGAAAAGGAGCATGGGATTGCCCGTGCTGAGGACGGGAAAACCAAAGAGAGACAAGATGAGATAATGACCCGGGATGATCGCAGCGATGCCAAACAGTACGGCAAGGACCTGCCCTACCCTCGCCGCGATCAAAGTCGCCGTGGCATGGCGCATCTGCATGGCCAACAAAGCGCGCAGCACCCGGCCACCGTCCATGGGAAAGGCGGGAAGCAGGTTAAAAACGATCAACACCGTGTTGAGAAAAAACAGATCCCCCAGCAATTTCGCGCCTGCCTCTTCCGACACCCCGGCACCTTGCGGATTCGGAAACCCGCCCAGAGCCAGGGCAATCAGTGCCACAATCACCACGTTGACCGCCGGGCCGGCAATCGCGATCACCAGTTCCTGCCATGGTGAAGAAGGCATTCTGGCCAGACGGGCCACCCCGCCGATTGGCAATAGCGTGATATCCGGCGTGCGGATCCCGAATGCCCTGGCGGCAAAAGCATGGCCAAATTCATGCAGCAACACACACAGGAAAAGGACCAGCACGAAAATCACCACCCCGACCGCCGCCGTCGTCCCCTCCGCCGCGTAAGCCTGCCAGGCAAAAAATGCCAGCAGCAGGAAAAAGGTAAAATGGATGCGGACTTCGATTCCCGCCACGGTTGCTATGCGATAAGACCCTTTCACGCCCCGGCACCATCGCTAATCACGCCGGACTCGCAAGTGTTTTTAAGGTGCCGTGCCCGGCGGGAAGGGATATCCTGCACACACCAACATGGAATCGCAGAGTGACGCCAACACGCGGCAAAGTGATATAAGGGCAAGCCTCGATGTCTTGCGTAATTCCTTCACCCCGCCGCTGGCCGTGATCATCGATCCTCGCGTCCCGCGCTTGATTCCCCAGGACGGGGCCGCCCTGAGCCAGGCACTTCGCGAGCTATCCCATGAGATCGAAATTCTACCAAATGCCGGTGCACTCTGTCTCGTTGTTTACGAACTCGATGATCCCGGGCGTCGCCTCCTGCGTTTTGAACTTCCCGGTACCCAGCTCGGCTTCACCCTTCCCATCTCAGACGATCACGCCGTCTTGCCCGAGACGTCGCAGGTGGATCTGGCGATTCTGGTGGCCGAGGATAATCCTATTAATCAGCAGCTCGCCGTGGAATGTCTGCGCAACCTCGGCTGCGAATGCCGCCTCGTTGGCGACGGCGCCGCCGCCGTGGAAGCCGCCGGCGAGCGGCCATACGATCTGATCTTTATGGATATCCACATGCCCGTCATGGATGGTTTTTCGGCCACCCGTGCCATCCGCCGCCTGCCGGACGGAATCCATCCCTACATCGCCGCCCTCACCGCCTATGCCATGCCCGGCGGCAAAATCCAAGCCTGCGAGGCCGGCATGGACGACTACATCACCAAGCCCTGCCGCATCGAAAGTCTTTCCGCTGTTCTGAAAAAAGCCCGCGCGCGAAATATTTAGATTTTCGAATCCCGCTTTTCGATTGTAGTACAACCCCCCGCGCGTCCGGTTCGCCATTCCCGCGCCAACCGAAGAGCAAAATCTTAAATCGAAAATTCTCATGTCTGTTCTCAAAGTCCTCGTCGCCGACCCCATTTCCCAACGCGGTGTCGAAGAACTCGCCGCCGGCGGCGCTCTCGAAGTTATGGTCAAAACCGGCCTGCCCGAAGCCGAGATCATCAAGCTGATTCCGGAATTTTCCGCCCTCGTCGTCCGCAGCCAGACCAAAGTCACTGCCGCCGTCCTCGAAGCCGCCAAGAATCTCAAAGTCGTCGGCCGCGCCGGCGTCGGCGTGGACAATGTGGATGTCGATGCCGCCACCAAACGCGGTGTCATCGTCATGAACACCCCCGGCGGCAACACCATCTCCACCGCCGAACACGCCTTCTCCCTCCTCGTCTCCATCGCCCGCAGCATCCCCCAGGCCGATGCCAGCGTAAAAGCCGGCAAGTGGGACCGAAAAAAATACGAAGGCGTCGAACTCTACAACAAAACCCTCGGCATCCTCGGCATGGGCCGCATCGGCAGCGAGATCGCCCGCCGCGCCATCGCCTTCGGCATGCGCGTAGCCGCCTACGACCCCTACCTCTCCGTCAGCAAAGCCCGCAGCCTGCAAGTCGAACTCGTCGAGTCCATCGACGACCTTTTGCCCACCTGCGACTTTCTCACCATGCACATGCCCCTCACCGATGAGACCCGGCACATGATTGACGCCCGCCGCCTCGCGCTATGTAAAAAAGGCATCCGCATTGTCAACTGCGCTCGCGGAGGCCTCATCGACGAGGCCGCCCTTGCCGGGGCGCTCAATACCAAGCAAGTCGCTGCCGCTGCCCTCGACGTCTTCGAAGTCGAACCTCCCCCTACCGACTTCCCCCTTCGCAGCTTGGAAAACATCGTCTTCACGCCCCACCTCGGCGCCTCCACCGCCGAGGCCCAGGAAAACGTCGGCATCGAAATCGCCCAGGCCATCCGCGCCGCCCTGCTCGATGGCGAGATCCGCAACGCTGTCAACATGCCCAGCATCGACGCGAAAACCTTCGCCATCGTGAAACCCTACCTCACCCTCGGCGACAAACTCGGACGCTTCGCCGCGCAACTCGCGCCCAATCGAAACGACCGCATCGTCATCACCTACGGCGGCAAAGCCGTTGACCTGCCCACCGACGCCGTCACCCGCGCCATTCTCACCGGATTTCTCCGCCATGCCGGCGGCGAGGAAGTCAATAGTGTCAACGTCCGCACCATGGCCTCCACCCTCGGCCTGCTCATTGAGGAAGTAAAATCCAGCGAGCAAACCGATTTCAACGAGTGGCTGCACGTGGCCGTGTGGAGCGGCGAAAACAAGATCTCCCTCGGCGGCACCTTCTTCGGGGCAAAAAATGAACCCCGCATCGTCCGCATCAATAGCCGTCCCGTCGAAGTCACCCCCAATGGCGTCGTCCTTCTGCTGGAGAACCACGACGTTCCCGGCATCGTCGGAAAAGTCGGCACCATCCTCGGCACCCACGCCGTCAACATTGCGAGCATGTCCCTCTCCCGTAACGAAGCCGGCGGCACCGCTCTCACCCTTCTCAATCTCGACAGCGCCCCCGGCCCCGAAGTCCTCGCCAACCTCCTCGCCGACCCCGCCATCGCCAGCGCCAAGGTTATCCAGCTTTAATCGCGAAATGCGCGAACGCTTCCGCCGCGAAGCTCGCAAATCCGTAACAGCATGAGAGCCATGAAGGGCAAAGAGCACCTGTTTCTTCCACTCCTTCATGTCCAGGTAGATTCCAAAGTGATGAGGATCATTCTCAAAGGCCGGAGGCAGGGATTCCTGGATCAATCACAATGAGTTCAACGAGTTGCTGGGAAAATTGGACTTTCTCGTCGTGCAGGACATGTATCCCACCACGGAAACGGCAAAGCATGCGGACCTGATCCTGCCAGCGGCCGGCTGGGGCGAAAAGGAAGGGACACTCATCAACTCGGAACGCCGTATCGGTGTGATCAAGAAGGTCCGCCGTGCGCCCGGACTGGCCTTGTCGGATTTCGCGATTTTTCAACTTGTCGCACACCATTGGGGGTGTGGAGAAATGTTTGCCCCGTGGAGTTCACCGGAAGCTGCGTTCCAGATTCTCAAGGAGGTTTCACGCGATCAGCCATGTGAATTCACTGGGATCGAGGACTATCGCATGATCGATGATCGGGGCGGCATTCAATGGCCGTCCACATCCGAAACGACGAGCGCACCCGAACGCCGTCTTTTCGAGGACGGACGCTTTTTCACGCACGACGGCAAGGCCCGGATCATTTTTTCCGAACCGAGCCCGATGCCCGAGATGACAGATGAAGAGTACCCATTCCTCCTGCTCACCGGGCGGGGAACCTCCTCGCAATGGCATACGAATACGCGCACCGGCAAATCTGATGTGCTGAGAAAACTTTATCCCGCAAATTGCTATGTGGAGATCCATCCCGACGATGCCGATCGGCTGGGGATTGCCGCGAATGGTGCCGTGCGTGTCGCATCGCGACGGGGTGAGCTACAGGCTGCGGCCTTTATCACTCCGACTGTTCAGCCGGGGCAGATCTTCATTCCCATGCACTACAGGGAGGTCAACCGGCTGACGTACCCCGCCTTCGACACTCATTCCCGCCAGCCATCGTACAAGGCTTGCGCGGTGAAAATCTACGGCACGTAGCGAAGTATGCGCGTTACGGCCATCTACCTCTCGCCCGGGCATAATTTTTTCGGCCATTTCGGGCAATCAGCAGGCACACATCCGGCCATTGAGGTTCCCGAGGTAGAGTGCGTGGCCGGCCGGGGGCTGCGCGGCGACCGTTTTTTTGATTACAAACCCGACTACAAAGGCCAGGTCACCTTCTTTGAGGAGGAGGTTTACGCAGCCTTGTGCCATGGGCTCGGTTTGTCCCTCATGATGTCCGCCGGATCTCACCTGGCTTCCTGATACGGTGGCCGGTTGCGGCCCTCTCGCGGGACTTGCCTCCGCACTTGAAACGACGAATCATTCGCACGTTGTACTGGCATTGTCGGAAATAAGCACGTTGGGATTCCATGTGCCGATGGCTTTGAACGCCTCCGACGCGGACCCGGCAGTCTGCACTTCCGCCCCGGCGAGTTCCAGTAGCCGCCGCACGAGTTCGCGTGCGTCTATTTCGTCGTCCACCACCAGCACCCTCGCCCCCGTCAAAAAAACCTCGGGTAAGGTCGACCGTCTGCACATCCAAGCGGACTTTGCCGGAGATGATCCTGCTCATGTCCAACAAGTCTTCGATGATTTGGGCCTGCGCCTTCGCGTTCCGATCAATGATGGCCAGTCCTTTTTGAAGCGCCGATGATGACGCCTCTACTGTCCTTGATGGGCGAGATGGTGAGGGAAATATCAAATCGAGTTCCGTCCTTCGCCCTGCGGATCGTCTCGAAATGGTCTATGCGCTGCCCACTCTTAATTCGCGCCATAATGTCCGTTTCCTCCGATTGGAGATCGGGTGGAATGAGGCGAATAATAGACTCGCCGACCATTTCTTCGGCGGTATAGCCGAAAATCCGTTCCGCTGCGGCGTTCCAGCTTTGGATGATGCCGTCGAGGTTTTTCGAGATTATGGCGTCGTCCGATGAATCAACAATCGCCGCCAACCTTCGTGAACTTTGGTCCACCTGTTCCGACCCTTGGACTTCTCTGCCTGCTCACGGGTGGTCTGCGGCGCGGAAAGTTCAAGGGCAACCGCCCTGAGAATTTGCGGGGCGTGATCACGAAGCGCCAGCGCAGACATGTTCTCCGACGTTGGCTGCAGCGTCGTCGCAAACGCCTCCCATTCCTTGAGAATTGTTTCCATCTCAGAGCGGATGAATTCGGAAAGACGCATCTTTTGGGATGGGACGATTCTCGACAGCTTGTGTCAAGTCGCGCAGCCTTGCAGGGCCGAGTGTAGAGGCCTTATCAGTTCATCAGGCCAGAACCGCGTGGGCCTAAAAAGGTCCGGGAACTGCATAAATAGCACAATAATTGCGCTATTCATGTTGCCCGGAAGCTACGAGAGGGGTGAAACAAGGTTGGCCGCTATTTCAGATTTCTCCTTGTTTTTGAAATAGCAACCTTTACTATTTCAGTCATGGCACGACAAAAAAATACTGCCAAGGCCGCAGGAACTTGGAGAGAGACAGGCAAAGGCTACAAAGCATTTCATCCGAATGTCCTGCCGCCCGCCATTCAATGGTCTTCGTCGCTGGTGCGCGCGCTATCCGACGCCGACAGGCTGCTTGGCAAACTCGCGGGAGAAGGGCGCAGATTACCGAACCCGCATCTCTTGATTCGCCCTTTCGTTCAGCGTGAGGCGGTTTATTCGAGTCGCATCGAGGGCACTCAATCGACCTTGGGAGAACTTCTCGCCATGGAAGCAGGCGCAGCCGTGGCCAGAAGCCCCGACGATCTTCGGGAAGTGGGCAATTACGTGGTGGCCCTTGAGTATGGTTTGGAACGGTTGAAATCGTTGCCCCTGTCTCTCCGCTTGGTTTGCGAAATCCATGCAAAACTGATGGATGGCGTGCGCGGAAACAGTGCCACACCGGGAGAATTCCGCCGCTCGCAAAATTGGATCGGCACCCCCGGCTGCACTCTGGCCCAAGCCAGCTATGTTCCGCCGCCTCACGAAGATATGATGGAGGATCTCGCGGATTGGGAAAAGTTTCTCCATGAAGATTCCCTGCCGCCTTTGGTTCAAGCGGCACTCATGCACTATCAGTTTGAAGCCATCCATCCCTTCCTTGACGGAAACGGCCGCGTTGGGAGGCTGTTTATTACCTTGTTGCTCTGCGCTCGGGGAGTCCTGCCATTGCCGCTACTTTACCTCAGTGCTTTTTTCGAAGCGACCCGGCGAGATTATTATGAACGCTTGCGCGACATAACCGAACGAAGCGCCTGGGAAGAATGGCTCCAATATTTTTGCAACGGAGTCGCCCGCCAAGCCGAGGACGCCGTGAGCCGGGCGGAACGGATCAATGCTCTGCTTGAAAAGTGGCGAACGGAGGCCGCCAGTGATTCCTCCACCACGCCCGCCAAGCTGATTGATCTGATTGGCTCGAATCCATACCTGACTCCGCGGAGCGTGGAGGAAAAACTTGGGGTCGCCTACAACACAGCGGCAGACGGCATCAGGCGGCTGGAGCGTCGCGGTATCCTTAAAAAGATGGGAGACAGCAAACGGGACCGGGTATTTTGCGCACAGGAAATTCTATCGATTCTGGAAGAGCCTCCGCGACTCGAGCCCGAAGGAACAAATCCGTAGGGCTAATCACCACGCGAGAAGTCCTATCTCAGAATTTCGTCGAGGCTGGATTTGGTGGCCTGACGCATGGCTTCGGCTTGCCTTGGCGGAGGATCAGCACGTAAGCCGTCACCAAAACAAAAGGCACGGTTCCCGCGCCAAAGCTGAACGCGGGCGGGTGTTGGCGGGAAAGCATGACCGCGAGACCGATGCCGAGAAGCAGGGCAGCCATCCGGGTTGATTGGCGCAACGAACTGAGCGCGGAAGCCACCGCCGCGCTTCGCCGCATGCGCCGACGTCGAATGATTATCTCCGCCTGCTATACCCAGGCTGATTTGTGGCCTTGATGTCACTCTCTTATGCGAGTCTCAATAGGAGATCTTCGCTGTGGGAGTTGTAGTAGTCCCGCTCCACGTCGATGACATGGCGAACCAAGCTCAGAATCCTAAACCGCTGGTGCAGGAACTCCATTACGGCGCGGTTATAGTCGTCGGCACCATCGGAGACGTGATGAACACACTGTTGAAATCCAGAATCTTTTGCGCACCCTCTGCCCGAGAGAATTTGCAAAAAGGAAATCTCATGGGGGCATCATGGCCTGAACAGGCAAGCAGGCCAACAGCGCGTTGGGGGAATTTCCAGGATTTTTGACTGCAAAACACTCTGACGCGAGGGCCATTTTGGGTAACAATGGGTAACAGCGGAACCAGCTTTTTCCATTATTTTTCATACCTCTCATTCTGCCAATAAAAACCCCGCGGAGCCTGTATTCATCGGCTTCTGCGGGCGAAAATGACCTCTGGAGAAATGGTGCGCGATACAGGGTTCGAATGCGTAAAACCTGTGTCGACAATCAACAAGATTCATGGGGATGTACCGCCGTCCCTTGCGCCTGAAAGTTCGGAAACGTTGGCTGTTTGGGAAACTCGAATAGCGGGCAAACGCTTCATGGTTGGTGCTTTGAGATCATGAACCTACGCTCCTTGCTTTGCTCGTGACCAGATTGCTCTGGATAAATAACTATAGAGATGTAAATATGTGCCTTGGTTTTTATCCAGGAATCCCATGAGCGCATCCATTCAACGAGCGGAACGACTGTTCAAAGCGAGCGGAGGCCTCATTCGCACCCGTGACGCCATCAAAGCGGGAGTGCATCCCCGCACACTTTATAAAATGCGGGACGCGGGGCTCTTGGAACAAGCCGCCCGGGGAATTTTTCGCCTCGCGGGGCTTCCCCCGCTGACGAATCCCGATCTGATGCTGACGGCCAAACGGGTTCCCTCGGCGGTGGTTTGCCTCATCAGCGCGCTCGCTTTCCACGAACTGACTACCCAGATCCCGCACACGGTGCAGATCGCACTTCGGCCCGGAAGCTGGACGCCCAAAATCGAGCATCCGCCGATTGAGGTATTCCACTTCTCCCGGGAATCCTTATCCAGTGGAGTTGAAAATCATCTCATTGACGGCGTAAACGTCCGCGTCTTCAGCCGGGAAAAAACTCTGGCCGACATCTTCAAGTTCCGCAGCCGAATCGGGATGGAGATCGCCACGGAGGCGCTTCGCAACTATGCCCGAAGCAAGCGGCGGCGCTTCGACAAGGTTCTGGACTTCGCGCGCTTGTGTCGGGTGGAATCCGTCATGCGGCCCTATCTGGAGGCGGTAACGTGAGCACTCTCAGAAACGTCGGAGCCTCGGTTCACCAGCGTCTCAAAAATGCGTCGAAAGAGTCGGGCCGTTCCTTCAACGACCTCGTTCAGTATTATGCGCTGGAAAGGTGGCTCTATCGGTTGTCGCAGTCCCGGCATCAAAATCTTTTCATTCTCAAGGGAGCCCTGATGCTCGTCGCCTGGCGTGCGCCGATCCTGCGCGCTACTCGCGACATTGATCTGCTCGCCAGAACCAGCAATGACCTCGAAGCCATCAAGTCCACCGTTTCGGAAATTTGCCAAATTGAGGTCGAAGAGGATGGCGTTGTCTTTGGCCCGGAAAGCGTCACCACCATCAGAATCGCCGAGGACGCCGACTATGAAGGGGTGAGGGCGACTTTCACCGGACGGCTGGCAACCACACGGCTCGCGATGCAAATTGATATGGGGTTCAGCGATGTGGTGACGCCCGGCCCGGTGGAAATCTGCTACCCGGCCATCCTTGACTATCCCGCCCCCGTCCTCCGCGCTTATAACCGGGAAACGGCCATCGCCGAAAAATTCGAGGCGATGATTTCTCTGGGACGACTCAATAGCCGCATGAAGGATTTTTTCGATGTATGGATGCTGGCGAAAACCTCGGATTTCCGTGGAACCGATCTGAGCGCTGCCGTTCTCGCTACGTTCCGCAGAAGGGGTACGGAGTTTCCTCCAACGCCACAGGTGTTCGAGGAGGATTTTGCCTTCGATTCCTCCAAGCAATCACAGTGGGCGGGCTTTTTGAAACGGATGCGGCCCTCGGAAGCGCCGCCTGCATTCCCCGATACTCTCACGTCGATCCGCAGGTTTTTGGAACCCATTCACCTCTCTTTGCGCTCAGGAGCCGCCTTCGTTAGAATCTGGAAACATCCGGGACCTTGGATATAGTCCGCACAATGACCGAACCTGAAGGCACTCAGCCCTTCGCAGCTGCGACAAATGCTGTCGTCTGGATTCCCGAGGGGTCGAAGAAGTCAACAGGATGGCGGCAAACGGCGTGGCGTATGTCATTCCCGCCAACGCGCTGACATTCCTTCTCGAAATCACCTGAATTAAGACGATTTTCGGGTGTCAGTGGGTGTCTTGAAAACCAGCCTTTTCCATCATTTTCCATACCTGCTATATTGGGAGCGAAAACCCGGATAGCCTTTATTTATCAGGCTTTGCGGGCGAAAAGAGGCCCTTAAAATGGTGCGCGATACAGGGTTCGAATACGTTGCTATTACTCTGTCGTTGACTCTTTTTATGGTTGGAGTGACAATTGCGTGACAAATCCAAATTACGTTATGTCGCTCGCACTGAAAACAGAAAAATCACGGGGTCCAATTGAGGTCATCGAATACAAGGGAGTCAAGATCCCCGTGTATCTTTCACCCCTGCGGGGAAAGGAAAGCTACCTCCTCGCCTATTACGCCGAAGGGCAGCGGAAACGGGAGCGTGTGCCCACTTTGGACGGAGCCCGTAAACGCGCCAAGCAACTGATTTCAGATTTGAACTTGGGCAACGTTCACGTCGCCAAGTTCACGCTCAAGCAAACGGCTGCCATCACGGATGCCGTGGACATCATTCGCCCGTTTGACGTTACGATCACAGAGGTTGCCAGACAATTTGCCGAAGCCCGCCGAATTCTCGGGCCTACCTCCATCCTCCAAGCGGCTGAGTTTTTCGCCAAGCATCGCGATGAAGAAAACAGCCGGGGTGCCCTCCAGCAAATCACCCTCCCCGATCTCGTGACGAAATACCTTGCCGCCATCGAAAAGAAAAAATCAAAACGGTATGTCGAGGATTTGACTTCGAAGCTGAATCGCATCGCCAAGGCATTTACCGGCCAGATCCGGGATATCCGGGCCGACGACATGGATAAGTGGCTGGACGGTTTGGAAGACGCCGGGGACCGCACAAAAAACAACTACCGCATGGCCTTGGTTACACTCTTCTCATACGCAAGGGATAAAAATCACCTGACCCGAGGCCAGCAGACCGAGGCGGAATTTGTGACCCGCTTCGACGACAAGAAATGCGGAAACATTGGCATCTATAGACCGGGAGAATTCGCCAAACTACTGCGCTATGTTGACAAGAGATTCGTGCCCTTTGTGGCTCTGGGTGGCTTCGCGGGTCTGCGTAGCATCGAAATCCTCCGGCTGGAATGGAAAGATATATGGTTCAAGAAAGGGTATATCGAAGTAGGTCGTCAAAAATCGAAAACCGCCACGCGTCGGCTGGCTCCGATCTGCCCCGCGCTCAAAAAATGGCTCAAACCATACGCGAAGGAAAGCGGGCCAGTCCTTCCAGAAATCCGGAATGAGACACACTTTACCCGTCTGTTTCAGGCAGCGAAACACACTCTCAATGACGAGCACGGCACTCCAAGAGTGAGCCTTGTCCACAATGGACTTCGGCATTCCTTCTGCTCCTATCGTATGGCTGAGACGAAAAGCGCCGCCCAAGTGGCACTGGAAGCAGGTAATAGTCCCAAAATGCTGTTCGAACACTACCGGGAACTGGTGACCGAGGAGGAAGCCACTGAGTGGTTCTCATTGACGCCATCAAAGGTAATTCAAATCGTGGCAAGTTGATTTTTCAATGCGGATGGGATTTCCTTTCCAGAATTTTCTGGTATCCTCAAAGGATGAGTGAGGTTTTAACGTCGATCTTCATCTGGGTTTTTCTCCCGAGTCTGGTCGTTTTTGTATACACCTACGCGGCATTCGACCATCTCTGGCACAAGTTGCTATCCGCCGCACTGATTGTCGCGATAGGCTTGGGGAGTGTCGCGGTCGTGGTCCAATCAGAGTTCTGGGTGCAGGACAGTTCTCCGACTACACGAACGATGCTTATCCTCCTTTACTCGGTTCTGTCGCTTTCGCTTGGGACGAGCATGTTTGCAGGAGCACTATTGTATTCGCGTCGCCACAAACTGGCTCTTGACCATTTGGCAAAAACCGTGGAAGACGAAAAAGCAGAACTGAGGATGCGCCCCAAACAACAACTTCTACAGGCTCTCGGAAAAGACGGGATTACTCCTGAGATCTTCAAGAAACTCTCAGAATAGAGGGCTTATCTCAAGATTTCGTCAAGCGTTGCTTTCTTGGTTTGACGGATCGCCTCAAGGAGTTCGTGTTTTCGAAAGAGGCGGTGGCGGCCGATTTTATATGAAGGCAGCAATCCTCGGGCGACATATTTACGCAGAGAGGAAAACGGCACTCCCAGCCATTCGGCGGCTTCGCGAATTGCGATGAACTCGGATTTCTCAGGGGGTGCTGTTTTCGTGGGCATGACAGGGGCATAGGGATGGCGGTTGAGAATTACGGGAAACCATCTGGCCGGATGTTACGCCGACCAGATGGCTCAGGTTTTTAGCCGAGTTTGATTCCCTGATTGCGGATGAAGTTTTTCGCCTGGGTGACGATGGTTTGCTCCTGCCGCTCGGGTTTCATGTTGGGGCTGAGCGTGGCCTTAATGCTTTTCACAAGGTCGGCCTGTTCTGGCTTGTCCAGCCAAGCTTTGACCTTGGCGGAATAGCCCTCCTTTTGGTCGCGATCCTGCATCTTGCGGAGAAGGAATTTTCGTTCCAGTTGTTCGCGAGGCAGATCTTTGACGTATTCGACCAAGCCGGGTTCCTCTTTCATGAAGGAATCGAGTTTGGCGTTGATCTCGGGGTTGATTTTGAACTGTTTGGACAGTTCTTCTTTTTTCTTTGGTGACGTGATGGCCATAATTTTATGGTGGTGATGCCCGACGTTTGGGTTTCCGTAGCCGGACGGGTGAGACGGAGGTTGCGGTGAAAACTATGCCTTGGCGGTGGCGGGCTTGATGGCTGGAATTCGCTCGTCGTCCTCATCATCGAGGACGCTCCCGCGCAATCCGCCAATTTGTTGAATGATGGATTTCAGGAAACGCTGGGCGACCTTGCGGGCGCTGAGGCGTTGCATTTCCGCGTTGAGCATGACCTGGACGAGCTGACTCGTCGGGACACGGATTCCGGCTTTCTCGACGATTTCCGATGCTTCTTTAAAGGTGGCAAGGGTGTCTTCTTCGAGTGAGACTGTGACGTTGGTTGTTTTGTTGTTGTTCATGGTTTGGTGTTGGTGAAAAAGCGTCAGAAGTGGGACGCGAGGCTGCTGTCGCTCAGGTTCTCGCGCGTGTCCCATGCGGGCAGGGGCGGATCCGCGCTTGAGAAAAAATCGTCCACTTCCGAGGTTGCTTCGGCAGGTTTTGGTGCGCTCGGCATAACCGGCGGTTGGGTTGGAATGGCATCCAGTTCCTTTCTCAGCCTCCGAATTTCCTGCTCCAGCTCCGGAACTTCTCCGCCTTTCTGTTGCAGCGATTCAATGCGTTGCTTCAGAACGCGGTTTTGTTCTTGGAGCGCATCCGCATAAGCGCGCTGTTGCGCATTCATCATCTCGCTGTCCGTGGTCACGTAATAGGACGGCGACGGATTCGAGTTTGCCAGCGTTGGCCCCATGGGGAGCGAATAGGGTGCGTCTGGCAGGTAGTTCCAATCCGGTGACCGCTCGCGACGGTAGAGCGTGTGACGCTCGTGCATCGCATTCGGGTAATTTGGGTCGGTATAGCGCCCAACCGGATACGCTTTCACGGTTTCAGAGGTTCGGACGGATGGTGTTTTCTTTGGAGCCGAGATCGTCGTGGTAGTCGCAGCGACCTGATCAGATTTTTCCGGACTGCGGGTGGCGCAAGCAGAGCACAGGCACATAGCAAGAATTGGGATAATGGTTTTCATGGGTTGGTCGGGTTGGCGGCGGAAAGTCCTGTGGTGGCCATTTCCAAATTCACGGTTTGGTTGACGTAGAGATAGAAGAGGGTGCCGGCGGGGATGCGGACGTAGTAGGGATCTCGGTCGAGCTTCTCCAAAAGGCGCTGGGCGTAGATTTGGCCTCCTGCCTGAATGCCTGCCGAAACGGCGTCGGTGATCCCTCCGTCCTGCACCTGAGTCACTCCACCGGTGAGCGGGGAAATGATGTTGGTCGTAGCGGGGAAGGCTCCGGCTCCTGCCGAAATCATTGCGGCAAGGATTGCCTTGGCTTCTGCATATTTGTCGGAAGCGATCATGTAACCGCGCAATCCGGCGGAACCGTCGGTTTCCGCCCAGGTCTCCGGGTCGACACCTTCGGGTGCGTAGTCGAGCACGGTTCCGGAGAGCGGTAGTTCTCGACCGTCCTGAAAGACAAGCATCCATTGGCGCTCGGAGCCGATGCGCTCGCGGGCGGCGGTCTTCTGGGCAATGCCATGAACCTCCGAGCCCGCAGGGATGATTAACCGTCCGTCATGCCAGACATCTTCGATCACCAATCCGATGATCGGTGTTTCGATGTTGGTGGAATCCACCGTATTGACCAGTTCGCACCGAAGCAGACGCCCGAAAGGCAGATAGTTTTCGCTGCGGGGTGCCTCCTTGATCGCGAAGATAGTTTGCGGGATTGGTGGCGGCGCTTTCGGCGTAGGTCCGGGACGCGCTATCGGCGATTCGTTGGCCGACTGGGTTTGAGCGGTCGATTTGGCGCGGGTCGGTTCGGGAATATCCTCGTCGAACGAATACCCGGTCGCTCTTGTCGCCTGGGCCGGAACTGGTGTGTTCACCGGCGCGGGCGAGCGGTTCCCGTTCCGGGTCAGGATAAATGTCAGGATCAATGCGCCAGCCAAGAGGAAAAGAACGAGCCGCCCGGCTGGTTTTTGGAAAAGTTCAGTCCAGAGTTTGCGAAGGTTCATTTGAAGTCGGAGGTCAGGGGTTGGGATTCGGCGCGTACAACGAGGACGTTCCATTTGTTGTCGGGTGCGAGATGGTTGCGGCCCCCATTCCCGTTTCCGGTTATGGCGAAGAAAGCCGGGGTAATGGATTTGGGCGGCATGACGCCCGAAGCATCCGCGAGAGATTGGGTGTAAATCCGTTCATCGAGCCGGACGGCCAAGTCCTGGGGGTTGTAGTAAATGGCTCGGTCGGACGTGTTCTCCAGTTCGAGCCGGAAAATCAAAGTGTCCTCCTGTTCGAAGCGCCAAACATCGCGGATACGGACGGTGAAATTGTCATAGTAATTGGCGATTTCGGGGGAGGCATGGAGCACTCCGGCCAAAGCTTCCGGGTGATTCTTCGCAAAGAGCGGATAGGCCTTCGCTTTGTCCATCAGGGACAACAACCGCTCCGGCACAACGGCCACGCGGCCTCCGTCCTTGCCCTTACGTTGATCCTGATAAAAGGTGACGTTGTAAAACGGCTTGTCTGACGCCTTCAGATGCAGGACATAGGCCTTGCGATTGAAAATGACGGTCAGATGATCCTCGGCGTCCTGCTTCAAGGCGCGAATGCTGAAATAGAAATTTCCCGGCGTGAACGAGATCAGGAATCCGGCATTCTCCTGCTCCTGAATGGCCACCGACTTTGCGTAAAGGCCGCAGATTTCCGATGGGAACATGATCGTGGTCGTTCCCGATTTCGACGCGACGGGGATGTCATAGATGACAAATTCATCCAGTGGCTTTTGAGTGATCGGCCCGGCGCAAAGCACCAGCGGAAACAGGAATAGCGAGAGGCTTACTGAACTTTTCATGCGCACAATCTGGCACAGGAAAATGAGTAACCTGCTCCCGTTTGGGAGCAGGTTTTCGATATTTCGTTACGACGTTCGGCTGCCCGGTTGGCACGGCATGGGCCTCGGCTGTTGAATCGCTTTACCGCTTTCGGCCTGTCAGATATTGAAGACCCATGGCATCTGGCTGCGAAACATCTGAATTCATCGAACGTTGGGCCTCATCCGGGGCGGCGGAGCGAGCGAATTATCAGCTGTTTCTCTCCGAGCTGTGCGATCTGCTTGGCGTCGCCCGGCCTGATCCCACCAAGCCTCATGACGCGGACAACGCCTATGTCTTCGAACGCAGTGTCACTTTCCATCATCCTGACGGCACGACGAGCACCGGGAGAATCGATCTTTACAAGCGCTGCTGTTTCGTTCTCGAAGCAAAGCAGGGCGTTGAAAAGCGCGAGGCTGCGGAAGCTCTTGCCAACGTGACGAAGGCGAAGGCCAAGGCTGCAAAGAAAGGCCACGCCCAGCGCGGCAGTGCAGCATGGGATGAAGCGATGTTGAAAGCTCGCGGCCAGGCTGAACAATACGCCCGTGCGTTGCCTGCCACTGAGGGCCGCCCGCCTTTGCTTATTGTCGTCGATGTCGGGCACAGCATCGAGCTTTACTCCGAGTTCACCCGTACGGGCGGCACCTACGTCCCGTTTCCCGACCCGCAGAGCCACCGCATCCTGCTCGCGAAGTTGAGTGACGCAGACCTTCGCGAGACGCTCCGCCTCGCGTGGACCGATCCGCAATCGCTCGACCCTTCGCGGCGTAGTGCTCGCGTCACTCGTGAGATCGCACAAAGCCTCGGGCGCCTCGCCGCATCGCTCGAAAAAAGCGACCACGGTCCTGAAGCCGTTGCCACGTTTCTCATGCGGGCGCTTTTCACCATGTTTGCCGAAGATGTGGAGTTGTTGCCAAAGGACAGCTTTATCAATCTCCTGAAGAGCCTTCATGGCCACACCGAACAATTTGTTCCAATGATCGAGGAACTCTGGAGCCGTATGAAGACAGGTGGTTTTTCCACAGTACTTCGCGAAAAAATTCGTCACTTCAACGGTGGTCTTTTTGAGCAAGCCACTGCGCTCCCTCTCACCGACGACCAGTTTGAGTTACTCATCGAGGCATCGCGAGCCGATTGGCGTGAGGTCGAGCCAGCCATCTTCGGTACGCTTTTGGAGCGTGCGCTCAATCCTATTGAGCGTCACAAGCTGGGAGCACATTACACCCCTCGCGCTTACGTCGAGCGCCTCGTCATGCCCACTGTCATCGGGCCGCTGCGAGCTGAATGGGATGCCGCAAAAACCGCAGCCGTTACCCTCGAACGCCAAGGAAAAACGAAGGCCGCTGCCGCTGAAGTGCAGCGATTCCACCGCCGCCTCTGTGAATTACGCGTTCTTGACCCGGCATGCGGCTCCGGCAATTTTCTCTACGTCACGCTTGAGCACCTCAAACGCATCGAGGGTGAGGTATTTAACGCCCTCGACCGACTTGGGCACGAGCAGGCGGTACTGGAAATGGCTGGCTTCACTGTCGATCCGCACCAACTTCTAGGCTTGGAGGTGAACCCCCGTGCCGCCGCTATCGCCGAGTTGGTCCTGTGGATTGGTTACCTTCAATGGCACTTTCGCACCCGGGGCCGCGTTGCCCCGCCCGAACCTATCATTAAAGCCTTCCATAATATCGAATGCCGCGACGCGGTGCTCGCTTTTGATCACAGCGAGCCAGTAACCGACGGGGATGGCTCACCCATCACAAGGTGGGATGGGCGAACGATGAAGATTCATCCTGTTACCGGTGAAGAAGTCCCGGATGAAACGGCGCGAGTTCCGGCGCTTCGATATAAAAATCCGCGCCCTGCGAAGTGGCCGGACGCCGATTTCATCGTCGGCAATCCCCCGTTTATTGGTAACAAACGGATGCGGCTGGCACTCGGCGACGGCTACGTGCAAGCCGTGCGGGAGGCTTGGCCCTCCGTCCCAGAGACGGTGGATTTTGTGATGTATTGGGTCAGCCACGCTACCGGGCTGGTGGGAAAAGGGAAAGTTTCCTGCCTCGGCTTCATCACCACGAATTCTATTACGCAAACATTCAACCGCCCTGTTCTTAAAAGCACCCTTGACGACGGCACGCGCATTGCCTTCGCTGTGCCGGATCATCCCTGGGTGGACAGCTCCGACGGCGCGCAAGTACGCGTTGCGATGAGTGTCTTCGACCGTCAAAGCACTGCGGGCACGCTCTGGACGACCGAAAGTGAGACGCCCGAGAGCGATGGTGCATCCGCCGTGACCTTCACTGTTGAGCACGGCACCATACATTCTGACCTCAGGACGGGCGTGGATACCGCTGCACTTGTGCCGCTGGCCGCCAATTTCGGGCTAGCTTGTCCAGGCGTTCAGCTCTCCGGGCAAGGTTTCGTTGTCTCGCCAGAAGATATAAACCGCTTCACCCCTGCGACGAAAGAGCGACTGTTACGCCGCTACATCACAGGCCGCGACGTTACGCAGAAGATGCGAGAACAATACGTTCTGGATACCTACGGACTCACACATGACGACCTCCGGAACCTGTTTCCTGACGCGTTTCAATGGCTCCACGACCGAGTTAAGCCCGAACGAGAGGCGAAACGTGGTGCAACCAAGGACTCGCAAGAATACGCTGACCATTGGTGGCTTTTCGCCAAAACACGGTCGAAATTTCGCAAAGCATTGACCGGACTGCGCCGTTTCGTTGTGACATCACGCACTGCGCGACATCGCACCTTCCAATTCCTTGACGCCTCGTTCCTGCCCGAAACGAAAGTGCTCATCTTTGCTTTCGATGACGCCTTCCATCTCGGCGTGCTCTCGTCGCGTATCCACATCCTTTTCGCGAACCGCGTTGGAGGCTGGCTCGGGGTCGGCAACGATTCGACCTACAATCACTCCGATTGCCTCGAAAAGTTTCCTTTCCCGACAGCAACAGAAACTCAGCAAATGCTTATCCGGGACCTTGCCGAGCGTCTCGATGCCCACCGCAAACGCCAGCAGAGCGAGCACCCAAAGCTGACCTTCACCGATATCTACAACGTCCTTGAAAAACTTCGCGCCGGCACTCCACTCAATGCAAAAGACCAGCTTACGCACGAACAAGGTCTGGTCAGCGTTCTCTGTCAACTTCATGACGACCTCGACGCTGCCGTTGCAGATGCCTATAATCTTCCACAAGACGTTGACGAAGAAACGATCCTAAGCCACCTCTGCACCCTGAATGCTCAACAGGCTGCCGAAGAACGCGCTGGCTTGATTGGCTACCTTCGTCCCAGTTTCCAAAACCCGGCAAGCACCGGGACACAAACTATAATCGCGCCGGACGCGATGAAGGCTGGCGATGGTATGGTCACCTCTCGTCGTGCTGTCAAACGCCCTTGGCCGAAGTCACTTGCCGAACAGGTGCAAGCCGTTCGCTCCGCTCTCGACTTGCCAATCGATGCCACTTCTCTTGCCAAGAGTTTCGAAGGCGCGAAAGTGGATCGTGTGGAAGACATCCTTGAAACCCTTGCCAGCCTTGGCCAAGCCCGCGCCCTGCCGGGTGAGAAGTTTGTCGCCGCTTAAAAATTGAGACTATGAACGTTGGTGAATTCGCTAAGCTAGTGCGGGATGGAGATGCCCGCCTGCGCGTGGACAAGGTAATCGTCAGCGCGGGCAAGGCTCGCTTTCGCGGAAGTGGAGTCCTTGTCGTGACGAGTAAAGAGCTGCTTCTTGAGCTTACCTTGTCCGCCAAGTCCAGAGCCCCGGACGAAAAGAAGACCGTCTGGAATGAAGCCGATTTTTGGAAGCTGCGCGGGGTGATTGAGTATTCCCTACCGTTCACCGCGACACGTGTATCGCCAGGCACGCGAACTTACTCCAACGGAGTCAACATGGTTTTGCTCGAATTTCATGCAATCGAACTCACTCGCACGCGGATGAGCGAAAAAGAGCGGAGGACGCTACGCCTTCGCTTCGACGCAGTGAGCAACTGCTTCAGCAAGGCCACTCCGCCTGAAACGGAAGCCACGGAAGCAAAGCCTGCTTCCAAACGGAGAACGATCCCGCTAGCACGATTTACGGCAACCCTAGTCAACTCAAAGCTCCTCGCGGACAACGAGGTCACCCACACGCTACGCCGAAACTCATTTCTCGGAAAAACAACCGGATGGGAAGCCGACACGTATGTCGAAAGAGGCCGCGACTTCGATGTAGCGCTCGTCAAGGACGGGACCGATCTTCAGGTCCACTTTCGCTCGAAAGCACGTTATCGCTCAAAGAGCGCCGCCGAAGACCGGGAACGCTTTCAAGCGGTGCTTGACGCTATCAGTTTTACGCACGGTTTCAATGCGTGGCCCTACCGACTCCAACAATGGCGCGAGGGCCGGGAAGAAATAGACCGGTTCACCGCGCCGGAGAATCTACCTAAGCCGGTTTACGCGCCATTCGACGCGACGGTAGGCGCCTCGGGTGCGCCACCACCGATCCAGCTCGTCTCGCGTTTCTTCGCACAACGCACTGCTTTGTCGCGCAAGATCAGCGATTTCCTATTCATATTTCGGCAAGCTGGCGAAGAATCGGTGCGTCTACCCGTGAGAACACTGGCTTTTTGTTCCCTCTTCGAGGGGCTAGTCCATCTGCTCTTCCGCGAACTGGAGTTGGAAGCAACTCTGCGAAAAGCCTCACCGGACTTCGACGCTTTCTTGCTCGAACGGGACCGACTGGTCGCGGAATTGGAGGCGAAAGGGAAAATCGGAGGAGCCGCAAGCAAGCGGCTGGCCGGTTTGCTGGCGCACGCCGAAGCGGTGAGAGTGAAAGACAAATTCAAAGCACTTTGCGATGCGTTCGGCCTCGATTACCCGAGAATGAAACCGCACTTCGATGCTTGGTATGCGGAGCGGAATCCGCTCATGCATGGGACCTGGAAGGAACACGATGACAAAGCCTTCGTGCGTCAGGCGAGAATCGCCGGTGCCATCAATATTCTATTGCTGAAGTTGATGGGCTACTCCGGCAAGGTCGTGGCGGTGCGATTCGGTGAAACGCCGTCGGAGACTTATCGGACGATTTAGCAGCTATCTACCACCGTCGAAAACCATTCTTGCCGTCTCCGCGATTCCATGAACAAAGCCCATTTCATGCCGTTTCGTATTGCGTTGCTGCACTCGAAGCAGATATTGTCCCGGAATTCATGCTTGATTCCTCTCTTGTTGAACTCAATGCAGTCTATGTCCATCGTATCGGTAACAAGCTGCGCCAAGAGGGCGTCGAATTCTCAAAGCGGCCCCTCAAGCTGACCTCTTCTCAAGTTCAGCCTCTGTTATACTTTTTCTTTAATCACTTCGAGAAAGCAGAAGGCACCCTTCGCCTATCACATCCGGCAGGGCTCGAACAGAACGCCATATTCGCAATAAGCGCCCGCCTTTTCAAAGCGGGCTCTCTTGAAGAGGAAAGCCGCAAAGCCGCAGAGCATCTCTACGATGTTTCAGATCACCCAAAAATTAATGCTGGAAATCTTTACGTCGCTTACTTTCGGAATGTCAGATTCAACGGAAAGCTGTCTGATGCAGTTGGCTATTTCAAGTCGGACCACATCGATCAATTCTTGAATGTCGAAATCGCACGAGGAAATGCGACTCTCACCTTGAATGCTGGCACTCGAATCAAGTCGTTCGATAAAGGCTCCCTGATTATAAATCGTAGCGCAGCGGATGGATTCCGGGTTGTTCAAGCCGTGTCGCATTCCGAAGAGGCTGCATTTTGGATAGAAAAATTTCTCAAGGTTCAAGAGGTTGCCGATACGGGCACGCATACCCGCGATTTGCTGAGCATCTGCAAGAAATACGCAGGCAGCATTGAGGGCAGTTGTGACCCGACCGCCAAAGCGCATTTCTTGGACAGCGTCTATTCGTATTTTTCAGAGAATAGCAACTTCGCTGAAACGAAGTTCCTAGCATCTATCCCCGAAGCTAGTCGCGAATCGTTTTCGAAGTTCTACACACAAAAAAAGGTCGATTCTGAACTGAATGTTCCCAGCGATTTCGCCGTTGCTCCATCCATCGTTAAGAAGCAAAAAACCAAATTCCGCGCTGTAATCCGTTTGGATGACCGAATTGAGATAAAAATCCATCCGAACCTCCTTGCTGATGGCCAGCAGTCGATTGAAAAAGGCTACGATGCAAAGCTGAAAAGGAACTTTTATAAAATTTACTTCACGGAGGAATCGTAATGGCAGAATGGTCAAAATCAGTCGGTGAGCGAGGTGAGGGAATTGTAGCAATATTACTTCAGCTTCTCGGATGGGGAACCTCGCAGAAAGGGATTGATGTTAAATGTATCCGCCCGCGCCACACCGGGGAGTCCGGCAATCCCAGAACCAGCCATGGAGTCGACTTTCTTCATAGCTACAGGTCCCCCCTCTGCGACGACCTGTGCGACAACTTAGTAATATCTGCAAAATTCAAAGATGTAAATTACCCCTCTACCGCTACGAAATTCAAAGAATACTACAATGACCTCGCTGAGGCCATAGAGTGTTTCTCGAAATCTGAGGAGTATCAGCGTCAGGTTAAGCTATTCCCAGGGTGTGACAAAATCCGAAACTTTGGTGTGTTGGTTTGGTTGAACAACGTTGACCCATATGCCGACCACAAAACGACGGTTGCCAATATCGAAGTCCTCAAGAGTGATGATCACTATTCGGGAGTCTATTTTGTCGACAACAAGACAGCTAGCTTCCTGTATGAAGCAATAACGTTCGTGAAGGCCATCGATGTTGAATCAGCCACTTCCTTCGCCTACATTGAGACGGGAAAATATACTAACCCGGCAAGTCGACAATTCAGCGGTGATTCCCTTCCCCTCGAATATCTAAATTTGGGACTTTTGCCGATGAAGGCGACTGACAAAGCAGAATTCCACACTCTTTATCTTTGCTCGGCGGCACCGTTCAAAGAAGAGAATTTGGGACGACTGATAGGCTTGTCGCAGAGCATGTCCCAAGACTGGGCTAACAATGTAAAAATTCTATTTCCAGATTACGATCCGCTTCATCACGAGAAGCTTGCCGGAAGAGTCTTAACTGCCTTCGCTGACAAGAAGATCACAAAGAAACTTGAGATCGGCTCATTCAAACCTTCGTTTCTAAATCCATGACGAAGGCTCCCGCGCCCAGCCTTCAATATTATCTTCCTTACGGGGAGTTACTGCGTGTTTTTTTGGATATGGGAACTATTACCCCAAAGGAAATTCGCGCAATCCTGCGAGGCCGAGGTATATTTCTTCCAGATTACGAAAAGCAGACAGCAGTTCCGCATCTGGCATTTGCTACAGTCACGCCAGAAGAATTTTCGGATCTGCTCGAAAGTCAGAAAACAAAAGACGAATCGCAAAAAACGTCAACTGTCATCGTCCCCTGGGTATCAGCGAACACGATTGAGGACTCCATCTCCAAAATTGGACCGATCAAGGAATTAATTGAGGCGCATCAAACGTGCAAAATTACGCGTCTCTCAGAACCCCAGATGGTGGGTAAAGACCCCAACCATTTCTTTGTGGAGGTTGAGCTTGAGAAACATGATCTTCACAAGAGTTGGGTCAATGATACCGCTCCACACTTAGGACGGGTAGCTTTCCAAAAAATTGGGGAAGGAAAAGAAGCAAAGATTTCGATTACCTCAACAATTTCGGAGACGAAGGAAGTCTGTAAGAAGATCGCAAAAAATGTCAGGGATGGCTTCACTCTAAATGGCGACGTTCCCGCCAAACAGGCGGACAAAGCCGTTCATTTTGAATCCTTCGACAATGCGCAGCGCGTTAAGTTCCTAATGAGCCTGACAAGTACTGATTCTTTAGAGTTTATTTTCGACTCGATTACGGATTCAGAAATCTCGCCGGACAATTCAACAGTGCTCCCGGCAGAAATTAAACCTCTGCTATATAAAGTAAGGCAAATGTCGATGAAGGGTGACGCTTTGCAGGATAGCCCGCTTCTCAAGGAATCAAAATACCACCAGCACATAATATTGAGTCAAATTGTGGTGAAATATAACTTTGATTATCATGCGGGCAAAGGGAGCTGTGTCGCATCATTCGGGTTCTCTGGTTACCCAAAAAATAACGGAAGTGCATGCGAGTTTGAGGTCACCCATGGGCAATTTTCATTGGCTACCAAGGGAGCTGATAGGGACGCTGTGAAGCGTCATATTCGTAACTTAATCGATAGCCTCGCGTTTTCTAAGAGCCACAATATGGCAACAGAGAAGGTGGATGTTCCGAAGCCAGTAAAAGCCACAAAAGTGAAAACCAAGCGTTCGACCAAAAAGGCTATGGCTAGTCCAGAATAGGGTGTCCTTCGAGTCTGTGAGGGAAGTATCGGTGTTGTGCCCTATTTCCCATGCCAAATTACAGCTTACAGGGGCTTTTCCGTGTATTTGAAATTCTGCACTACAAGCGGGAGTCTTCCATTGCCCAGAAGGTCGGGGTTACGAACGAAGAGGAATTCGATTTGAAATTTGACGGGTTCCCGAAATTCCAGATTTTTGACCGTGCCGGTGCGGACCAGGTTCCCCTCGGCGCGGACACTGACGGCTTCGTAGGACTTGCCAGCGCCGTCGTTGATCTTGCGCGTATCGAGAATGTCGATCTTGGTCACTTCGACCTTCTGGTGAATCTGCTTCTCCTTGAATTCCGGGTTCTGGGCCTTGTAAAGAGCGGCAGCTTTTTTCCGCGCAGGATCTTCGAGGTAAATGCGCTTCAAGAGGTCCGACAAATCCGGCCCGATGGGATTGCGTTGGAGAAGAGCCAGGCAGGCCAGCCGGACATGGTAGGCGTGAAGGCTGCCCGCTTCCTCGAATCCGAGAAGCGGCGCATAAATGAGCGTTCCGCCCGGATCGAGAATGACAACCTTTTCCTGTTGTTTCATGGCGGCAATCGTCAGGAACGGCGAGGCCACAGCAAACGCAGTTGCCAGTATGGCCAACGCCATCCAAAAGCGGGCGGCAATCAGGTTGTTTGTAATGGAAGTGACGGCAGATAATTTCATGTGTGTGGATCAGGAGGTGCGGGATGCGAGAGGCGAATTGGGCGGCAAGGGTTGAGCCTTGGCCGCGTGGGAATTAAAGGCGGCTTGGGCGGCATAGGGCGTGGCGATGCTGCCTTTGTGGTGGGACACCGTTCCCCGATCGTTGTCCACGACGGCGAACGCATTGGAGGCTGTCTGGTGGGCCACCATGGCGGGATTCTCGGCACTCGCGACGCTGCCGGAACCCGGTGACGAAGGGGGGACGGGAGGGGGTGGCGGAACATCGCCCCCTCCCAAGGAATGCGGGCCATTCGCGGCCCCCGCCACATCGGCGGCGATGCGTCCCGCTGCGCTGGCGGTCCCCGCTGCGGCTTGGGCTCCGGCCAGCGCTCCTTGAACAGCGGTCGAGCCTCCGAGAGTTGCGGCGGCTCCTGCGGCAGTAAGTCCAGCTCCTACCGCGAGCCCTGCGGCCTGCATAGTGCCTTGAATTCCCGCCTGCAAAGCGGCAGACGTGCCGCTGACTCCCTTCATGATTGCCCCAGCCACGAAGGGGACGCTCAGGTAAAAGAACAAAGTGATGATGGCGGCGAACGCCATAATAAACGGGAAAAGGAGCCAGTTCTGAACAACGATCACGTTCTGTGCGGTCTGGATAATCCCCCCGGTCGTAATGGGGGCAAACAACGTGTCGCTGATCGCGACGATCACGATGTCCACCAGACAAATCGCCACATGCCAAAGGAGGACAGTGATGGACGTGACACCAAACTGAATGCCGAGCGATTGAGTGTGCGATAGGAACAAGAACCCCAACAGTAGCGGTGAAACGGCAATCAATCCGGCGATGGCGAAGTTCTGAAAGAACGTGAGCACGATCAGCATGAAGCGCCCGATGCCTTGGAAAAACATTCCGATGGCAGCGGGAACGACTTTCCCCAAATCCGTCCACGAGTCAGAAGGTTGGTTTTCGATGCGGGACCGGAGGATCTGCACAAATTTGGCATCACGGGCGTTCGTGAACTTGCTGCGCATTTCGACAAACGCCTTTTGCCCGCCTTCCATGGCGGTCGGGTAGCCTGCCAATAGTCCGACAACGAGAATGGTCTTTATCAGCGCGCCAAGAATGGCGCGGGTGTCCGACCCGGCGCGCCAGCCCATTTCGCCGATACCAATGACACAGAGGACAAAGGCAAACGGCATGAGCAGCGTCCGAATCTCGAAGGCGGCTTCGTAGAGGTTGGAAAGTGAAGGAATCATAAGTCTTTATGGATTTTGTGAGACAAGCCAAAGGCTTCAGAATCCGGGGGGCAGGTCTTCGTGTGGAGCAGCGAAATCCGGGAGTTCCAATTCCGCTTCGGCTTGTGCGGCGAGCCGGGCCAACTCCCGATTCCGTTCCCGGCTGATTTCCTCGGCTGCGATTTCCTCCGCCTGGCTGCGGTTCTGATTCAGGACATGCAGCATTTGCACCTGACTGCCGGTGGATTCCGTCAGATAGTCGATGTCATCCAGTGCGATCTGGGCAGCAGACAGAGACCCCACAAGTTTTTGCACCTCGGCATCGTCCTTTGCTCCCTTCAACTGGGTATTCAGTCTGGCAATCTGCTGATTGAGGACTTTGCGTTTGTTGTGGGCGCGTCCGAGCAGGATCTCAAAACGCGAGTAGGCATTCTCCACGGCTCGAAAACGTTTCAGCGGGTCGGCCCCATCCCGGAACGAGGAAATCCCGTCGAAACTGCGAGTGGCATCGGTGGCGAGGTTCTTCCACGAATCCATCTGGATCGGCTCGAACAACTGGCCGATGGTCGCGGAAATCTCCCCGCCCTCGCGGGCGATATCGGCCAGTTCTCCCAGCGTGTCGGCCAGTCCGGAATGCTCCAGATAACCGGAAAACAATCCGTTGTCGATCAGGGCAATTGCAGCCACCGGATCGCCGATGGCTTGCTTGACCTGATTGGCCGTCTGCAAATGCTCCTGAACGGTGGTTAGCGTGTTGTGAAGGGTGGCAAGCTTTTCGGCCCACTTGGCTTGCTCCCAAGTGTATTTCAGCACGTCGAAAATGTTCTTTTGATCCTGTCGAACTTCCACCCCAGGAGCGGTGACAACAAACTGGGCGTGATTGGTGGGAATGCTTGCCGCTGTGACAGCGGCGGTAATGAGGACGGTCTTTTTCATGGCAGCGAATCTTCTGTTCGGGTTTTTGGGGTTACTCGTAAATGGGGACGGTGATTTCATAGGGAACGGTCTTCACCGTGGCGTTCGGATCGGGAACAACCGGCATCCGGTAAAGCGCAAGACGCGGCTTGGCCTGACTGCCTTCGTCGGCTTTCTGCATGTTTTGCAGAATCCAATATTGCCGCTTCACGGTGTCCGATGCCCCACGCTCATAGCCTTTTTGAAACTGGCTGCGAGACGCACACGCCGGAAACAGGCATGCCATGACCACGCACGACACGAGCGCGAGGAACGGAGATTTTCTTTTCCTACCAGAAACGAACGAAGCAATGGTTTTCATAAAGAATTAGATGGGCTTGGCAGACACAGAGGCAGATTCAGCAAGAATCCCGCGAACGATGTCTGAATGGTTGCGGAGCACCCGACTCCGATGGTCGAAGTCCTCTCCGGTCGAAGAGGAACAGAAGAGCATTTCGGGAGAGACCCGATTGTGAATCGTTCCGCAGAGGGGCTGCTGAACATCCAGATGGTAATACGTTAAAGCCGCATACTTATTGGAATCCGGCAAATGCTCCGGCAGCGGATAACGGGAGATCGCCTCCTGGGTCGTGGCCGATAAATCAATATCCTTCGCAACATCCTCGATGTCGCGACGGTCATTCATCCGGGTAAAAAAGAACTGTTTGGCGTTGCCGAAAACGATGGGGCGAATGCCCGAACGCTGAAATCGGCTGTATTGCTGAACGATGCTGATGATCCAGGTGGAGAACTTGGAAAGCTGCGCATAGAACTCGGAGACGAGCTGTTCCCCGCCGGGAATATCGAGGGTTCGAGCTACTTCCTCGAACACGACTCGTTTCCGTGCGCCCCTTGGTAGGGTGATAATGTGCTGCCTCCCGTAGTTGGCGATGAGGAAGCCCGCCAGTTCCTTCAACTGGCGATTGGATTCCGGGATATAGGTCAAGTCGAAGTGCGCGAGTTTGCCCGTGATAGACAACGTAGAATGACCGCAAACGAGCCGTTGCTCGTTCCAGGGTGCGAGCAAGGTAGCGAGGTGATTGATTTCCTGACGGTCATGCTCGGGGAAAGGTGCCACCAGCATCATTTGCTGGAGCATGTCGTGAGTCGGGTAATCCGTGGGTTGGAAGAATGCGAATGCGGCATTGCGCACATAGCGTTCGGTATTCGGTGATTTGATAAAGCGGGACACCTCCTCCGCCGAAGCCGCGGCAATCAGGTTTTGGCGTTCGTCTTCGCCGACGCTGTGCCGCAACTCCGTCCACGCCTCCAGAAAAGTAGCCGAAAGAGGCAATCGGGCTTTCTTGAATGCCAGGGCCGCCATGGCGTGACGCGCCGCCTTTTCCAAGCGGGAAGCGTCCTCGGAAACCCACTCCTCAAACCGATCCGCGTAAAGTTGCTCGATATATTGCGTGATCTGGGCCAATCGCAAATTTCGGCGGTCTTCATCGGCGGGATGTCCCGCCATCTTGGCCACCAGCGCGGCTGCCGTGGTAATCTGCAAGTTGGTCAGCGGTGCGCCCTGGGTATCGAGGTAATTCAGGCACAAGTCGCCATCCGGCTGGATGACAATCGGACTCGTGCCCTGTGCCTCCGACCAAATGCCGTAGGATAACCCCTCTTCGACGATCAAGGTGAAATCGTAATACGGATCTGTCTGTGAGAGCAGATCCGCCATGAAGGCGGACTTTCCGGCGCGGGTCATGCCCAGCAAAACCGCGAGCTGCGGAGTGCCTGAAATGAAATTGCGCACGCCAATGAGATTGCGGTTGCTTCCATCATAGAGAGCTTCGGCGCTATCAAGATGTCCGGTGAACGTGGAGGAAAACGGCAGGATGTCGGCCAGCCATTCATCAAGACCATTGTCGGCATGATGGGTGTATTTGCCCCAAAGCCAGCCGGGCCATGTTTGGAACCAGATATTTTTTGTAGTGGCGGCTGAGGAAAGGTTGGAGGTCCAGCATTGGGCATCCTCCATCTGCCCAAACGCGGTTTCGATCTGCCGGGTTTTTGAAATCAACCCGTCCTCGGTCGAATCCCAAACGTGAACGACATAATCATACAAGAAAGGGACAACATCTCCTTGGGAAAGATTCCGAATCCGTTCCTCCTTGATGGCCTTGGCAGTGAGGAGGGAATGTTTCCCCTCGGCGGCGTAGTCGCCGCGCACCCGCTCAAGCGAACGTTCCGCCCGACCAATTTCCTTGCGGACGTTCTGCGGATACAGATTGACCGTGATGGCGTAGTCAAGAAACGGCAGCGACGTTAAAGCCCAGAAAATTCCGCGTCTGGTGCGCTGGGGACGGCGTTTGAGAATGACCAGATTGTGGTAAAATCCATCGGCAAAGAATCCAAACGTCTTTCCAGCCTGAACGCCTTGGTGCCAACAATTTTGATGAATCGTCTCGTCCTCGCGGAACTGGCCGATGGGATCGTAGTTGTCCCGCCGAAGATACGAGGGATTGAAAAACGTCGCGTAGTAGCGGAACAAATCTCCGATGGACATGGAACTGATGCGGCATCCGTGGGGTTCGAGCAGGGAGGAAATCACCCGACCATGTTGCTCGAACCCTTCGCTGTATTGGGCGAGGATACGCCGGTAGTGGTCGTCCAAGACCTTTTCGCCCGCACCGGGGGGAGGATTGACCGCGATTCGCTTCGATAGAAACAGAACCAGCTTTTCCCGCCGGAGCTGTCCGGCCTGCATGGCTCCCCAATAACGGTTGAACCGCTCGTTTCGGGAAATCGCAGACCACGATTCGGGATCGCATCGCTCATCTGTCACCGCTTTATAGGCGGTCAGTTCGTCGCGATAGTCGGAGTCCACGGACCAGCGAAGTTGCGCCCGTGTGGATTCATCCAAAGTATGCAGGAACTGCCGGATGGATTCATAGAACCCATCGAGAGCATGTTCGCTTGCGTGGCGAAGATCGGGCACGTCGAGCACGAAGCCCTTGGTAACGAATCCCCGTTTATCGAGATCGTTCCAGACAATCAGATCGTGAGAAAACCAGCCGTTAGGTGCTTGCATGGGAAGAGAGAGGGTTGCGAGGTTGGCGAGCGGACGGCGTCCAGCCGGTGCCGCTGGCAAGCGTCTCGAGCAAGTCCGTGTCGAACGACTTCGGTTTGCCTTGCCGAAGCGTGAGGACATACGCGGTGACGAGAACGAAAGGCACGGTTCCCACGCCAAAGCTGAACGTGGGTGAGTTTTCGCGGGAAAGCATCACCGCCAGACCGATGCCGAGAAGCAGAGCGGCAAGCATGAACAGGATGTTCACCCCCTCGATGCCCCAAATCTTGCCGTCGCTGTCGTCGCCGGCATGGGTATGGACGATGCCCTTGCTCATTACCGGGAAACACTGATGGTGGGCATCCCGCCCGCGTTGAAGAGTGCTTCGGCGATCACCACGGCGAGGCCGAGGAGCAGACCGCCGACAATCGACATTTTGCCCATGTCGGCATTCCCACTGCGAACCTGCCAGCCGCCGTGGGCGATGACAACGACCGCGATGATGTATAGAAATTTGGCGATGATTCCGAGGCCTTCGGAAAGTGCGCCGTCCAGTGATGCTTGAGCGAGGATGAGTGTGTTCATACGGTCGCGATGCTGAACACAAATTCGCGGACACCTGCTCCCGTTTGGGAGCAACTTAACAGGCTGAAAATAAAGACCCCAAAGCGCGATGCCTTGGCCATACAGATGGCATCGTAGAGCCTTTTCGCACCACGGATAAAATCGGGATAAAGCTCCTCCAGTCCTACGCCCAAAGCCCGCGAGATATAGATTAAATCATCATCCGAAACGCACACGCGGCGGGCTTCGATCTTGGAAACTTTCCCTCGCGTGGCCTCCTCCATCCCCAGAATTTGGAGTTTGATCGCAAGGTCATTCTGCGACATTTCCCGACGGCTGCGGAGTCGCCGGATCTCTGGTCCAATCACATTTCGGTTTCTCATGGCATTTTCTTTGAGAAACCGCTCCACCGAGACAGCTAAGCTGTCAGGTGAAGTGTGGTGAATGTGTCCGAGTCAGTGACGAAACGGCAATTTTCGACCGTTTCGTCACAGCAGATTTGGCTGTCTGAGAGAACCCTGAAACTTGGCCGCGGCACGACGGCCAAGCTGAACGGGTTTGGAAAATCCCTGGATTTTCACATGCACCTCATCCTTGCCGATTCTGGAAATCGTTCTGACTGCATCCACGTTGATGATGAATGAACGATGTGGTCGGCAGAACATTTTCTTGGGCAGGATTTCTTCCCATTCCGTCATGCTCCGCCGCATGGTCAGGGAATCCCCATCAACAAATCGAACGATAGAATAGTTTTCCAGTGCTTCGATCCCAGCGATTTCAGCCAAGAAGGTAAACCGCTGCTTTCCGTCGCCCCGAAGATGAATTCTATCATCCTCGCCGAATACCTGCGCGGCGGCAGATTGAGGCTGGCGGACGATGCGTTGCAGTGTATGCGCCAATCTTTGCGAATCGACAGGCTTCAACAAATAGTCAACCGCGTTTACCTCAAACGCCCGCATGGCAAAGCGGTCGAAAGCGGTCACAAAGATAATGGCCGGAAGCGAGTCGATTTTTGGCAGCAAATCAAATCCCTCCCCGTCGTCCATTTGGACATCCAAAAACAAAAGATTTGGCTTAAGGTCCCGACAAAGAATTGTTGCGTTTGCCACGGAATCGGCTTCACCGATCACTCGGACATTGGGATGCACTTCCAGAAGCTCGCGCAGCACCTCCCTTGCGGGACTCTCGTCATCAATGATTGCGGCTCGTAGCTCAGGAAGGCTCACGTTGTTACAGAAATTTGGATTTGAACCGTCACCCATCCGTTCTGGCTGGAGATGCGCAAGCTGTGGGAATCGGGATACAACAATTTCAGCCGCCGCTTCAGGTTTTCCAGCCCAAGCCCTCCAAGGGTATCGGAAGGATCGGGTTCGATCCATTTTCCGGTGTTGGACACTTCGATTTGCACACCAATGGAATCGAGATTGGAAAGATTGGCCCGGATTTTTAGTGGGCGAGGTGATGTTTTCCTTCCATACTTAATGGCGTTTTCCACCAATGGCTGGATCATGATGCCGGGAACGAGCGCGTTGCGTGCGTCAGGGTCGATGCCGCACTCAACTTCCAGTTTTTCCTGGAATCTGGCTTTTTCCACGGCCAGATAGCTTACAATCGCGTCATATTCTTGCCCGAGTGGAACGCGCTCATCGTTCCGGGTTTCGAGCGAGTAGCGGAGGTATTCCGCGAGTGACCGGACAAGAGCTTTGAGGTGCTGTCCTGGCTTGCCGACTTCGGCCAAAATGGTGTTCAGGGCATTGTAGAGAAAGTGGGGGTTCATCTGCGTCCGCAACAGATGCAATTCAGCTTTTTGGCGGCTGGATTCGGCCAAGGCAAGCCGTAGGTCATGGCTCATGCTGTCTCTCATCAACTTGATGCCAAAATACAACAGACTCCAACCGGCACAAAGGCCGGTGCGGAAGTAGAAAACCGCAAAAATCACGGAGTGCGTGAAAACCTTCTCTTCTTCGAAATCAAATAGGTCATGGAAAGCCAAGGAAAAGAGGGTCAGAATTCCACCGCCCACCAAAGAAACCATGGCAACGACCAGCGCGACTGTCAACGGGCGCGGTTTCCATCGATAAACCCTCCGATAAATTTCTCGCATTCCGCTGGTCAGAATGAACCCAAGCCCGTCGCGGTAGAGTGAAACCAAGACCGAGCCCGGAACGCTTTCCAGTACGACCCACTTCAACGGAAACGAAAACACGGTAAAGGCGAGCCAACCGCCCAACTGAAACCTCCAGAAGATCGGAATCCGCGACCAGATTCCGAATGCCTCACTGGGCGTTGGAGTTCTGGTCGTGGCGGTCTTCATGGCACCATTATCCCCGGCGTTCTCTTTTTCTGAAGGTTTCCTCCCCGAACACGTCTGCCGGAGCGATGTTCAATCTCTGGAGAATGTTTTCCAGCCCGCGTAACGTTGCCGACTGCTCCTTGTTGATGAGCCGGTAAAGAGTGGACTCGGAAATGCCCAGCTTTAGTGCCAAGCTCGCGTAACTCTGCTCTCCACGCAGGCCTTTGAGATAATCGGCGAACGCCTTGTCAAGACTGGACATTCTGGAATTTTCTCAAAACAATCATTCCGTATGCGGATGATCTTCCGCATCGGGAGGGCGATACATTTGCGCCTATAGTCACATCCCTCCCGGAGGGGTACTCCGCATAAAACGTATGCGTGGGAAGGGCCTCTGAACGTGAAGCGCTGATTTCCCGGTTGCTGACCTCGCTCCGGGATGAACGCCTGCGTCAACGCTTGTCCATCAACGAAATTGCGGTTCGCTCAGGATTGAGTCGAGCCATGATCTCAAGGATGGAGAAAGGGGAACGGCTTCCTACAATAGATACCCTCCTTCGAGTTACCGAAGCACTCAAAATCGAGCTATGCGATGCCCTCAAGGCTGTTTCAGTTTCAACCGAAGGTCAAGGGAGTAGCAACGTGCGGACAGGGGTGGTTTTGAATCTTGGAAATAAAATTTAGCTCCGCAATTTGACGCCCGCATAAATCTCCCCTTGCGAATTTGCTATCACCGTCGAAGTTTACAACCAGTTGTATGAAATATGAGTTGGAATGAGCACTATTTGAAGCTCCTCCGAATTAAGCGCGAAAACGGACATATCCAGATTTCCCCCGATAGTCTTGCTCACGATGAGCTGATCGAGTGGATTGAAGAGCAAAAATCAAATCATGCATTTCTATCAGGCGAACAAATTCGCAAGCTCCTCAAAATACGCATCTCGTTCGGAGCCCGCGATGACACATGGTACCTTAATTATTTTGCTCTGGTCGATTTTCGGACAAAACACAACGCGTTCCCGACTGGCCGACATAAAAGCGCCCGCTGGCTCGAATACCAGCGACGCAAACATAATAGGGGATATCTTTCTGAACGCCAAAGTCAATTGCTCGAATCCATCGGCGTTTGTTGGAAGATCAGCATTTTCGATCAGCGTCTTACGGAGTTAAAAGATTTTAACGGAAAGAATGGTCATACGAGGGTGCCTTGGAATCATTCGGAACATCCAGGCCTCGGACATTATATTTCAAACACTTTGAGAGCGCATAAAGACCGCTTATCGACAGATCAAATTAAAGCCCTCGATGCCCTGAATTTCGTCTGGGACGTTCGTGAATCAACGTGGCAATCCCGTTACGATGAACTTGAGAAATTCATCAACTTGAATCGCTGCTATCCAACGAAACGGACGAATGCCAACCTTGCGATCTGGGTCCGCACCCAACGAACCGCTAAGTTAAGTAAGGCGCAAAACCTTCAACTAAATAAGCTAAATTATCCCTGGAATCCACGCGAAGATAAATGGCAAAAGAACTTTTCCAAATTACAATTCTTTTATAAACAGCACGGGCACCTCTGTATCCCCTCCAGTGATCCCAAATACCATCATTTATGGGATTGGTTAAACTATCAAAAAAGACAATGGGATAAACTTCCGGCCACTCGGCGTCTGTCACTCCAACAGTTGATCGGCATGTCTCAGGCAGCGTAAACGGAGAAAATGTTAGATGCTTCGCTTATCAGTGTGGTCACAAACCTAAATTATTGTCCCGCAATACGATCCGAATCGCCGCTTGAGGCATTGTTAGCATCTCGCGGGACAATATATCCAAAGACAGGTAATTCTAAAGTGCGTTTATCCGATTCTGCGATCACGACACGACCTTGAATGATCCCCGGCGAAGCGTTCGCTCGCACATCGATTTTCAAAGTGCTTTCGTTTAATCGACTTACAGTGAGCCGACTATTTGCGGATTTTGGTTCGATAGAGAAGGAGACATTGTTCAAATTCATCCCGGCTATCTTGACGGCAACGGGTTCCGGCAAGACAGTTCCGTGATTGATATCGCCCAAATAAACAGTCTCCGGGTCACAAGAAATTGTTCCCACAACTCGCCCAGCGATGGCAATTTTTCGGTTCCAGCCATCAACTCTGGACTCGACCTCAATATTTCCAGATATTACACCGACAGGAGTTGCTTCTGAGAGTGTCGTAGTTGCAATCCAAATATTAGGATCTTTCGATTTGGAAATTCTTACACTGGCGTAAGGGCGATCTGAACGAACGGCAATATCCTGATTAAGTTGTGAGTCTTCAAACTTTACTACAATTTCTCGATCAACCGGGAGTTCACTATGCTGCACGGTTCCTGCTGGAACTTGGTCGGGCTCAATAATTATCTGTGGTGATACATACCCTGAAACAAATGCCTTCAGAACTGGCGTCAAAAATGAATTACTCTCAACTAGAATAATTTCGTTAAGCGTTCGCCTTTTGTAGCCAGAGGAAAAGCGGCCAGACATCTCAACGGATGAGAAAGGACGAATCACAGGGCTAGCTATAGGGTTTCCCAAACAAGCACATCCCGTGGATACCTTGCTAATTGCAATAGGTCGCAACCCTAAATTGAAGATTTTAAACTTATACTCTTTGTAAACCCTATCGGGAATGTGCCCGAGGTTTACAACATTTGGACTAATAAGAGCGACTGGGAAAAGAAGCAGGAATCCCAGCGCGATTACAATTATCGAAGCAAGACTGATTGAAAGGATTGTCCACAGTTTCGGAAATTTGCTCTTATTCATTTGGCGGCGGCGATGCTCTCTTTAGCCAAACACCTAAATCAAGGTCATGTATGCTCACCGCAGCCGACGCTGGAATGGTAAATTCCTGATCGTTAACCGCAACAAAAACATCCTTCTTATTGGCATCAACTTCAATAATCATTTCCGACTGGAGCTGCCCTGTAGAGGTATAGTCAGATATTGTAATGTGTTGCGGAACCGGCAATGGAAGTCCCTCAAGACTAAGAAATGCGTTAACTTTTGCAGTGGCATAGTTACCCCCTGGAGAATGCGCGGTAACTTCTATCGGATATGAACCCGACGGACCTCCCAATACAACCGAATACTTCTTCTCATCAGCAGATGATGGATCAACAAAACCCAATTGAAGGCCAGTCACTTTCCCTGTGGAGTCAATTCTCACGTCACGCAATCCGGCGACTAATTCTTCCAGGCTGATCGTCGTCAATCCTCTCATTGATCCTTCTGGAGTCGTTTGGCACAGAAAGGAAAACATAACAAACATAGGAGATAGCTGCATATCTCCTCTAGGGAATTTTTCTGGGTCACGACTGACGTTCACCAAGCCCGGGGTTTGCCAGAATTGTGCGCGCTGGCCATCATAGGCGACACGAATCTCAAACTCTTCCGAGATCGTGTTATCGGGATTGAACTTTTTGAAGTCCTCCGTGTACAGATACTTTCCAGACTTAAATAAGAATCTCTGATTTTTCTTCGTGTGAAATCCTTGCGGTCCTTCCAATGAGAATTTCGTCTGGTAATTCAATTGAAATTCCATCGGCCCAGTGACTAGCGTATGAAACTCTTTAAGGAGTGACGAAGCCAAAGAGAGCTGGTCAGGGTGCTCGGCATGAAGTCCATTCAAGGACGCCATGCCGAGCAATAATGACGATACAAATGTTTTCTTAAATTGACGGAACATTGCGATTGCCGGAACAGCCGTGATGCAATTAAGGACAGGATGTTGCCTGCGCTCCAGCGCATTGACCTTGTTGGGAGATGCATCCCATAGCGAATACATTATTGTAGCGAAAGTTGCAGGGCGAAACTGTATCAATCACTCCGGGCTTGTCGGGACAGATTGCGCTCCCTTGGGAGTTCGCGACAGGAATGCACGCGTAACCGCTTTGACAAGGTCTCTCTGGACAGATGGCAGTGTTATAGCACTGGTATCCGAAAAGATTAATGGTTGAAAAGATACCTACAAGGCTGAAGGCGATCAGGTTAATTTTTTTGCGATTGTTTGGTGTCATGGTAGTTTTGTTGTTTTGTTGTTGTTGGCTGTTTTCGTTGAAAGTTCCATCCCGAAAGCAATAGGTGATTATCTGATCATTTCTGAGTCTTGTTTTCTAAGTTCCCGGCTTCTCCGTAGTGGCGCTCCAGTCTTGAGTTCCATCTGGAGCAATGATATGCGAGATTGTAAGCCCGTCTTTGTAAATAATGGTGTAACCATTTTTCGTTTCTCTAGCCAATTTGCCCTCTTCGTCATATGAAGCTAGGTATGTATTTGTGGGTCGTCCTTTAACGCTTTCTTCGACTTTTCGAAGCAAGCCTGCCAGTTTTCCCGATGTAAACCAGCTTGTCTTTTTCTCCGTTCCATCGGCAGTTACGATTGTTTCAGTCCCCTTAACGCTATCATAGTGCCAGAGCTCTTTTTGGCTTTTTTCATTCGTTCGTTGAATAGCCGAATTGTGACCCATCGTTTCAGATGGTTTAATTTCATAGCGCCAAAGTCCATCGGACGAAATGTGACGAGAAATTGAATCCCAGGTGAGGACTCTTGGAACAGCCCCATTCCCAGCAATCGTCATTGTTGGGTGAAGTTCAGTCACCGGAGAATAATCAAAGCTTTTCTTCAATCCATCAGGCATTGTAACTTCCCCAAGCGATAAGGTTTTGGAGTCGACAACATTAATGCCGTTAAGGTTTTGAATTGATGGCTTCTCAACAAGGGCGATTCCAATATTTCGATCGTTAGCCATCGATAATCCGTTGATCTTACCTTTTGAGTCAGTCGCAACCCTTAACAATACGTTGGTTCCTTCAATGACATCACTGACGAGTCCAGTTGGATCGCGACGGATTTGAACGACAGAATTCTTTGGCGTGGTGATTGCCGATATTTTTCCTTTGGTGAATTGGATCTTCCAACCGCACTCTGCCCATACCGTGACGACATCCCGCTTGATTTCGGCCTTCCAGCCTTGCGCGCCATTGAGAATCGATGGATTCTTCGGGTCACGTCCGAAGGGAACCGTGTAGCCATCGATGGAAATCATATCGAAGGCATTTTCACTCCTCTGGACGAAATGGGCATCAAGGAGCCCCAAAAGCCATCCGCTACCGACATGGGGGGATGGGGAAAGTGTTTCCCAATCGGAGCGGAACCCAATAATAAGCGGGAGTACGCTTCCGTCCGCCAGCTTAATTTCCCCAAGTTGATCCCAGTAGCTGACAAAGCCGTATTCGTTTACGCCATCGAAATGAGTCTCCGGTTTCCGGAAGTCGCCACAGGATTTTGCTGAGGGGGCAGCAGCGAAGCTAGCAACGACGAAGGCTCCTAGAATCGCTCGGTATTTTCGAGGCCGGAAGTTCATCGTTTCCCCTCTTCGATGAAGTGAAACAGCAGTTACTCGCCGCTACTGCTTGAACTGCTCGATGAGGAGCAGGAAGACTGCTGGAGGGGCATGATGCGGTCGAGCTTCTCTCCTCCAGGAGCGGTTTGTTTGGCGTAGGTCACGACTACAACTGCCCAGAGTGATACGACGAAGGTTGCGAGGCCGATTAATCCTTTGGTGTTTTTCATGGTGTGTCGATTGTGGTTATGACGGGCGGATTACAAGAGAACTATTGCTTCACTGTCAACCAAAAACCGAGGTTTTTTTCAATTCAGAGGTAAGAACCTCTAAACTAACTCGCAACTTTTGCAGAACAGAATCTGAGCCGCCGCCCGTGACGGCGTCAAAGAGGTACCAATAGCGAGAAGAAAGGGAACCCAACGAAAGGGGAGCCCGTCAGGACTTCATTGAAATCTGACAAGGAAACTGTGGTGATTTCCGAAGTTTACCGGAGCTGCGCTCCATGTCCTAAATCCAGCCTTCTCGGCAAGGAGGAACAACGCGTCTCGTAAGGTGATGTCCTTTAGATCGAGATCGAACTTAATGTTCATCTTCTCCTGCTGGCTTGACAATGAACTTTCGGAGAGAATTTCCAGGCCGAATTGATCGCCGATTTTTTTCAATACTTCTTCTACCGACGCTCCCCGAAAAGATAGATTCGGGATAGTTCTATTCAACAGATAACGATCACCGCTCTCTCGGGCCTTCGCGTCGTAAAGAATTAGGGTTTTCCCCCGCATTTCAGAGGCGAATCCACCGGAGTGTAACAGCGTAGAGAGAGTGGTTGGGGCCGTCAGATTCAAATCTGCCAAACTCCCCTTAAAAGAAGGATGAGTGTCCCCTTGTTCGATACAAATTGCATCTTGACCAGATTTGAACAAAAGATCGACAATCTGACCAAAGGATATTTCGTCCTGAGCCCTAGCTGAATTCAGAACGAAACTAGAGGTTACGGCAATTGAAAGAAGCAAGGAACGGGCAATTGATTGGAAGCGCATATCAGCTTACGGGGTGACGCCGGAAGTCGAATATGCGAGCGTATAACCGCCGCCGGTTTTAGGCGTGGCTGTAACGATAAAATTATAAGCCTTATTCTGATTCAATGGTGGCGAGAATGTATAGGAAGTGCCCAGATAGGTCGCAGAGACGTAGTTGTGGGCGTAGCTTCCATGCTCCAAGGTGGCCGTCGTAGGCGGATTCGTCTGCCCGAGTGCTTGGAGCAAATAGTTGGTGGAGGCCGGCCCCATCGTGATTACATCCGACCACCCTCCCGACCCGGAAGTCGTCCCGTGGAACGCCTGATTACCATTCGCTGGGGGGTCGGTCTGCGTGTGGAAGGTTGCCCCCGACGCGGTTTTCCACGTCATCGTGCGGCTACCAAGATTCTCGTAAATTTGAACCGACTTGTTCTTCATGGGGTTTCGCGCTGAACTCTGGTCTTGAAGGGTGAAATTATAGGTGACCGAGGTAGTTCCACCCGACGACCCCACGAAGCTTACAGTCCCGGGAGTTTGGACGACAGCCTTCTGCTGAGCGTTGGCAACGGCAGCTATCGAAATTACGGAGAGAAAAATGAGTGTTCTTTTCATGTTTGTTTATTGGTTTTGCTTATTCCTGCTCAGTTTCGTTAGTGTAAGATCCGCCACCACCGTAGTAGGTATACTCTTGGGTGCAGTGGACTTTTACTTGATATTCACCTGCGGTGTTATTCTCAATTTTGGCGGTGCCATCAGCGTTGTCAGTGCCATTCAAGGGGCCGAAGTCCCAAAAGAAATCTGGATCGCCGTTGGCAGTGTCTCCGTCACAATCAGGCAACGGCCTCTGGGACGTGGAGACATTGATGAAAGAGCCCCCATCGGGATCGTATGGAATGTAGGTATCACCAGAGTAACTGACTGTTGAGGTGGGTTGTTCGACGGCCCAGCACATGTGCGCTAGAGCCGCGACGATGACGATGTACGCAGTTGTTTTTTTCATAAGCATTATTGTTTTGGTAGATAGATGGCTTCGGCGAGTTCGTTTTGGGCATCGCCAAGAGTGCGAAAATTCCGGTCTAATTCCTTAACGACCACGCTCCCATCGGTCAATTTGGTCGTTTGTTTGATGCGGTCTTTCAAATACTCGAACTCCTTTGTTACACCATTAGCCAAGGTTTTGGATATCACGCGCCCCGAGTCGTCGTACTTTTTGGAAACATAGCTCTTTCCGTCTACGATGATTTCATTTTGATTCCCTCTCTCGTCATATCTGTAGGTGAAGATGTGAGGGCTGTTCATCAGGATGAAGGAACGAATCAAAACCCCGTTTTCATCGTAGCTCCAACTACGAACCAGCGTCTCCTCGCCGCCAGCCACCTTGCTCACGCTCCGAGGCTTTCCGTTCAGCTTGCCGCTGGTGAACCACTTCCGAATCGTGGTGGTGCCGCCCGCCTTCTTCGAAACTTCCTCTCCATTGCTTTGGTTATAATGCCAAGACTCCTTCTCGCCCGTGGCCGAGTTTGTCCTTGCGATGGCGGCATTGTGTCCCGGTATCTCGGACGGAGTAATCTGGTAATTCCAATCGCCATCCGTCGAAATTATACGGGTGCTGGCGTCCCATGTAATCGGACGAGGAGCCTTATCTAGCTCACTGACCGTCATGGCAGGCTTCAATTCCCCCGTTGGAGCATAGTCAAACGAGACGTTCTCCCCGAACGGAAGAACAATCCTTCCGATCGCCGGTGCCTTGGAGCCAACCACATTTACGCCGTTGATGGTTTGGAGCAACGGTTTATCCACCTTCTCCAAGCGGATCGCTTTGCCCCCATAGATCAAATCGGTCAGGAGTCCTGATTGATCTCGCTGAACTTTCATAAGCACCGCGGTCCCGTTCACCACGGCAGTAGCCACGCCTTGAGCGTCTCGTTGGATATCGAGAGTTCTATTTTTTGGGGTGCCGATGCTGGCTATTTTTCCTTTCACGAAGGTGAGCTTCCAACCGCATGAAGCGAAGACAGAAATAGTGTCGCCCTTGATTTCCGCTTTCCAACCTTTGGCCCCGTTCAGCACTGAGGGTTTTTTTATGTCCCTTCCAAAGGGCACGGTGTAGCCGTCTGGCTGTATCAAATCAAAGCTGTCGGCACTTCGCTGAATGAAATAGGAATCAAAGATCCCAAGAAACCATCCATGGCCCAAATACGGTGAAGAGCGATCCCAGTCTGAACGAAACCCGATGATTAACGGAAAATTTATCCCTTCGCCAATATCCAGCGTCCCGATTTCCTTCCAATAGCTGACGAGGCCGTACTCGTTGACACCGTCAAAATGGTTTCGTGGAACCTTCCATTCAACGCCGCAAGCGAACGCCGATATCGCCGAGAACTGGGCGATCCCGGCGATTATGCCAGTCACTAACGTGAAACCGGGGCGACGGCCCTTCATCGAGCAAAAGACGGATATTTATTCTCCGCTGCTGCTCGAACTGCTCGATGAGGAGCAGGAGGATTGCTGAAGTGGCCTGATGCGGTCGAGCTTCTCTCCCCCTGGAGTGGCTTGCTTGGCGTAGGTCACGACTACAACAGCCCAGAGCGATACGACGAAGGTTGCGAGTCCGATAAATCCTTTGGTATTTTTCATGGTGTGTCGGTTGTGGTAATGACGGGCGGATTACAAAAGAACAATTGCTCCACTGTCAACCAAAAACCGAAAAGCTTTCCCGACTCAGAGGAAAAAAAGGTTTCTGGCAATCGCCCATTGCAACCCGAAAGCGACGCACACGTAAAAACCTGTGTTGAGCCATTCAAGCTTTCTCTGTTCCAAACCCCTGAATGCAAGTAAGATGGCGAAAGGGACAAGATAATACCGCTGTTCGATGAGGGGCATAACCACAATGGAAGCCAGTGAAGCCGGAATCAGGATTCGGAATCTTCTCTCTTTCACGGGTCCGAGAATAAACCCGGCCAAACCGAGAAATGCGGGGATAAATGCCAGGAACTTGAGCAGGGTGGTTTGAGTGGTCCAGTGCAAGACTCGATTCCGCAAGTAGAACCACAGGGAAGCCTGATTGTATTGGTGGGAGGCATGGTAGGTGCTCAGGAACGTGGCCAGCCCAGCGGCGAAACCCAGAGTGGTGAAAATGGGATGCCGACGAAGGTGTTTCCAGTGTCGGGTCAGTGTCCCGAAACAGGTTGGAAGGAAGAAAATGAAGAAACACAGTCCAAAAAACCAGAGATTCGCGGGATTGAAGCCAATCTCATGTTGATGTTTATCGCCCACGGCTATTCCGCGGTTGATCACAAAAAAACCGCAAAACGTAGCGAAAATCAGCGCAAAAGGGAGGGTTGTTCGGTGCCAGCATTCTTTAATGAACTGCCAAGTGGCGTGGAGCGGTCCGGGTTGCCAGACCAGCAGAACCCAAATCATGCCCGCCCAGACCAGATTGGGCTGGCGCATCAAAACTGCAACTGCGACAGCGGCGGCGCTCTGCCACGGCCGATTCGCCAAAGCTCGTTCCAATGCGATAAGGACAAAAGCGAGAGCCCAGGTGTCCGTGTAAATCAGAAAATGCATTGGAAATAGAATCGGCAGGAAGACGAACTGCGCCGTGCGGAGATAGCGTTGATCGGGCCAAAGCCGTCGAACGATCAGGTAGAAAAACCAAATGCTGAACGCAGATCCGAGAAATGTAATCAACCTGGCTTCAGCCACCGATTCGGCACCAATGAGTTTGAGGATGCCCGCCATCATGGCGTGGTAAACCGGCATGACGGTGAGATGCGGAGAGGTCTCGAAATTCCCGCTGAGAAAGCCGCTGATTTGCGGCAGGTGGTATCCCTCATCGGCGACCAACGGAGCGTCCTTCACCATCAGAAACGCCGCATCGAGAGAAATGCCGATGACGAGCCAGAAGATGATTTCCTGATACTTTCGGCAGAAATCGGCCATTCTCTCTTTCACGGCCTTGTCCTCTGTGGTGGTGGCGAAATTGCCCAAACCAAGTTCATGAGCAGGAGCGGTTCCAGCGGCTTTCGGTAGCGCCCCTCAGAAGTCGCGACGTTCTGGAAGGCCAGAAATAGGGTGAGGACCGTAACAGCAATGGGTAGCAGGTCAAACCGCCGCCGGATGAACTCCCGAACATTGCAATCGAGAACAAAAAAGATCAGCGGAGCCCAAAGCCAACGGCAGATATTGGACAGCCAACCATCCCACTCTGCGCGGTTATTGTCCGGCCACGATGCCGCAAAGAGAAACATGAGAACGTTTTCACCGAGTTGGGTAAACCATTCCTTGCCATCAATCGCGAGATTCGCGTAAGCAGCTTTCCAGTCGTTGGCTCCATTGGCGGGATCGATGGAAATTTCGACGACAGAATCGTCCCACGCCCGGCGCAAGGCCCAACTACTCAACGGCTCCAAGGGCTGCATGTAGCAGCTTGGGGAACTAAAATTCCACTGCCCTTTCCCGAAATTAATGCGGATGGTTTTATCTCCCGACCGATGCTGAATCTTCGTCAGCCAAGGATTTCCGAGCGGGGCAGCGAACCCCAAAAACTGTTGTGTTCGAATGGCATTGGGGGCCATCAGAAAAACGGCAAGTGCCGCTGCCAATAGACCATCGGAGAAACGCCGCGATTTCGCCCACCATGCCCACCCCAGACAGACGGCGGCCAGAGGGGCGACGGTCGCCTTTGTCAGACAGGCAAGAACCCAAAAAAGGGATGCCCAAAGGAAGGGACTTCGCCCACCTTTTCGCAAGTGCCTCCCTGACATCCAAAGCGCCACCCCCACCAGCGGGAGCAACAGGGTTTCCATCATGAAATAATGGTAGATCGTGATGAGAGACGGAGTGATGGCGATCAATGCCCAGACTGTGACGCTCGGGCTTCTTGCCAAACCGAACTCGCGAGCGGCACGGTAATAAGTCCAAGGCATGACGACAGACAAGACGGCGCAAATCGCGACAAGGAGTAGTGCCTGGTCGCCCGTCGCTGCTCGGATCAGCCCTATATAAACCTGATACAATATGGGATCAGATGCCCCCATGAAATCAGGGGCAAGCAGGCGTTCTCCGTTCAGCCAATGACGCTTGGGATCAGAGAAAAGATAATCCGTGGGCTGATGTTGAAAACAACTAATGACTCGCAGAACCGATCCTACGAGGACCAAACCATAAAGCCAATATTGAGCGAAGCGCCGGGAAAACATTTTTACTCCGGCAGAGGTCGGTTGGGGAAACATCGGTTACGTGCCACGGCAAAAGCACATTTGACGGTGGTTCCCCACCCGAAGCGGCTGATCCAGTCTGAGTAAAGCCGATATGCGGGATCTTCGGAAAGGTGGTGTTCTTCGGTTTTGGCGCGAACAAAATAAATGACGTTCGTCAGCCCCAGAAGGATGCAGGCTTTGAGATTGGTCAGGAAATCACCATGAGCGACGAACGGGACCGAAATCAGCCACCACGACAGATTTTTGGCGAGGTAGGCCGGGTGCTTCATGTAACGATACGGGCCGTCCACAATGATACCCCGGTTGGTCAGATTCGAGAATCGGCATCCGAATGAGATTGTTGCCCAGACGTAGAAGGCTTTGAGAACCAGAATGGCGAATCCCCAGGTGATGAAAACAATTGGCTGATTTCCCAGCCACGCGGACCAGTCGATCTCTCCTTTGTAGTCGAGGAATGCCCGGTGCAGAAATTGGGAGAATGGCACGTAACAGATGATGGTTGAAACCCATCCAAGCCAAGTGGGCTGGGGCGAGCGAATTTGCGCATCAAGAACGCGAAGAGTCAGCAAATATCCAATGGCACCAAAGATCGTATCAATCGTCAGGATGAGTGTAAAAGTCGTGAGGTAGAGGGTCGCGAAGGTCGAAGGATTCCAACCCTCCTTTAGCAGCACAACCGCGTGTTCCGCCACGCCGGATAGCATGAACGGGAGAAAGAACCCCTTGATCACCCACCCCAAGCAGTATTCGCGCAGGACGGGACGGTTCAAATGCTTCCACCTTCCGAGCACGAGCATTCCAAAATGCCAATATCCATCTTCTGGTTCGGCCATGCGGCAATCCGCCCAAACAAAATATCCGACGGTCAGGAAAAGAGCGGGAATCGCGGCCATCTGTGCGGCGTGCCAGACAGTGGCGTAATGGGCTCGGCCATATTCTGGAAACAGCCAGTAGCAGATTCCAAGTATCGCGAGAGTCGCCAACAGGCCGATGACCTTGATTGCGCTGCGCCGGAGATTCGGACTATTGGGAGCCTTCCGAAAGCCGCTGGTTTCCCGCAGATGCGTTCTGTTTACCAGCACGCTCAAGGCAACCATGGGCAAGGCCGTCAGTCCTGAAAAAAGCAAAAGATGTACCGCTGGGGTGAGATATTCGGCGCGGCTCGCAATGAGCCATGCCAGCAGGAACCCGCCAACGCCTGATAAAGCCATTGTCTGAGCGCCGATCTTATCGGAGGTTCGGCGAGCAAAATTGAGAGTAGCATCAGCGGGAGGTGATGCGGTTATCGTTCGATCTGACTCGCTCCTCTGAGACGGATCATTTCGCACGTCCTTCCCCCTTTCGCATGAAGGAGACGGCGTAAAGCCATACGCTGGCCGCCATGAGGAGAATGTCGCGCCCGAGCGATGCCCATGTTTTCAATAGGGAGGGTTTACCAGAACCAAAACACCCGCAATCCACCTCAAGCCCCCGGATGAGTGCTTGAGAAAGGGCGATGGCAAAAATCACGGTCAAAATGAAAATCGCAAATGCCGCCAGTCGAACTTTCCATCCGATTATGAGCATTAATCCGACGATGATTTCGAATGGAGGCAAGGACATTGCGAGGACATTGATCAGTTGCGTGGGCAGGATCTGAAATGTGGCAATGCTGTCGGCAAAATTCAGCGGATGCTGCACTTTGGTGATACCCGCATAGACGAAAACACCTCCGACCAGCAGGCGAAGAATGAACAGTATCCAGCGATTGAAGAGAACCCGTTTCATTGCCCCGTCTCCTCTGGAAGTCCAGCATTTTTCCACTCGCTCCAGCCGCCTTGAAAAATGGAAATCCGAGTGTAGCCGAGCTTGCGCAAGGCCGACTCGATGAGATCACTGTCTTCACAGGAACCCCCTGAGCAATAAATTACCAGAGCCTGAGTCTTGTCGGATTCCAAAACGCTCTGATTCTGACGATAGAAAGTCTCGAAGTCGTCACGGGGCAAAGCGAGTGCGCCGGGAACGTGACCAAGCCGATGAAAAATTTCCGGTCGTGCATCGACCACCAAACCTTGTTTCCGATCTACGAAATTTTGAAATTCTTCGAGGGTGAGACGCGCCGGCAGTGCGTTCTGCTGGGGCAGCAACGATTCAGCATCAGAGGTCGGTTCTGTGACGATTTTTGCAACGGCATCATCAATTCGCGCCGCTTTCGGTTTATACATGAGCGGAAGCGGAGTATCGCGAAACTGATTGATGACAAGACCGGCGCACAGTGCGGCGGTGGCGATCAGCCAGCATCCAATCAAGTCGGCCCGGAGTTGGGAACGGAAGTCACTATTCATTCGTGCTGGATGAAATCTGAAAAAGGTTCATCGGCCAATCCGGGAGAAAGTCACCGATGGCAGGAAGTTTTTTTACCGTGGCAACCTTGCTCCAGTTGGGCAAGGTGCCAGCTTGGGCAAATTCGCCAAACAGCACTTCAATGCGATCCTCTTGTCCGGTTGAAAGTCCAATTTGCTCGGGCAAAAGTTTTGGATTTACCACCAGCACTTGCTGGGTATCTGCGAAAATTTCCAGCAAAGCTTCAACGGGGGTGGAGCCATTAAGGCCAGCCAAAACGATTTTTGTGTCTCGAATCCCCGTTAACGAGGACGGTGACTCCGTAATACCGATGGTGGGTAGAATGGCTTTTTCAGCACACTGCCTCAAGACGCGGTGATAATTTTGTCCGAGGACGGCAGTATCTGCGAGGACCAGATATTCCGGTTTTCCGGATCCAAAGATCACGAGTTCACCTTGTTTTTTTACGGGGGAGTTCATATTTCTCCCGATGAAGAAAAGGACAAGGCAAAGCGCCAAGGCACCCCCTGCAGGTAAGGCGAATGAAACCGGCTTGGGCCATAAGTTCCATCTGAACCGGAAACCGATGGCAAAAATCAAGGTGAGTGCCGGTATGATCCAAAGCCATGGAGATTCAGCTACGGAGCTAAAGACGGCTGAGACGCCGAAGCTGACCCACACCGCCATGGGAATTGCCAGAGCTTGGGCATTCTTTGTTGGCCAACAAAGAAGAAGAATCAATCCCCAGCCAGTGACGTAAAGAAACCTGCCGATCCAGCCGAGTTCGACGAGCCAGGTCAAATGACTATTCACAAACGTGCGGTAAGGTTCACTCCGTTCAATGGGTTGATACCAGCGAACGTAGGAAATCCCGGATTGCCCGATTCCCCATCCGTCCGGTGCGTCAACCATCATTGCCGGCGCGGACTTCCAAAGTGCGACCCGATTGGTGATTGACCGGTCCTCCTTGACCACGCCTTGTCCGTATCGCTCGTGCGCCTGCACGAAAACGGAAAATCCGATGATAGCCCAAGCGGAGATCCCGAGAGCAATCATTCTGCGCTTTTTCCAGGGCCGTGGAGCCTGCCACGCCAGAATGGCCAGGCCCGCTGCCGCAGCAATGAGACCACCCCGTGAAAATGTATGAATGAGGCAAATACCCATCGCAGTAAAAAGGACGACCGCCAACCAAAAGCCCCATTTTCGGATGTAGGCGAATCCCCACACGGCAATGATGAGAATCGCAATCAGAGCGGCGGTTTTGTTGGGATTGCCAAGTCCCCAATCCATCCGCCAGAAACCTTGAAAATAGATGTCGGTCATTTGCTCTTTCCCCAAATTTTGGCGATATCCTCGTTGGGAAGGGAAATTCTAAACCCCTCGGGAATCATTTCTTTTTGTTCAGCCGGGAACATTTCTTGGTTTACGACATCGGCATAAAATGCGGGATGCTGGAAAATGTCCGGCCACGGGGGGATTTGCTCGGGTTGCTCTTGAATCAAACCGGTCATCCGACTTTTTTCCTGTTCGTCAAACGCTTCGCGCAATTTGCGCTGAGTCAGGGCGAATTCGAAAAATTTGAAGCCAAGAGCAGCTGTGTCCGGGTGCCCGGCGTGGCCCAAGCCCGGAATTGCTTTGTAAACGATGGGGTAGCCGAGCTTCTGGCAATCAGCAACGAAGCGTTTTGAACGCTCATATCCGGTTTCCAGTTCCCCGGTTGTCACGCACCACAACACTTTTCTCGCTTCCGGCGTGGGCCGGTCAAAACTGCTCGGAACGTGGATATGGATGGCGAGAAAATAGTCAGGTTTTCGAAGGCAGAGCCGCTTGGCCCACTGCGCCGAACCCGACTGGCCCCAGATGAGGAAGTTTCGGTCGGGAAGACCGTATTTTTCGCATAGTTCCTTCACCCCGCGCTCCCATGCGTCAGCCACGATATCAAAATTCTTGTCGATTTCTTTGGCTCTCTCCTTGGCAAGCTCATCGTAATTTCGCCCCACATCCCAAAAGCCGCGTGACCCCCAGGCAACAATGGCCAGCTTATGCTTGTTGGCGAATCCCAGCAGACCATTGTAATCACCGCTCATTTCTTCTTTTTGAAGCTCTCGCTTGAGTGCTTCTACGCTGGGCGAGAGCACGCATAAAGCCATGACACCCTCGACCTCGCTGGCGTCGCTGATGCCAGCCGGTGGCCGAAGAAAGAGCGTGATTTGCGGTTGTTTGGGATTTTTGGTTTTAACGACATACTCAATGAGCGGGTCCATCGCTGGCTTGCGTGCAATTCGCTTAGCAGTCCGGTCATCCACAAGCTTCTTTTCGGGATAAACCAGCCGGAAATCACTGGTTGTGGCGGGGTAGGTGATGGACTTCGCTTCGTGCTTGTCACCAAACACCACCACCGCCTTCCATTTTTGATCGCGAATCGATTCGGGCACCTCGAAGAAAAGGCGCTCGGTTTCCTGGCTCTTGAAAAGAACAGGCATCGCGAAGTGACTTCGGTCTGATTTTTTACCGGCCTTCGACGGTGTTTTGTGCGTGAAAACCAGCTTGTCGTCGGCGTCGAAAAAGTGGGCAACAGCCAAGGTTTGGTCGGAGCGGAAATTTTCCGCGACGGAGACGCCCACCTCAAGACACTCTTGGAATTCGTCAGGCTTGAGTTTATTTTTGATCTCTTCAAAACTCCAGACTCCAATTCCATCACGCGGTTCTCGCTTAAGGTATTTGATGGATCGAATGGTGAAAAAGTTCGCGATGATTTTCCCGGCAGGAGTCGGTGTTGGTTTGGCTTCTGCGAGCTTGGGTGCTGGCGTGGGACTAGGTTCCTGCTTTTCGGCAGAAGGCGCGGATTTCGGGGACGGACTTGGTTCGGACGGCGACACCTGAGCAATGGATTGGACGGGCGTTGGCGGGACAGATACCGGCGCTGGCTGTGGGGCTGGAGGCGATGGGCTTTCGACAGGAATGGGGGTAGGAACTGCCGCGACAGCCGGGTTCTCCTCTGGCTGCGGCAATATTTCCTCCGCAGAATGTGCGAGAGTTGATTCGCCCTTTCCGGGGACCGCACCTGTGGTGCTCTCCACTGGAGAATTCTCTATCGCTGGTGTCGCCACGGTTTCCACGGCACGTTTGCTCTCGGGAGAAAGCTTGGTCCCGAAATACGCTCCGACCAACCCGGCGACAATCGCCAGTGCAGCCAAGGCCAAGCACGCAGGGACAAGCCAGGCTCGTTTGGGTCGAGTATCCTGGCTTGGGAAATCAGAAGTAAGCTGTGGTCTTTCGGCAATGAGGCTTTCCAACGTGGAATAATCATCCTCGCCTTCAATTTTTGCCTGAACCAGACCCGGAAGGCATCCTTCGTTGCGAAGAAAAAGAATTTCCTCCCATGTGAATGGACCGACATCGGAGCCTTCGTTCCAGAGGCCGGAGTCCTCAATGGAAAGAACCTCCTCGCTCTCATCGATTCGAATCGTGTCGGTATAAGTCCATTCTCCCTTTTTGAGGCCGACGTAAATCTCGATCCATGAAAAAGGACCAAGCTCATTTTCATTCTGAACGACGTAAACATTCATAATGGGGCAATGGGTGGAATCAAGTGAGCCAAAGAATGACCTGACCTGCGCCGCGGGAAGCAGTTCAGAAGGTGTTTACTGTCCATGGATCGTCCTCCATTCATCCAGAAGTTGCTGAGTTGGGAGCCACGCGGTCAGCGATGGATAGGTTTTGGCCTCGGTTTCTGAGACCACGACTTTTCGGTCGATGTCCAAAAAAGCAGAGTCCGCAACCCGGTTCTGCAAAATCGCCGTAAAGTAATTCATGACGAATTGATCCAGTCCGGGTGATCCGGTGTGGCCCGTGCGTGGAAGGCTGATCCAAAGCCATGGCTTTCCCACCGCTCGCCCTTGCTTGAAATAGATCAAGGAAGCGCCGTATCGATGATCTTCATCCCCGCAGGCCACAATTCCAGGGGGAGTGTCCCCGGACTTCTCGGGTTCATCCCACCACCCGGCTGAATATGCCGTCCACGTTAAGACTCGCTTGGGATTCCATTCGACAAAGCGACTCGTAAAGTGTGCCCCACCGGAGGTGCCGTAAAGGAGAAGGGGCAAATCGCGACCGAAAAGTTTCCGAATCCCTTTAAGCAGGAGTTCGCCGGAGCCGTTTTCAACATAGTAATATCCAGTCCCGTCATTGATGGCACTGATAGAAGAGGCAAACGAGAGGCCAACGAGTCCAAGTTGATTTGCCTTGGCAAATTCGACCCATTTGCGCGAACGAATCAACCCTTCTCCATTGCCATTGACTCCCGGACATAGAATGAGAATGGCCTTCGGATTTTTTACCGTTTCGACTTGATGGAGGTCAGCCCTTGTCATGTGGGGTGCGGGCTCCAGCCGCAAAGTCTCGAATTTCTCGGCAGCGTTCGCCCAGACAATGCCCGACAAAAATATTGCTCCCGCCAGTTTCATTCCGTCCTCCGTTTCACAGATGCGGTGAGGAAAATCGCTGCCACGAGTGCCAACAGCACATGAACCCCCAGCACAGACATTCCCAGGGCATAGGGAGCCACCCATGTCTCGCTGGACTGGCGAACGATGTCAAAATACCGGGTGTCGCGAAAGGTCTGCAAATATCCGCTCCATCCCCAATACGCGGCAATGAAAGGACGACAAATCGTGCTCAGCCAATCGGGCAGAGCCAGCGCAGCGCCGGAAAGCGGGAGTTGAAAGCCCACGAGGTAGATCGCCAGCAGCGACGCTCGTTCGGGCGACGGTGAGGCGGCGGAAATCGCCAAACAGGTCGTGCTCATGGCGAGCGTGGTAGCGAACAGAATCGCAAATTGATCGAGGAGATTCCCCGGAAACCCACAGATAGTTTTGACAAACCAAGCCATCCAAAAGGCTTGAATCATGCAAAGGAGGGCAATTTGGAGGAATTTTACTCCGACATAGGCGGTGGGAGATAGTCCCGCTCTCAATTCTTTGGCGAGAATGCCGCGTTCCTTGGCAATCTCCCGCGCTCCGTTATTCGCCCCGATCAGGGTAAGAAGAATCACCTGGAACATGGCCAGCCCGGAAATGAGTGATGCAGCCTGAAACGACTCCTTGAGATAGAACAGTTGCTCTTGGAGAGTAAGGAGAATGTTGGTCTCCAAGGAAAGCGTTTGGCTCCGCACCTGCGGCAAACCGCTAGTGGCAAATACTGCAACGAGGAACGGAAAGGTCAGAATCAGCGCGACGTGAAGGACGATTTGTCCCCGATCCCGCCAGAATAATTTTGCCTGGCGGGCGAGCAGGGTTGGAAATTGCACGAGTCCGCTGGGCGGCGGCATCGATTTGATCGTAATCGATTCGTCCCTGTGCGCTGGTTGGGAGTCTTCTGAGGCATGATCGAAGGGGGAGAGATCCAGCTCTTGGGTTTGATAGATCCCAAAGAGTTCGGCAATCGAAGTCACCCCATGAGAATCCAGCAATGACTGATAGTCGCCGTAATGAATGAGGCGTCCCTTGTGCAGGAACATGATGGCGTCACAATAATGCAGGTTATTAGTCGCGTGGGTGACCAAAACCACGGTTTTTGACATGTTGTGCGCGAGGTCTTTTAACCAGGTCATCATTTCCTGATCGGAGAAGGCATCCAATCCGCTGGTTAATTCATCGAGCAGCAGAAAGGCTGGGTCGCCAATCAATTCCTCGGCCAAAGCCATCCGGCGCATCTGCCCACCGGATAGGGTGCGGTATTCTTGGGGAAGGAATGGTCCGATTCTCGCGAGATCGGATATATGGTTCATCCACGCCTGTCTTCGATCTTCTGAAACCTTGCGAGGCAGCCGCAAGGCTGCGGCGGTATCCAGATTTTCTTCAACCGTCAGTTGTTCGTGAAATGCCCCGAACTGAGGAAGGTAGCCAACCGCGAGCGGTAAATGCTCGTTGAGGTCTTGAACGGTCTGGTCCGCGAAATGAATCTGCCCGGATGAAGGTTCGATCAATCCGGCCAGCGATTTGATCAACGTGCTTTTTCCACAGCCAGACGCGCCAATGACGGCGATAAACTTCCCTCTCTCGACCTCGAAATTAACGTTGGAGAGAAGCGTCTTGATTCGACGCTTTTCCCGGACGGTGATCGAAAGATTGCGGACACTAATTGCGCAGGCCATCCGGTCGGTCCCATTTTCCCGTCACATCTTCGTCCCAAGCAATTGCTTGCTCAGACGGTCGATGCCTTGATTGGCGATCTGGCTGGCTGGGTATTGTCGCTGGGCATTCACATACCAAGTGAGACTGTATCCCACTTCATTGCGTCCCTCTGCATCCCGCGCCTTGTTTACGGCTGATACAAACTCGGCGCTACGGCCCGCAAGGTCCGCCCGCAGCTTGTTGAGCTTTTTGTCATCGGGCAGGTTGACCGCCGCAAGCTCGATGGTTTCCCAAGCTCCGAAAGAGTCGCCATTCATCATCATGACGTTGGCCTTCTCGGATGCGACTTCCGCGTCTTTGATGGCAAGGAGGGCGGTTTTCAAAGCCTCTTCACGTTTCGGATCGCCTTTGATTGCCGGAGCAAAGCCCAATTGTTTGTCGAAAATGGCGCGGTAGTTTTGCTCTTCAACCAATCGGTCGAATTCCACCAAGGATTGAGATTTTATGTCCTGAGTGTCGAAGAATGATAATGCCTTGTCTTCCAAATCGGGATTGCCCGGCCACGCTTCGGCGGCAGCCTGAAATTCCTCCATCGCAAGTTTGAGGTCGCCTTGTTGTGCGGCCAGTTTCGCTTTGCCGAGGCGCATTTTGCTCTCCAGCTTCACCGCATTGACGATGGCCATGGGTTTGGTGGTGTCGAAATCCGTGGCAGATTTCTTGATGCCTTGAAGGAGAGATTCCAAATTGCCGAAATCACGGGCTTCAATCAAATTCCGCATTTGGTCGAGGCCAGCGATGAAGTCGGCAACTTTCTCTTTAAGCGAGCGGTCCAGTCCGAGCACAGCCGGGTTGAGTTCGCTGACCATAAATGCTTTTTGGAGACTGTCACTGGCCCCGGCAAGCTGGCCTCGATCCGCCTTATATTTGAAAACCTCGACGGACGACTGAACATCCCGATTGATTTCCAGAGAGGCATTCACCTGTTTGGCCATGTCCGCCGGGTACTCGCCTTCCTGGAAAACCTTCCGGTAGAAATCGGCGGCAAGGACAACGTGATTCAGGCGTCCACTGTCGAACAAAGTAGAAATATATTCGGAAAAGTCGGCCTTGGCCTGCTCGACCAATTTTTCCTGCCGAAATTCATTGAGCTTTATTTTGGCTTTGAGTTCGAGCGAGCGAAGGTATTCCTCCGTCAGTTGAAGTTTCCCTTCGAGACCGGCAACGCTGGGCTGAACCGTGGTGCCCCCGCCGGTCGGTGCCATGGGGACACCGCCATTCGGTAAATTTTGTTGTTGGCCACCCTGCTGTTGATCCCGGCGCTGGCCCTGATTCAAACGGCGCTGATTTTCGATGTCTTGGTCCATGACCTGAGTGGAGATCATGTCCGCATTGCGATTCGCGGTTTTTACATCTTTGCGAATTTGCTCATTCTTCCGATCCAAGTTGACCGTGGCGCGGTCGGTGTTCCAAATCGATTCGACGCGGTTGGCCAGTTCGCGGCTGATTCCGGCATCAATGATGGTGTAATCAGCCAACTCGTGGAGTTGCTTCCAGGCCGGGAAAAGCTGGTTGTCACGCAACAGCGTGGAAACCACCCTCATCTTGGCGAAATACTCGTCGAGGGTTTCTTGTGGAACGGGGGCCATCCCAAGATACCGCTCGAATCTCGCCCTCGTTTCCGGGTCTTCATTCCGGGGAATCCCAACAGCGTCCTCGGCAATCGCCTTGGCCTCGGTTCGTTTTCCAGCATCGAGAGCCTGCTTGCCTGCCGTTCCGTCCTGGGGTTTCCGATTCATCAGGTAGTCCAGCGCAGCGGACGTATCGCTTTTGTCCGCTGCTCCGGTGGCAGCATTGGCGGCGTTTTGCTGCCCATCTGAGTTCGGAGGAATCGCAGCCGGTGGGGCGACTTCCGCCGGTGGCGGCGAAGCTTCTTGTGCCCAAGCCATTGAACTGGCCGCAAAAACTGCGGCGCTAATTTTTCCGAATGGAATTCGCATAAATCAATCCTCCTTCTTTCACCTCAAGCTCCGCTTGATAGGCTTGGCCCTTGGTAAAATATATTTCGGCGAGGCTCGGCGGGATCATGACAACGATCGGACGCGGATCGTCACGAAGGGAGAAAACCATGATGCGCCCAACGCCCTCCTTCCAGCCCAAGTCGTTTTCTACCCGAAGACTGCCCTGAAACTTGGAGCCAGCGAGAGCCTTGTAGCTATCCATGTATTTGGCGACCGGGAACTCTTCCAGGGTCCGTAAAGGGTCATTGAGATAGCGGACAAGGAAGAAGCCCGCTACTGCGGCTATCAAACAAACGACGACAGCCAAAGTGATCCAAAGACCGACACGACTCTTGCCTCGTTTCTGGAAGGCATGACTCTCCGTATCGGAAAACGGCGATATAACCGGACTCCCGGATGGTTCACTTGGCTGATTTGCCTGCATCGCTGGGACTCTGGAGAAGCCGCGCAAAAAATTCAAGAAGAGAGCGCATCGAACATTTGTGAGAGTCCCCGAATAGTGCCTTCTGAGTATTTGTGCGTGAAAACCGGTCGCAACCTCCTAAAGTGAGGACTTCATTGCACAGGCAAACATTTTGGATTTCTATTCCTTCTGGACTGAAATTCGCCGCAAAGATACTCAGTGTGACGCATCAGGAGTGGACGTCCGCCGAATCAAAATATCCCTCACCTGCCTGTTGCCAGCGTCATCTGGAAAAAAAACATTGATTTTTTCGTAAATCTGCGAAGCAACGGATGGATCGAGCCCGCTTTTTACGACTGCACTATATTGCATGAGCAATTTTTCATAAAGCTCGTTTAATTTTGACTGCTTTTCATAGACTTCTGCATATGCTCTGTTCGCAGCGATTGCAGCCTCATATTCTTGGCGCTTTATGGGATCTGTGATACTTTTTGGATCAGCTCCAGATGACGCCATAACTCCGGCGGGAGGAAGAACATTGGCCGCAGGAAGTTTGCTAAAATCAAAACCAGGGTCACGGTTTAGGTTGACTAACTGTATCGCAAGTAGAATTGAATTCAAATATTCAACTTGAGAAGAACTGTTTTCCTTAATTTGCAATCCTGCAGAGGTATCTACAATCATTTTTCTAAGCTGTTCGATTTCAGTTAACGAAACATTTTTTTTGCCTTGGTTTTGCTCAACAAATTCTTTCACATCACTGAAAGCGTTACCTGCATGTGCTAAATTTGAGAAGCCGATAAAAAATAGCGCGACGTGCGCTGATAGAATGTATATTTTGTATTTCATGATGAGCTAAGGTTGAACGGCTTGGGAACTCAGTTGTTTTTTTGTCAGGGTCAACGTGGCTTTTCCGGAATTTATTGTTACCTTCTCTTCGTGATCCACTGTGGCAAATGGATATGAATTTCCGTTTATCTCGTAACTCCACGGAATTGCCCACTTGAAAGCACCAGGAGAATACGCAGGCGGATAGGAGCCCGTTGAAATGTTGTCGTATCCACTACATTTCCACCCTTTGCCTGCAGTCATAGAGCTTGTCACCTGAAGAGCGACGCCTGGCGTGTGGACTTCCCCATTTTTCCCAGACAGGTAGCCCGACGCAACACCGGTGCATGTTTGCTCCGCGATTTTAATCTTCGAAAAGTTAACATCTTCTGGGCCGATATACCAGTCCGCTGTAGTAACAACTCGTAAAAAGCTAGATGTGGCCGTATTGCTTTCAGAAGTTTTATCAATGTAAACCGAACTAGGCGCAACCACTGTGAAAGTTGTATCTTTGGATATTCCCTTGAAAGCAGCAGTTAGCTTCGGTGATTTTGCAGTTTCTGGGGCAGTAAGGGTGACAGTCGATCCACTTGCTGGACTAACCGAAGCATCTGTCGTTGTCCAGTTTACAGTTATACTGGCTGGCTTAGAGCCTGTCTGAAAAAGGGGTGAGAGATAAGGTTAAAAAGTTTAGGCTAAGTGACAGAAAGACAGAGAAGATGTTACACATAGGCTTGACAAAGGGAAAAGCGGCGGTTGGCCATTCCTACCCGCAGGGCTTTTTG
>JBGTGQ010000053.1:0-39180 GCA_041746635.1 Terrimicrobiaceae bacterium | reverse complement strand
TCAGCCAATGCCTGTGCCGGACAAAAACCGCACAGACTTCCGCTTCGGTTCACTCGGCAAACTCAAGAAGTGATCGCCAAACCAAAAAAATCACAAACCGGCGGCTTTTGCCGCTCGTTTTTCAGTCCGACAGGCTGCTAGAAGGGGAGGACGGCGACGCGTTTTGCAAAAGCTGGAATTTTGGCCCCGGCCACAGCGCCAACCGCACCGTCGTGGAAGTCGTGCGCAAGGTCATTGATCTGTGGGGTGGCGGCACCCTCGAAGTGAAGCAGGATCCCAATGCCCCGCACGAAGATCACTGGCTGCAACTCAACACCGACCCGGCCAACCATTATCTCAAATGGGAACCGGTTTGGACTTATCCGGAATCCATCACGGAAACCGTCCGCTGGTATCGCGAATGGAACGACCGGGCCGACATGCAAAAAATCTCGGGTGAGCAAATTGCGGCCTACAAGAACGCCTGGCAGGATCTCGGCCGGCCATGGTCGAGGGTGTGACGCTCCGCCCGCTGCGGCAATTCCCCGATGAACGGGGGGCTGTCCTCCACATGCTGCGGGCGGGCGATCCGCACTTCGAGCAGTTCGGCGAGATTTATTTTTCCACCATCCGCCAAGGCGCGGTCAAGGCCTGGCACAAGCATACCCGCAAGACCGTGAATCTGGCGGTGCCCCTGGGGCGCATCCGCCTGGTGGTCTTTGCGGAGGGTGGGGGATGGGAAGAAATATTTCTCGGACGCCACGAATACCAATTGCTCACCATCCGACCGGGCGTCTGGTATGGATTCGAGGGGCTGGCGGAAGGCGAGTCGCTCGTGGCCAACTGCACAACGGAAGCGTTTGATCCCGCCGAGGGCGAGGATCTGCCGCCGGACTCCGCCCGCATCCCCTTCTCCTGGGTCAAGCCGTGAAGGTGGTCATCACCGGGGTGACGAGCTTTGTCGGCTATACGAAATCCTATGCCTCGCACGATTATGATTTGCGAAAGGGATTTGCCCTCAATGTCGAGCCGCTCGGCGCGATTTTTTCCGCGATGGCCGGGGTTCAAGGAGCTGTCATCCTCACCGGCACCGTGGCGGAGTATGCCGATTCTGACCAGCCGCACCTCGAGACCGAGACCTGCGCTCCCGCCATGCCCTACTGGCTGTCCAAACTCATGGAGACGCTTTATGCGCGGCAGCTTTCCAGCCACTACGATGTGCCCGCCCGCGTAGCCAGACTGTTTCTTCCCTTTGGCCCGCTCGATGCGCCCGAAAAACTTCTGGCCACCGTCATCACTTCCCTGCGGGAAGCTCTCCCGCTCGAACTCACCACCTGCCTGCAGCAGCGGGATTTTTTGCATGTGGACGAGGTCGTGGATCTCTACCTCAAATTGTTGCCCGATCTGCCGCGGTCTCTCTTTGAGATTTACAATGTCTGTGCGGGTGAATCCCCGACCTTGCGCGAAGTGATCCTGGAATTTGCCGTGATCCTCGGGGTGGACGCCGCCCGATGCGAGTTCGGCGCGATCCCGATGCGAACCGGTGAACCTTCGGTGATTCGGGGATCCAATGAAAAAGCGCGGAAATTTTTGCAGTGGACTCCAGCCCCCTGGCGCGAGACCGTGCGTCGGTGGCTGGCTCAAGTGTGATGACCATTTTGCAAGGGAGCGCAAAGTTTCCCTTGCCAGCCGGAGATTTCCCGCTAGTTTTCCACCCCTTTCCCATGCCAAAGAAGACTCCTCGCAATAAAACGCGCAAATCCGCCGCCAAGCGCTTCAAGATCACCGGCACCGGCAAGATCCTTCGCTCGCGTGCGGGTCGCCGCCATTTGCTGGAATGCAAATCCTCGAAGAGCAAGCGCAAGCTCGGCAAATCCGCTGTGGTCAAAGACAGCGATGTGGCGCGGGTCATGGCCTGTCTGCCCTTCGGATAAAACAGAAATTGATCCGCCGGACTTCCCTGATTTTTTTCGGGGATCACGGAACTGGTGAGTCCACGGATCTTAACTAAAAACAGCCGGTTCCAAGGAGCCCCGCGCCGCAAGGTGACGGGGATGTAAGACATGCCACGTGCAACCAACTCGCCCGCCAGCCGCAAACGCCGCAAACGGGTTATCGACGCCTCCAAAGGCTACCGCGGCCGCCGCTCGAAGCTCTTTCGTTATGCGAAAGACGCCCAGATGAAGGCCAAATACTGGGCCTACCGCGACCGCAAAACGCGCAAACGCAATTTCCGCGCGCTCTGGATCGTGCGTCTCAACGCCGCCGTTCGCGCCCTCGGCATCAGCTACAACCGCTTTATCGAAGGCCTCAAGGTCGCGGGGATCACGCTGGATCGCAAGGTCATGTCCGATCTCGCCGTGACGGACGAGGCAACCTTCAAGCAAATCGTCGAGCAGGCCAAGGCGGCTTACGAGTCGAAGGCCAAGGAAACCGCCAAGGCGGCCTGAGGAATTTTTGATCCACAGAATAAAAGCGGATTTCCACAGATTTTAATCGGTGGGAATCTGTGAAATCTGTGAAGAAATTCTCCATGGAGAACCGGATCGCCTCTTTGCAGACGGAAGCGGTGGCGGCCATTGCGGCTGCCTCCGACCGTAAGACTCTCGACGCTGCACGCGTTGCCTATCTCGGAAAAAGCGGGGAGATCACCCGACTGAGCGAGGGCATGCGCGAGGTGGCGAAGGAAGATCGTCCGCGCGTCGGCAAGTTGCTGAACGAACTTCGGCAGGCGGTGAACACCGCGCTGGAGGGCAGGGAACAAACCCTGGCCGCCGCCGCCGATGCGGACGCGCTGGCCTCGCTCGACATCACGTTGCCCGGCACGCGCCGGGAAGCGGGGTCCATCCATCCGCTCACCCAGCTTCTCGACAAATCGGTGCGGATTTTCCGCCGCATGGGATTTGTGCTGGCGGACGGGCCGGACATCGAGACCGAATGGCATTGCTTCGACGCGCTTAATACGCCGGCGGAACATCCGGCGCGCAATGAGCAGGACACATTTTATTTGCCCGACGGACGGCTGCTGCGCACCCACACTTCGACGGTGCAGGTGCGGACGATGGAATCGCAGGTTCCGCCGGTGCGCATCATTGCCCCAGGCGCGGCTTACCGGCGCGATGAGGTGGATGCCACGCATCTGGCGCAGTTCAATCAGATGGAAGGTCTCTATGTGGACCGCGAGGTCTCGGTGGCGGATTTGAAAGGGACGCTGGAGTTTTTCTTCCGCGAATTGTTTGGCCGGGAAACCGAGATGCGGTTTCGGCCGCATTTTTTCCCCTTCACCGAACCGAGTTACGAGATCGACATTCGCGCGCAAGCGTTGGGCGGAAAATGGATGGAACTGGCCGGATGCGGCATGGTGGACCCGGCGGTGTTCGAACAGATTTGCCAGAAACGTGGAGATCGGGTGTTCGATCCGGATAACGTGATGGGTTTTGCTTTCGGCTTCGGTCTGGACCGGCTGGCCATGAACCTCACCCACATCCCCGACATCCGCATGTTGGTGGAAAATGATTTGCGGTTTTTGCAACAATTTCCGTCATGAAAATTTCCCTCAACTGGCTGCGCGAGTATGTCGAACTGCCGTCTGATGTGCCGGTGCTCGTCGATTTGCTCACCCTCGCCGGGGTGGAAGTGGAGAACGTGCTCGCGCTGGGCGTGGCCATTCCGAAAGTCGTCGTCGCCCAGATTCAGGAATCGACCCAACATCCCAATGCCGACCGCTTGAGCGTCTGCAAAGTCGATGATGGTTCTGGCCTGCCGCGACAGATTGTTTGCGGAGCAAAAAATTACCGGGCCGGCGACAAGGTGCCGCTGGCTTTGCCCGGCGCGGTGCTGCCAGGGGATTTCAAAATCAAGGTCGGCAAACTGCGGGGGGCGGAATCCGAGGGAATGTTGTGCAGCGCGGAGGAGCTGGGGCTGCCCAAGGGCGCGGACGGCCTTTTGATTCTTCCGGCGGATGCGCCGGTGGGCTCGCCATTCTCGGATCTTTTTCCCGGCGACACCGTGCTCGATCTGGAGATCACGCCGAACCGCCCGGACTTGCTCAGCCACCGCGGCATCGCGCGGGAGGTGGCGGCCCTGACGGGAAAAACCCTTCGTTTGTCACCCCCCGGGCCGATGGTGGGGGATTATGCCGGACCGGTGAGCGTCGATGCGCCGGAATGTCCGCTCTACACGGTCCTGGCCCTTTCCGGGGTGAAGGTGGGACCAAGCCCGGACTGGCTCAAGCGCAAGTTGGAAGCCGTCGGGCTGCGCGCGATCAACAACGCGGTGGACGTGACGAATTTTGTCATGCTGGAAACCGGCCAGCCGTTGCATGCCTTCGACGCGGACAAGCTGGACGGAGAAATCCGCGTGCGCATGGCCCACGACGGAGAGAAGTTCCTCGCCCTCGACGATAAGACGTACCAATTGGCGCCGACGGATGTCGTCATCGCGGACGCCCAAGGTGTCCTTGCTCTGGCCGGCGTGATGGGCGGAAAAACCAGCGGCGTGACGGCGGGAACGCGCAACATCCTTTTGGAAAGCGCCTGCTTCGAGGCGGCGGAGATACGGCGGACATCGCGGAGGTTGGGATTGAGCAGTGATTCGAGTTATCGGTTTGAACGCGGCGTTGACGGGGCCGGTGTGATCATCGCTTCGCAACGCGCCGCAGATTTGATCGGCGAACTGGCTGGGGGAACGCCTGGTCATTTCCGAGTGGGAATGGGAGAGGGGTCAACGTTTGGGTTTAATCCGTCCGCTTTCAGAACCGGAGTTGCCGCGCCGGTTTTCAGTCGCACCGTTCCTTTGCGATTGGAACGCGTTACCGCCTTGCTGGGCACGGAAGTTCCCACGGCAAGGGTGGAGGAAATTTTGTCCGGCTTCGGTTTGCGCAAAACAGAAACGGGTTGGGATATCCCATCGTTTCGCCAGGATTTGACCCGCGAAGTGGACCTGATCGAGGAGATCGCGCGAGTCCTTGGCATGGAGAAAATTCCAAGCCGCATCGTGGCGGCACCGGCCCTTCCCGGCCCGGCGGATGCGGTTTACGATTTTCAAATGGAGCTTCGCCAGAAACTGGCCGGCCTGGGTTTGAGCGAGGCGCGCACCAGCACGTTGGTTTCCACGGCGATGTTTTGGCAGGGGGACCCGGCGATCCGGTTGCGCAATCCGCTGGGTGAGGAGCAGGCTTTCTTGCGCACGAGTTTGTTGCCCGGTCTGCTCTCCGCGCTGGAGCGAAATATCCGGCAGGGGGCCAAGAGCATCGGACTTTACGAAATCGGACGAACCTTTCATACGACCGGATCGGAGGAATCCGGCACGCTGGCCGTTGTTTTGTCCGGGTCGACTTCGGCCGGCGGCTGGCGCGGCGAAAAAGTCCGCGCCTGGGACTGGCATGATGCCAAGGGGATCTTCGAGACATTGGTCCCGGGGGATTTGAGTTTTCAAAAAATTTCCGCCCAGCCGCCGCTGGCCCTGGCGGCGGAAGCGCTGGTCCACGGAAAGCGCGTCGGCGTGCTCGGCCAGTTGTCACCCTCGGCCGCCCGGGCTTTCGATGCGACCGGACCGGTTCTGACCTTGGAAATTTCCCTGGTCGCGCTGCGCGAACTGGGCGGACGGCGCGATTTTCAAGACATCCCGAAATTTCCGGCCGTGACGCGCGACATGGCCCTGGTGTGCCCGTTGCCACTTGCTTACGCGGAAATTGCCGAGACTCTGCGCGCGGCGAAAGAGGAGTTGCTGGCGAGCGTCGAACCCTTCGATGTTTTCACCGACGCCTCGGGCGAAAAGTTACCGGCGGATCGGAAATCCATCGCGATCTCCTTGACATTCCGCGCGGCCGGGCGGACGCTTACCAGCGAGGAAGTCAGCGCCGCCTGTGAGCGATTAAAGCAAGGGCTGAAAGCAAAGCTGGCCGTCGATTTCCGCGAGTAGTTCTTTCATCAATTTTCGTTCGCCTGACAAAAAAAGGCGGATAAACGATTTGCCCTGCGGTGTTCGCGATTGCACGACGCAAACTCCCGGACCGATAAATAAATATCATCCCGGAGGCTTGTCCGGAGGGCGCAATGGCATGCCTTCACTGGAAGTCAGCGCGCTTTTCGGTGGTCATCCACTCTCATCTGAGGGAACGGGATATGCGCCGAAACGGCATTGCGGGGCAAAATCTTTCACGGCCTGCTTCCTGGCGAAGCAGGCTGTTTCGGTTTTCGCCATGTCGCCCGAGCAATTCGATGGCAAACTGCTGGACGGAAAACTAGGGGTCAGTGTGCATTTCCTTGCAAAACAATCTTGAAGAGACCGTCTTCTGGGTTTAAAAAAGCGAAATGGCGAGGAGTGTGAGATTTGAATATGCGGGCGCGTTTTACCATGTGATGGCGAGAGGCAACCAGCGTAAGGCGATTTTTAAGGACGATGACGACCGGAGGTTCTTTCTAGCGTGCTTGGCGGAGTGTTGCGAAAAGACCGGATGGCGGGTGCACGCGTGGGTGCTGATGAGCAATCATTACCATTTGTTTATCGAGACGCCGGAGGCGAATCTGGTTTCGGGAATGAAGTGGCTGCAGAATACAGTGACGAGGAGATTCAATGTGCGACACGGTAAATGGGGCCGGTTGTTTGGAGACCGGTATAAGTCCATTTTGGTGGAAGGCGGCGCGGCGAACTACTACGCGAGCTTGTGGGACTATGTGCATCTGAATCCGGCACGGGGGGGATTGGTGAAGGTGAGAGAGGGAGGGAGCGTGCTGGACTACCGTTGGAGTAGTGTGGCCGGGGGATACGCGTTGATGCCACAACAGCGGCCGAAATGGCTGGCGGCGGACGAGGGTTTTTCGGTTATGGGATTTGCGGACACGGCTAAAGGCAGGAGGGAAATGGTGGCATACCTGGATCGGAGGGCGCTGGAGGAGGGCAAAAAATGCGGATTTATCCCAGTGGCGGAGGGAACGGACGGGAGGCGAAGTCACCTGAGACGGGGTTGGTATTGGGGTAGTCAGGAGTTTGCCGAGAACATCCTCGAAAGAGCCAGGGGGATCGTGGGAAAAGGAAAATCCCGGGCCTATGGCAGAACCAAGGAGCGACTGGCGCATGGGGAAAAGGAGGCCGAGAGGCTGTTGAAAGACGGATTGTCGACCGCTGGTTTGCGGGAAAAGGAATTGGAGGCACTGCCCGCGAATGAGAAGAGGAAAGTGGCTATTGCCGGGGTCATCTGGCGGCGAACGACAGTGTCGCAGGTCTGGATTGCCGAGAGACTAAAAATGCGTAATGCGGCGAACGTGAGCCTTGCGCTCCATCGCTGACCCCTAGTTTCCCGCTAGGCATCTGAGCTGACGCTTACGATAAAGAGGTTCTGATCAAGCAACGAAACTGTTAATTTCAACGATTTACCTGTAGGTGCTTTGTCGCGCTTGGAATGAACGCCAATAAAACTCAAATAAAGCAATCAGCAAAGGGACTTTTCGTCTGGCTCCAGCGCTTCTGCGGTCCTATCGCTGGGCTTCGTCACCACGCTGCTCTTGGCTCTTTATCAAATCACCCAGTCCAGTGCGAGCGGAAACGCCTAACCCTCATCAGAGATGTCAATTGAAGCCACAATGACCGTATCCGCTGAGGACTTCAGGTCCGGTTTGAGCCGATGAATTTCTTCTTTGCCAATCCGTGGGGGTTGCTGGCTCTGCTGGGCGTTCCCGCAGTCGTGGCGATCCATTTGCTGCGCCGGAAATCGCGGCGGGTGATGGTGAGCACGCTGTTTCTGGTCGAACGCGTGTTGCCTTCGAGCGAAGGCGGCCGGCGCTTCCGCATGCTGCAAAATTCCCTGCCGCTATGGGTGCAGATCTTTGCCGTGATCGCGCTGGCCTGGCTCCTGGCCCGGCCGCGGTGGATTGATGCGCAAAGCACGCAGACGGTCGTGGCGGTGTTCGATGCCTCCGCCTCGATGGAGGCTTTTCGCGCCGAAACCCTTCTGGCCGCAGGCCGCGAATTGGGGCGTTTGGAATCCGCCTCGGCCCAAACGCAGTGGATTTTCCTGCGTTCCGACGCCGCTCGTCTGGCGGCGGGTCCGGCACTCTCCATCGTGCTGGCGGAGGTGAAAAAAATCTGGCAGCCCGTGCTGGGAACGCACGATACGACCGAGGCCTTCCGCCTGGCCCGCGCTCTGGCCGGAGAAAAAGGTACCGTGATTTATTTCACCGATCGCCCGCCCGGGCCGGATGAGGCCGCCGGGGTTTCGTGGGTGGCGAGTGGCGAGGTGATCGAAAACACCGGGTTTCTTGGTGCGGGAGTACAGGACGGGCAGTGGAACGCGCTGCTAAAAAATTTCGGAACCCAACCCCGCGAGGCGCGCTGGCGCATCGCCGGCGAAGAAAACTGGCATTCGGCATCCCTTGCGCCCGGCGCCATGACGGAGATTTCCGGGGCCTGGCCCGCGAGCGGGGACAGGCTGGTGCTGGAAACGGAACAGGATCGTTTCGCCTTGGACAACCGCCTGCCGCTCCTTCAGCCGGTGCCGAAAGGCCTGACAATTCACGCGGCGAACAGCGAGGAATTCCGCCCGCTTTTCGAGCAACTCTTGCGCATTGCGGAACCGGCTTCGCCAGGGGCCGCAGGGGTTTCTGATGTTTCGCTGGAGGTTTACAGACCACTGGCGCCGCAAGTGCAAAAGGACACGGCGCTGATTTTTGTGGAGGATTTGGCCAAGGAACAAAAACCGCTCAGCGGCCTGATCATCGCGGAAAATCATCCGCTGATGGAGAATCTGAACTGGCAGGGTCTCATGGCCCGCGACACCTTCGGCATGCCGTTTCGCGAAAGTGATCGGGCTTTGCTCTGGCAGGGCAGTCGTCCGCTGATCTTCCTGCGCACTCAGGATCAGTCGCCGCAGTTGGTTTTCAATTTTGACGTGCGGCGCTCGAACGCCCTGCGCCTTCCCGCCTTCGCTTTGCTCACGCATCGTTTTTTTACCTCTTTGCGGGCAAACAAAGTCGCCCCCGAATCCGCCAATGTGGAAACGCGTCAGCAAATTTCGGTGGCCGGAGTGGGGGAGGTTCGCGCCCCGGCCGTGCCCGGATTCTTCGCGGCGAAAGGCGCGGATGGCACAACGCTTTTCGAGGGCGCGGCGCATTTTGCAGATTCGCGAGAGTCGGATTATCACGCGGCTTCGAGCGGAAGCAACGTGCAGGCCGCGGTCCAAACCGTCCGGCAGAGCCACGCGCGGGGGGAATTTTTGAATCCGCTCTGGGCGGTGGTGTTGGCGGCCTTGATGTTGTGGAATTGGTTCCTCACTGGCGCGTCCGTGACTCGACCGCAAACGGCGGGATGATTTTCAAGAGTCCGGGGAAATGCCGAATGAATGCCTGCCCGGAAAAGTGCAGATATCGAGCCACAACGTGGCTGCATACCCTAGCAGCCTGTCGGACTTTTCCAAGCCTGTCGGCTTGAAAAAATCCGAGGAAAAAAGTAATCGGGAGCATGGCCGCCCGATTCGTCACAATAGACCGCGAAACGCAGCTTCTCCTGCCGCCGGATATGAGGGAGTGGGTCCCGGAAAATCACCTGAGCCAGTTTATCTTGGACGCAGTGGATGAGATGGACACGAGCGCAGCAAAGGTCAACCACCGGGGCAGTGGCAGCGAGCAATATCCGCCGGCGATGCTGCTCTCGCTCTTGATCTACAGTTACACGAGCGGGGTGTTTTCGAGCCGGTCCATAGAGCGGGCAACCTACGACAGCGTGGCGACGAGGGTCTTGTGCGGGGACACGCACCCGGATCACGACACGATCTGTGCGTTCCGCCGGGAGAACCGGGAGTTGTTGGACAAGGCTTTCAGCTCTGTTCTGGAGATGGCGGCGCGAGTGGGGGTGATGAAAGTGGGCAACGTGACGGTGGCCATCGACGGGACGAAGATCCTGGCCAACGCGAGCAAGCACGCGGCGGCCAGTTATGAGAAGGTTGAGGAAGCGATGAGGGAGCTGGATTTGGAAATCGTGGAGTTGCTCAAGAAGGCCGAAGAGGCCGACAGCACGCCGTTGGAGGACGGGTTGAGCGTGAGCGGGGAAGTCGCCCGGCGCGAAGAGCGCAAAGCCAAGCTGAAGGCCGCGCGGGCGGAGATGCCACTCGCTCCAACCCGACAGGATAGTGATGTTTTCTTTCATCGCCGCCCATTATAAGGGCAACTATACATGACATACATTATATGATGTTATTTCTATGCGCAACGATCAGAGGATTTTTCGGGCGTGTGAATATCCTTGGAACAACCCCTTCAGAGTCTGTCCGGCTCCGGTCGTGCGGGCGATTTGTTCACACAATCGCCAATTTGAATAGGCGGCTAATCAGCGGTAGCGGAGCCGGGCGACCGGGAACTCCCGAGGGCGGGTCGAATGCCGCGGTCAGTTGCCAGCCCGCCGATTCCAAGCAGGCCGGCTTTCCCTCGGCCCGTCACGTCGCCACCGCAGACAACCAGCGCCCGGTTAAATTCACTTGACGCTGAGTTCTCATGACGCGATCTTCTGCGTAAATCTTATCGAGAGTGGCAGAGGGACTGGCCCTGTGAAGCCACGGCAACCGGTTCGTTAGTGCCCAGCACTGCGGGCGCCCAGGTGCTAAATCCAGCTCGGGCGTGAAAACGTTCGAGGCAGATGAGATGCGACAGTCAGCCACCGGCGGATCGTTGTTTCTCCATCCACCACTCTCGTGCGGAGAAAAAAACACCATGACTGAAGACCGCCCCTTTTTTTCCAATCTCAAATGCCGCGAGTGCGCGCGCCTCTACCCAAAGGAAGCCATCCACATTTGCGAATTCGATTTCGGACCACTCGAAGCCGCCTACGACTACGACGCCATCAAGGCCAGCGTCAGCCGCGAGGCCATCACCGCCCGGCCGCAAACGATGTGGCGCTACCGCGAGTTTCTGCCCATTGACGGTGCGCCCACCGTTGGCGCGCAAGTGGGTTTCACTCCTCTGGTCCGGGCCGACCGTCTGGCCAAGGCACTCGGCGTCAAAGAACTCTACATCAAGAACGATACCGTCAATTACCCCACCCTCTCCTTCAAGGATCGTGTCGTTTCTGTCGCCCTGAGCCGCGCCCGCGAACTGGGTTTCAAGATCGTCGCCTGCGCCTCGACCGGAAATTTGGCCAACTCCGTCGCCGCCAATGCCGCCGCCGCCGGACTCCAGAGCTACGTGCTCATCCCCGCCGATCTGGAGCAGAGCAAGGTACTCGGCTCGCTCGTTTACGGCACCAATGTCATTGCCATCCAGGGTCCTTACGATCAGGTCAACCGCCTCTGCTCCGAGATCGCCGGCAAATACGGCTGGGGATTCGTCAACGTCAACCTTCGCCCCTATTACGCCGAGGGCAGCAAAAGCATGGGCTTCGAAATCGCCGAGCAACTCGGCTGGAAGCTCCCGCGCCACACCATCGTCCCGATGGCCAGCGGATCGCTGCTGACGAAGATTCACAAGGCTTACAAGGAATTCATTCACACCGGCCTGCTGGAAGACGCGCACTTCACCATTCACGGCGCACAGGCCGGCGGTTGCTCGCCTATTTCGGAAGCCATGAAAAAAGGTTCCGAAATCGTCAAACCCGTACCCAAGCCGGACACGATCGTGAAGTCGCTCGCCATCGGCACCCCTGCGGACGGCTACTATGCCATTCGCGTGATGAAGGAAACCGGCGGCCACGCCGAGGATGTCACCGATAAGGAAGTCATTGCCGGTATCCGCCTGCTGGCCGAACACTCCGGAATTTTTGCCGAAACGGCGGGCGGCGTCACTGTGGCCTGCGCCAAGAAGCTTATAGAGAGTGGAAAAATTCCGCGCAACGAGAGCATCGTCCTTTGCATCACCGGCCACGGTCTGAAAACCTCCGAAGCCGTCGCCGGCCACTGCGGTTCGCCGCGTCTCATCAAACCCAGTCTCCGCGAGTTCGAGGCTCTCATCGCCGACGAACTCTCCACCATCAACGCTTAAATTACCATGCCCATCCAAGTCCGCATCCCCACCCCGCTCCGCAAACTCACCGGAGAAAACGAAGTTGTCACGGTAGAAGGCGCCACCATTGCCGCCATCCTGGCCAACCTCGACACCACCTACCCCGGCCTCAACGAGCGCCTCTGCGACGAGCAAGGTGCCGTCCGCCGCTTCGTCAACATCTTCCTCAACGACGAAGACATCCGCTTCCTCCAGGAAAAGGAAACCCCGGTCAAAGACGGTGACGAAATTAGCATCGTCCCTGCCATCGCGGGAGGATAGAGAACCATGAGGGCAGAGGCGAGTTCCGCCTCTCAGCCATCAACTCTCAACCATCAACTTTGCCAATGACTCTCACCGACGAACAAAAAGCCATCATCCTCCGCTGGATCGAGGAAGGCGCTGGACCTTCTGACATTCAGAAGCGCCTCAAAGAGGAACTGCAAATTTCCATCACTTATTTGGAGACCCGTTTGCTGGCCGACGACCTGAAGCTCAACTTCAAGGAACCGGAGCGTCCTCTCGAGCCCCCGCCTCTGCCTCCCGAAGAACCCGTGGCCGCTCCTGGAAAAGTCACCGTCACCATCGATCAGATTACCCGTCCCGGGGCCATGATCAGCGGTCGCACCACCTTCAGCGATGGCCAGACCGCCGCTTGGTACCTCGACCAAACTGGCCGCCTCGGTCTCGACGCCACCACTGCGGGCTACCGTCCTTCCCAACCTGATGTGATTACTTTTCAGGCCGAATTGGAAAAACTCGCCCGCGCCCAGGGATTGTAGGCTCCGGCGGTGCCCGACCCGGAGGAAATCCCCGGCCTTTTCCTACCGTCGCTTCGCGTCAAGTGACGAAAGATTCACCATTCGGTCATTTGCCGGATGGACCCGGACGGTATTTTTACGGCCATGAAGATTCTCATGAGCCCCGCCCGTTACGGTCGTCGGAAGCAAACCGACCGCCTCAATCGCGGGCTGCCCGTCCCCACTGGTGCGGCGACCCGAGCCGTGCTTTTTCCTTCCCTCACCCGATAAATCCCATGCCAACTCCCCGCAATTCTTCACGTCTCCGCCCAATTTCTCAAAAAACAAACCGCATGCTCCTGCAGGATTCCACGAGACAGATCAGCACGAAGCACATGGGCGGACTTTCCGCCATTCTTCATGCGGAGGTTCAATTGGTGATTTGGAAACGTCGTCTACCCGGCGAGATCCAGACCGAGATGGCGATGTTGGCGGAGATGGAGGTCTCAGCCAATTTCATGACTTTGGCCACGGATCCCGTCGAGCGCATCAGGCATCAACTCGCCAAGGCCGGGATTCGTTCCCGATTTTTGGAGCACGATCTGAGTCTTTTGGTTGCCACATTTGGCGAACTGGCCAAGGCCACTCGTGTGCGCGTATGGCATGGCACCGCCAGAGATCTTGAGTCGAGAGAGCTCCCCGCCGCTCATCTCCGCCTAGGCTGCGCCTACGCCGGACCGGGGCTGCTTCTGCCCGAAAGAAAACCCGCCGCCGCCGCCGCATTTCCCGGCAACGGCGACTTGCTGCAAGACCGATTGCGCGCGTTTTCCGCCAGTTCTCAACTTATCACTTCCACTGGTCAGGCTGTGCTATGGAAAGTTTCCGGTTCCGCACCGTGCCCAATCGCGCCCCTGCCCTCTGAGGCGGGCTCGTTGATCCTTTGCCTTGACCGGGCCGGGTGACTTACTTTCGCCGCTTCGGCATGGCAAACATCCCGGGCTTTTGTCCCGGCTTGCGCTGATCCACCGCCAGCTTCTCCTCGGTGTAACGCGCGAGTCGGACAAATGGCAGCCCGATGAGCAGGTAAATGCCCGCCACGAGCAGTCCCGTGCCGAAATAGTCAAAAGTCTGGGAGGCGATTCGCTGGTAGGCGCCGGTAAGATCGAGCAGCGTTACCATGGAAACCAACGAGGAATCCTTCAGCAGGGAAATAAAATCATTGGTCACCGGCGGCAGCACCAGACGAAAAGACTGAGGAATGACGATATGGAAAAGCCCCTGGCGGTGTGTCATGCCCAAAGCGCGCGCCGCCTCCATCTGACCACGGGGAATGGCCAGCAATCCGGCCCGATAGTTCTCCGCCTCGTAGGCGGCATAGTTCATACCCAGACCGATGACACCTGCGATGAGCGGACTTAGTTTTATGCCGATGCTGGGAAGGCCATAAAAGAGAATAAGCAGTTGGATGAGGAGCGGAGTGCCGCGGATAATTTCAATGTACAGCGTAGCGAGAAGTTTCGCCGGCCAGGGGCCAAAGACCCGCATGACAGCAAGGGTAAATCCCAAACTGACCGCCAGGAGCATGCCGAGAATGGAAACCTCAAGCGTAAGCAGGGAGGCCTTGAGCAAAACGGGCCAATACGATGCATAACGAAGGAGTCGGGTTCCCAGCGATGCCTGGCCGGCATGGGCGGCCACGAAGGCCTTGTATTCCGTGTCCGGCACGGAGGGGTCCTCCGGCTGACCGAGCGCACCCGCCACGACCTGGGTCCACAGGCCCCAGCGCGAAAGGATGTCGCGCATCTCCCCGCTGGCGATGATCCTTGCCAGAGCCGCGTTGATTTCCTGCTGGAGGGCGGTGTTGCCTTTTTTGATGGCGATGCCGTACGTGATCTGGCCGAAGGGCGGGCCGGTGAATTGCAGGTTGGGATTGGGAGCGGCGTAGTATTTGGCGATGGGGTAGTCAAGCAGCACGCCGAAGATGCGGCCAATAGCGGTATCCTGGTAGGCATTGATTTCCTCGTTGTAGGTTTTCGCCTCCACGCCGGGGGTCTTTTCCAACATGGTGAGCGCCGCGGTTTGATCGAGGGTTCCGATGGACTTGCCCTTAAGTTCTTCCAGCGAAGTGATCGGGGGCGTACCTTTCCGAACCACGAGTTGTTCGAAGGTGACGTAGTACGGATTGGAGAAAAGCACCTCGCCGGCTTTATCCGGGGTGATCTCAATGCCGCAGATGACACTGTCGTAAAGACCGGTTCCCAACCCGGGAATAAGCCCATCCCAATCGTTCTGCACAAAAACAGGCTTGCGATTCATCTCCCGGGCAATGGCCGTGATGATTTCGTATTCGAAGCCGGTGAGCTTATCGTTCGCCCCGTAAAAAGAGTAGGGTGCGTTGCTGTCGGGATCGGCGGCCCAACGCAAAACGGGTTCAGCGCCGTGCGCGGAAACCCCCAGAAAAACGGACAGGAGCAGGGCCAGTGTCTTCATTAAATAAATTTCCGCAGGAACTGCCGGGTGCGGTCGTCCTTGGGATTGGTGAAAATTTCATCCCCATCGGAAATCTCCACAATATGGCCACCCTCCATAAAAACGATGTAATCACTGGCATCGCGGGCGAACCGCATCTCATGCGTGACCACAATCTGCGTCATGCCCTCGGCATCGAGATCCTTCATCACCTTGAGCACTTCATCCACCAGCTCCGGATCAAGGGCACTGGTAGGTTCATCGTAGAGCATCACCTTGGGATTCATGGCCAGGGCGCGAGCGATGGCGGCGCGCTGCTGCTGGCCACCCGACATCTGGGCCGGATAGCGGTCGGCAAAAGCGCTGCCGAGGCCGACTTTTTCCAAAAGTCGCCGCCCGTTGGCCTCCGCCTCCTCCCGCTTGGCCCCATGAACGATCATGGGCGCGAGCATGGTATTTTCCAGCACGGTGCGGTGAGGAAACAAATTGAATTGCTGGAAAACCATTCCGACCCGCTGGCGGAGTTCATGGGCACGGGATTGGATGTCCTTGGGAGGCGCATCCTCCAGGCCCTGGCAGTCAATCGTCACCCCGGCGATGGAGATGCGCCCGGCGTCGGGAATCTCCAAAAAATTCATGCATCGCAGCATCGTGCTCTTGCCGCAACCGGAGGGCCCGATGATGGAAACCAGATCCCCCTCCTCCACCTCGAGGCTCACGCCTTTGAGAACGGGAGTCTCATCAAAGCGCTTGTGCAGATTGAGAACGGATAGCAACTGCACCGGCATGATCGCAAAGGGGTGGCAGGAAACTTCGCTCAACGCAATAAGCGAGCGGCGGCAGAATGCAACGAATTTGTCACCGAGAAAGTTTTCTCTCCCGACCGGAAAGCACGAGCCAAAAATCCGGGATCACCCCGTCGTCGCCGCCGCGACCGGAACTTACACTTTTTCCGCGACCAAAGTCAGTCGGGGCCACCACCAAACGGTTTTCCCGTTTTCCTCGGCAATGCGAAAAACCCTGCGGGCAGAATCGGGGGCAACCCGCACCAGCTCGCGAACCTTTTCCCTGTTCTCCGGGGAGGTGGCCGCGGTTTGAAAATACCACTCCAGGTCGGGCTGTTTGAAGGGTGAGATCTGGCATCGACTCACGGTCAGGTCCTGTTCGCCGCACAGGGCCGACCAGGCCGACGGCGAAAGAAAACGCCCGTGGCTGGGATCGCGCGCCTTTTCCACTTGGTGAATCCATTCCTCTGCCTCGGGTTCGCCATCGGGCACAGTACCGTCAATCAAAAGAAAGTGTCCGCCCGACTTCAAAACCCGCAGGGTTTCCGCCAAAAAAGCTGCGCGATCACTGAAGTGGTGAGCGGCCACCCGGCAGGTCACGAGATCAAACGTAGCGTCCGGTTGGGGAAATCTCTCGGCTTCATTGAGTGAGGTCGCGATGGAAAATCCCTTCTCCGCGCCGAGCTGACGGGCATTATCCAGCATGGCTGCCGAGATGTCGGAGGCCGTCACCTCCAGTCCGATCCCGGCTAGAAACACCGCCGTGTGCCCGCCTCCCGCGGCCACATCGAGGGCACGCGCCTGGGGAGGAAAAGTGATGCCCGCCAGGCCGGCGGCGACATCGTCGGTGTTTGCCAGAATGTGCGACTTGCCGTAGCGGTCGCTCTGTTTCTCAAATTGATCACGGGCCGCTTTTTGAACAGAATCCAGCATTGGAAAATTCTGCACAGACATTTAACCAAGGCACGATTTTTTCCGCCGGGCGTCCCCGGGGGCATTTTTCCCCCGCGCGAAAAACCCTCAACGCACCTCGAACAAAAAGATCAACTGTCCCTCTCCCCACATCGGCCCGCGAATATAGAGCGGCGCGTCCTTGGCCAGCTTGACCTCAGTGGTGAGCAGCAATTTTTCACCGCGGTAAAGTTCGATGCGGAGTTTGTAGAACGTGTCTTCCAGCGCCAGACACTGCACCCTGAAAAAAAACTCCCGCGAGGGCACCAGCCACCCCTCACCGCCGGAAACCAGGTCGCGCTTTTTTTCGCCCAGAAGATACAGTGAGGAATACCCGAAAACCTTTTTGATCGTGGGAGCCACATCGGCCAGGGATTTCGGCACGGGCCTTTCCGGATTTTCGTTGGCAGCCAAAACCAGAGCACTCCAAATTCTGTCCCCATCCGCGCGCACAGCCGTCGCAAAAACCGCCAGCGCGAGAAGGGTCAGGAATGCCCGCCTCATCGCACAACCTCGCTCGCTGGGATGAACTCCGAACCCTCAATCCACAGCACCACCCCGCGCTCATCGGGCGTGTGGAAGGAAGACAGGGAAAGCTGCGGCATCTCGGCCCGCGCCTCAATCACCTGGGAAATGAACTCGCCTTCGCTGCGCGGACGGAAGTGGTGCGGGAGGAAAATCAGGGTCAAAACAACCGCCGCTGCCAGCGCCCCCGCGCCGGACCAAGCCAGCCAGCGGAGCGGAAACAAGGCCACAGCGGCCCGCGGTTTTCCCTCATGCCGGATGGATTTCAACACTTGGATGTTGATGAAATCGGGGTGCTGCAGCGGAGGAACGGCAAGGTGGGCCTTGAGCAAGGCGCGGGTCTTATCCCACTGCGCTTCGTTTTGATCAGAATTCTTCATGCAGATCCCCCAGAAGGACTTGGAGTTTTTTGCGGGCGTAGAAAAGTCGGGACATCACCGTGCCCAGCGAGCATCCGATGCGGCTGGCAATTTCCTCGTAGGAACAGTCCTCGATTTCCTTTAAGACGATCACCGCCCGATGCTCCGGGCTGAGTTCAGAAAAGGCAGCCTCGATGCGGCGTTTGATTTCCACCCGGTCAAGACCGGCACCCGGAGTCTCCGGACTCGACGGGGTGGTGCGTGAGGCCGCATCGATAGCCATCGCGCCCAGCTCGATCTCGATCTGCGGACGGTTTTTACGTTTGCGGCAAAGGTCAATCGCGGCGTTGGTGGCGATGCGGTACAGCCAGCTCAAAAACGAAGCCCCCCCATCGAAACGCGCCAATGACCGCCAGGCGCGAATAAATGTCTCCTGCGTGAGATCGAGCGCGTCCTCCTCGTTGCGAACCATAAATCCAATGTGCATGTAAATTTTCTCCCGGTGGCGGGTGATCAAATCGTCAAAGGCCGATGTGTCGCCTGCGCGGGCCCGGGCCACGAGCGCCGTGTCTTCGACCGACGAAAGATCGTCACCCATTTGTTAGACGCGCGGGCAGCAAAAAAATTCAATAGTCAGCGGTTACCGTAGCGTTTGCGCCACTCGGCCCGATATTCGCTCATGAGATCCACGATTCGGTCACGCACCTTGAAAAGCAGCCGGTTGAGCGCGCCCCGCTGGCGAGGCGTCATCTTTTCATCGGCCGTCAACCTGGCCCCGGCATCCAGCGCATCATTGGCCGCTTTCAAACCCCGCTTGAGGTAAGCGATGGTCATGCCCAGTTCGGTCTCGTCATCTCCGCAGAGTGCTGCCGCCAGCTTGGCTCCGCACACGGCGGAGCGGGTGGCCAGGCGCACCGCCTCGGGATGATCCTTGAGCGAGGCGTCGCGGTCGAGCCAGGTGTTGATCCACGTATGCAGCTTGACCGTATCTTGATAGATTGGTGATCGGGTGAATTCGTCGAACTCGCCCTCGCACTTCTCCTCGTCTGGCGAGGAATTCAGTTCTTCCTCGCAGAGGCTGGTCGCGTCTTCCTCCCACTCCTCGTCCCGCGCTTCGTCGAACGATTCCCAACCCATCTCACTGGCGATGATTTTGTCACGGTCCGGGTGATCAATGTATTTCTCCAACAAGCCGAAATACCTCTCGGTGTTTTTATCCTGTTGCTGGAGGAAGCGCTCCCACTCGTACTCATCCCAAATTTCCGGCGTCTCGAACTCGTCGTCTGACATTAAAAAACCCTTACCCCACGGTCGTTTGCCACGCAACGGGATTTTCACAGGGCCACCTCCCCGCATTCCTTGAAGCTAGCGCTTTTCTTTGCTATCATCCCGAAAGGCGTTCCAGAAAACGGCCGTGACGTGGCTAAGATCAAAAGCGAAACCCAACGGCATTCGTATCTGACCGCCGCGCGCAGCGATGCGCGGGCGGAAATGCGATTTTTGCTTCGGGATGCCCTGGTGGCGGGATTGCTCGCTTTGCTTTTGCCGGCGACCGCGGCGAGCATCTACCCATCATCGCCCTCATCGCCAATGCCATGCCGGAGGACCGGCGGCCCTGTCTGAATGCCGGCATGGACGACTTCCTGACCAAACCCCTGCACCGGGAAGCCCTCGCCGCGACGCTCGCCCGCTGGGTTTGACCCCCGCGCGATCTAGCACTCCTGCCGGGTGACCTGCAGCCGCAACTGACCGCAGGCCGCCGCGATGTCGTGGCCTTTTTCCCGTCGCAGAGTCGCGAACGCGCCTTGCGCGATGATCAGTTTCAAGAAATGTTCCTGTACGCTTTCCTCCGGACGCTCCCATTCCAGCCCGGTCACGGTGTTGTAGGGGATGAGATTAATCTTGGCCTGAAGCCGCCGGGCATGACGGGCTAACGCATGCGCTTGCTCGTCCGTATCGTTCACTCCGCGGATGAGAATATATTCAAAAGTCAGATGCTGCTTTTTCCGGGAGGTGTAAAGCGCGCAAGCATCCATCAACTCCTCCACCGGATGTTTGCGATTCACCGGCATGATTTTTCCCCGCACTTCGTCCGTCGCTCCATGCAGTGAAATAGCCAGCCGCACCTGCAACGGTTGATCGGCAAAATCCCGGATGCGTGGAGCCAGTCCACTGGTCGAAACCGTCATGTGTCGCGCCCCCAGTCCCAAACCCCATTGCGCATTAAGAATCGTGATCGCGCGCATCAGATTGTCATAATTGGCAAACGGCTCGCCCATGCCCATGAAGACGATGTTGTTGATCTTCTCGCCGCTCAATTCCTCAACCGCCAGGAATTGAGCCACAATCTCCCCCGCGCTCAGATTTCGCTTCCAGCCATCCAGTCCGCTGGCGCAAAACTTGCAGCCGTAGGCGCACCCCACCTGGCTGGAAATGCAGACCGTCCGCCGGTCGGCCCGGTCGCCATAGAGGGAGGGCGAAGCCGGGATGAGCACCGTCTCGATCAACTGCCCGTCCTCCAGTCGGAAAAGAAACTTCCGCGTCGTGTCCTTCGATCCCGTCTCCCGCACCTTCACCAGCGGACGCAAGGTGAATTGAGCGGCGAATTTCGCCCGCAATGCCGCCGGCAGATTCGACATCTCCTCGAAACCTCCCACCCGTCGTTCATAGACCCACGAGCAAAGCTGCTCCGCGCGATAACGCGGCTCGCCGAGCTTTCCCATCTCGGCGCGCAACTCCTCTTGGGTCAGCGAGAGAAAATCCATGGGCGGACCCTATCACGAAGACCGCGGCCGGTCATGCCGCATTTGCACCCCTGATCCGAAAAAACCGAAGGGCCGACGGGAGGCAAATTGCTCCGGTCGGCCCTGCAGGGATCAGACGATGAACGAGTTATTTCTGGAGCGGCTCACCGGCAGCCTTCCATCCCGCGAGACCGGGCTTGAAATGCTGGACATTGGTGTAACCGAGAGCCTTGGCGGCCTCGGCAGCTTTGGCATAAGCCCCACATTTTTCGCTGCCGCAATAGGCCACCACGAGGGCACCCTTGTCGGCGGGAAGTTTGGAGGCGAGGTCGGCCTTGTCAGCCACGTAGTCAATCGCCCCGGGAATGTGACCTTCCTTGAAAGAGGAGGTGCCATTCACATCAATGATGGTGACGTCCTTTTTGGCGATGGCCGCCTTCAAGGCGTCGAGGCTAATGTCGGGAACCGAACCGGCAAACGCGTTGAAGACAAGGAGGGTGATGGTGCTGAATGCAATTAGGAGTTGTTTCATAACGCTCGTAAAATAACCCACTCCCAGGGATATGCAAGTGACCCGGAAACGGTCGTTTTATCTTCCCTCGCCGGCGCATCCTGAGATACTCCTCACATGATCAAGAAGCTGTTTCTGGTCGCCCTCCTCGCACTCGTCGCCTATTGCTACTGGCCGCGTGACCCTGATCTCCTCGGCTACCAACCCGCCGAAATGGCCGCCTTGCAGGTCCAGGCGGCCCGGCAGGCCGGCCTCAAACAATGGTTCGCCCACTGGGTCACCTTCATTAAAATCTATAGCGGTCAATATGGCTTTCCCCCCATTGCCGCGATGGGCACGGCCATGGACAGGAGCCAGGCCATCTTTGTCTTTCGCAGGGCGACGGATGACATCGACAGCGACGAGATTGTCAACCCCCTGGCCGAAGCCTACGACTCCATCAAAATCCAGACCGACAGAAAATATGATCCAAAAGCAATGGCCGAGATGGAGCTTGCAATCTGGCGCTTGATAAAGGACGGGGCCAAAGATGAGGTTGTCATCGCCAAGATCTCCGAGCAACTCGCCCTCATTTACGGCGGCACACCCAAACAGTATTTGGTCACAGCCCAATTTTTCGCCGTGGCCCTGAGGGAAGCCCAAGCCTCCAACTGGTCCCCCGCACAACAGAATCTGCAAAAAGCCTGGGCCAATCTGAAAACTGCGGCCCGCCGTAAATAAAATGGTGCGAGCTGCGGTCCCGCCGCCCCTTCCTCCTTTCCTACTCCGTCTTGCTCAGCCGCTCGACCGGCTTGTCCCAAAGAAGCTCGTGAGCCTCCCGCAGGATCGTGGTGATCCGATCGGAAAACGGACTACCGCTCAACGCAGCGGCAAGGGCGGACTCCTCCACGGCGGCGGCATTTTTACCCGGGAACCAATGGTCGGCGTTGCCGAGCAGATTGTACCGCATCTTGCCGAATGCGACCATGTCGAGAGACCTCGCATAGTTCCACAAACGCAGGATTTCCCAGACGTTGATTTCTCCGGGAATATCCTCCCAAGGCGGGAGGCCCTCCTGCCAGTGCTCGCACCATTCGCGACCCAGCGCTTCTTCCATGGCGGCCCGCAAGCGCGCCTCGATTGCTGGAACGATTTCGTCTGCGCGATCCAGCAGTTCCACTGCACGGAGATGCTCGTCGAAATCCGAGGGCTGGGCCACGCCGAGGCTGAGGGTGTGAACCTCGGGCCGCCGCAGGCAGAAAAGATCATTAAAGATCATGGGGGAATACGGCTCGCACAGCCGGATCAGCTTTTCCGGGGGCTCGTAGAGTTTTCCGCCTTTGTCGTTCGGGCTGATGATGAAGACGCCCATGTCCTGCCTTGTGGCAGCCTCAATGGCAGGCCAGTTGACTTGATTAACCCAATACCAATGCAGATTGAGGTAATCGAACTCGCCGGTGTTGTTCGCGGCGGCAATCACGTCGCAGGCCGCGTGAGTGGAGAATCCAAGAAACCTCACGCGGCCCTCGGCTTGCAATTTGCGACCGGCCTCGAGGGCTCCCCCCTTTTTCAACGTGAGATCGAGGATGGCCTCGTTGTTGATGCCATGGAAGGAGAGCAGGTCCACCTGTTCGAGTTTGAGCCGATCCATGCTGGTCTCGAACGTTTTGAGAAACTCCGCCGCCGGTGCCGGGGAAATCTTGGTCTGCACAAGGAGCTTTTCCCTTGGCAATTGCGGCAAAATCCGCCCAAGCTGAACCTCCGAGCTGCCGTAGCCTCGGGCCGTCTCGATGTGATTGATGCCGACCTCTAGGGAGCGGCGAATGCAGCTTTCCAGTTTTTCCTGGTTCTCTGCGGAGATCTTTGCCAAGTCCACATCTTTCCAGTCTTGCTGAAAGCGCATGCCACCGCAGGAAAACACCGGCATTTGCAGTTCGGTTCGGCCAAAGCGGCGGTATTTCATGGCAATTTTTCGAGGAGAGTGGCGACCTCGATTTCGGCGGTTTGGGGAAACATGTCAACCGGCTTTACGCGCCGCACGGCGTAAGCGACGCCCAAACGTTTGACATCCCGCGCCAGCGTGGCCGGATTGCACGAGATATAAACGATTCGCGCCGGAGTGCGACCCAGGATCGTGGCGAGGATTTCCGCGTCCAACCCCTCCGTCGGAGGATCAAGCAGAAGCGTCGTCTCCCCGCCCGGAGTCGCCCCCATGGCCGGAAGCAGATGCTGCCTTACGTCGCCGAGCAGATAACTTTCGCCCTCGCGAACCTCCCGCCGCGCCGCCCGTACGGCATCCACACTCCATTCGATTCCGATGGTGTGCCGAAACAGTTCCCGCAGCCGCTTGGCAAAGAATCCCGCCCCGCAATACGCATCCACCAGCAGTTCCCCGCCCGGTCGCGCCATATCCTCTACCACTTCGAGCAAACATGCCGCCACCGCATCGTTCACTTGGCGGAATCCGCGAAACTCCCCCGGTTCGCGCAGCGGATACTCGCCATCCTGCGGCCGCGATTGACACAATTCCGCCAGCAACGCATTCACCGGGGCCGCGGCAATCGGACATTGCGAAACCGGAACGATCCTGCGACTGCGGGGCTCAAAAAACCCGACGCGTCCCGCCTTGGCATGAACGGTGATACGGTTCCGATAGTGATACTCCAGCGGCGACGGCACGGTTTCTTCCACCGGCGGATTGGCCAGCCCGCCCAGGCGCCGCAACGTGTCGGCCACCTGATCACGCTTGATCACCAATTGCCGGGCATAAGTGATGTGTTGATACTGGCAACCGCCGCAACGCCCGTAAACCGGACACGGCGGTTTCACCCGATCAGGCGAAGCTTCGAGAATCCTGACCAAATCCGCCTCGGCATAGCTGGCACGCTGCCGCCGGATGCGAACCTGCACGCGTTCGCCGGGAATGGCTCCGGAAAAAAAGCAAACCTTACCGTCCGGCAGGCGGCCCAATCCCTGCCCTCCAAAGGCCACTTGCTCAACCGACAACGTAATTTCCAAGCGGACAGTATTCTCCACGCACAAGGCACCCTCAAACCAAAAATCCAAAATGCTCTGTTCGGCTCGTCGGGCTAAAGGAGGGAATTGACGAGCGAGATCAATTCGACTCGTCCTTGGGGGCTTCCTTTTCCTCTTCCTGGTCTTTTTCGGCCTCCGTGTCGGCTTCGACTTGGGCTCCGGCGCGGGCCTTTTTGAGATTGTAGATTTCCTTGAAGGCTTTGCCGATGAGGGGTCCGGCGTGGGAACCACCGTGGACGGAGTCGTCGTTGGGATCGCCTTCGTACAGGGCGGCAAAGGCGTATTCCGGGGCTTCGACGGGCATGTAGCCGGCGAACCAGGCTGCGGTGCGTTGTTTTTTTTCGGGACCCCATTGAGCGGTGCCGGTTTTGCCGGCGACTTTGACACCTTTAACCTTGGCGGAGGAAGCGGTGCCCTGGCCGTCGTACACGACGCCGAGCATGGCTTTGCGCAGGGTCTCGTCCACTTGGGGATCGACGGGGATGTCTTCGCGAAGGCGGTCGGGGTAGGCGGCGATGACTTTGTTGTCGAGGGTCTGGACTTGCTTGACGAGGCGGGTCTGGTGCAGTTTTCCGCCCATGGCGATGCCGCCCATGGCCTGAGCCATTTGCAGGGGGGTGATGAGGATGTCGCCCTGACCGATGGCCATGTTGGCGAGGTCGCCTTGTTTGATTTGTCGTTTGTGCACGCGAAGCATGTATTCGTCAGTGGGAATGTTGCCGGCGTTTTCGGCGCGGAGGGGAATGCCGGTGCGTTTGCCGAGGCCGAGAAGATTGGAATACTCGATGATGGGCTGGGCACCGATTTTCAAGGCGACTTGGTAGAACCAGGTATTGCAGGACTGGGTGAGGGCCTCGACGAAGTTGAGTTTGCCGGCCCCGGATTTTTTCCAGTTTTTGAAGGTGTGGTTGCCCACGGAAATGGCGGTGGGGCAATTGAATTCGGTGGAGGCTTTGATTTTGCCCGTTTCGAGGGCGGCAAAGCCGACGAAGACTTTGAACGTGGAGCCGGCTGGATAGGCGGACCGATAGGCGCGCGGGACGAGAGGGTCGTGGGGGTCGGTGCTGTAGCGATCGAAGACGTCTTTTCGGACGACGGGGACGAATTCGTTGGGGTTGAATCCGGGGTTGGAGGCCATGGCGATGATCTCGCCCGTGGAGGGTTCGATGACGACGAGGGCGCCTTGTTTGGTGTTTTTCGCGAGAATGTTTTCGCAGATGCGCTGGATGTCCTCGTCGAGGGTGGTGACAATATTATAGCCGGGGACGGGCGGACGGGCGATGCGCTCGGACATTTTGTTGCCGTTGGCGTCGTAGGTGACGTAGATCTGGCCGGGCTGGCCGCGGAGTTCGTTGTCGAAAACTTGCTCGAGACCTTCGCGGCCCTGGCTGTCGGAGAAAATGAGGTCGTTGTTTTCGATCGGACGGACCGAGAGCGGGGCTTCGCGGCCGGTGTAGCCGATGATGTGCCCGGCGAGCCGGCCATTGGGGTAGAAGCGCACGTAAGTCTGGCGCAGAAGGAGATTGACGGTGACGCCGCGCTGAACGACGCCGAGTTCCTGCGGGCTGAGGTCCTCGACAATGTCGAGAGGAAGAACGCCGCGGTTTTTGTAGTGGTTGAGGATGGCCTCGTCGCTGATTTGGATGTCGCGCTTGAGCAATCCGCTGGCGAGAGTGATTTGTTGGCGTCCGAAGGCCACAATCTTGGAATCGGGCCAGTCGAGCGGCGTGGGGAAATTGATGGCGAGGTTGTAACTCAGCCGGGTTTGGGCCAGCGGTTTCCCGTTACGGTCGGTGATCTGCCCGCGCGGCGCGGGGATGCCGAAGATAAAAGTGCGCGCCTGCTTTTGGGTTTCCCAAGTCGGCTTGGGATTCTCGACCGAACCCGTGTTGTCGAGCACCGGCGCATCGCCTTGGGCGTGGAGAAAAACGGCAGAGAGCAGGCAGAGGGCGATGACGGGGAGACGCGAAGACGCGAGGACACAGGGAAATTTTCGGAGTTCCCGCGTCTCTTGGTCAGCCTGTTGGGACTGACTAGAGCTGCTGAGCCACTTTCTCAAGGGTGTAACACTCGATGATGTCTTCGGGCAGATACTCGGAGTAGTCGCCGAGCTTGATGCCGCACTCGAGACCGACGCGCACTTCCTTCACGTCGTCTTGGAAACGCCGGAGGGTGGAGAGACCGCCATCATAGACGGCTTGTTTTTTGCGAATCACGCGGGCGCGGGCGGTGCGGGAGATGCGGCCATCGAGGACGATGCAGCCGGCGACCTTGCCCTTGGTGAGATCGAACACTTGCTTGACCTCGGCGTGGCCGATGACGCTCTCGCGCAGATCGGGCTCGAGCATGCCGGTCATGGATTCCTTAATCTGGTCAATCAACTCGTAAATGATGCTGTAGAGTTTGATCTGCACGCCCTCGCGCTTGGCGATGGTGGCGGCGGTGTTCTCGACTTTGACACTGAAGCCGATGATGACGGCGTTCGACGCGCTGGCGAGGAGGACGTCAGATTCCGTGATAGGTCCGACGGCGGAATGGATGATGCCGAGCGCGATCTTGTTTTGCGGGATGTCCTTAAGGGCACCGATCAAGGCTTCGAGGGAACCTTGCACGTCGCCCTTCAGGACGATTTGCAGGGCGGACTTCTGGCCTTCGGCGATGTTGGCGAAAAGATTTTCCAACGTGGTGCGCTGCGGCGTGGCGAGCTTGGTGTTCCGGATGGCAAAGAGGCGCTCCTCGCCCAGGGTCCGGGCATCGCGCTCGCTGTCCATCACGACGAGTTCGTCGCCGGCGTTGGGCAGGCCGCTCAAGCCGAGAACCTTCACGGGCATGGCGGGACCGGCTTCTTTTACGGGCTTGCCAAGATCATTAATGAGTTGCTTGACCTTGCCCCAATAGTTGCCGCAGATGAAGGCGTCGCCGACTTTCAACGTGCCGAGACGGACAATGGCGGTAACGGTCGGGCCGCGGCCTTGTTCAAGCTGGGCTTCGATCACCGTGCAGCGGGCGTCGGCTTTGGGATCGGAACGAAGTTCGAGCACCTCGGATTGCAGGGAGATCAGTTCCAAAAGTTGATCAACACCGGTGCCCTTGGTCGCGCTGACGGGGACGCAAATGATGTCGCCACCCCAATCTTCCGGGGTGAGGCCTTTTTCCTGAAGCTGGGTTTTCACCCGGTCGGGATTGGCTGAGGCCAGATCGATTTTGTTGATGGCTACCATGATCTGAACCTTGGCGGCCTTGGCGTGACTGATGGCTTCGATGGTTTGTGGCATCAGCCCGTCATCCGCAGCCACGACCAGAACCACGATGTCAGTGACCGTGGCACCCCGGGCGCGCATGGCGGTGAAGGCGGCATGACCCGGCGTGTCGAGAAAGGTGATGGCGTGTCCGTCGCGCTCGACGCTGTACGCACCGATGTGCTGGGTAATCCCGCCGGCCTCGCCCGCGGCGACACGGGCCTTGCGAATGGCATCGAGCAGGGAGGTTTTGCCGTGATCCACGTGACCCATGAAGGTGACAATGGGTGCGCGCGGCTTGAGGGCATCCTCCTTCGGTTTTTCGGGTTCGGGCGGAGCCTCGATTTTGACATCCACTTTGTGGTGCCCCTTGGAGGTGTCCTTCCTTTCCCGTTCGAGGACGAAGTTATACCTCTCGCAGAGTTTGGCCACGGTATCGAGTTCGAGCGAAAGATTTGGGTTGGCGAAAATTTGCAGGGCCAGCAATTCTTTGATCAACTGAAACGCCTTCACCCCAAGCATCGGGGCCAGATCCTTGACCGCGATCGAGGTCTTCAAGTGGATGATTTTGCGGCCATCCTCGGTTTCGGTGGCTTCGGATTCCTCAGCCACGGGTGAGGCCACGGGCTGAGGTAGTGCCGCGACGGGCTCGTCTGCCTTGGCCGGCGCTTCGACAGCCCCCTTCAACGGAGGGTTGGCTTGGATTTTTTGAATCGGGGCGGGTGAGTTGCCTCCGACTTCACCTTCCTTGCGCTTGACTCTTTTCTTGGGCTCCAGCAGGTCAACGGTCTCAACTGGTGCCTTGGGAACTGCGGGAGCCGCGGGCTCCTCAGGAGGTTTCTCGTTGAGAACCGGCTTGGTGATACGGGCGATGCCAGACGCCGTTTTTCTAGGCTTGGCGGTTTTTGCTTCGGATTTGCTGGCGGTGAGTTTCGATGTGGCCATGGAAAATAAATGGTGCGGTTTTCATGGCCCTAGGATGCGGCCGTTTCTGCGGGTTGTCCGGCGGCCCGTGCGGCATCCAGGATTTTTTGACCTTTTTCAACGTCACAGCCCAAGAAGCCGGCGATATCATCCGCGTCCGCGGAGAGAATCGCTTCAAAGGAATTCATCCCCTCACTGGCCAGCGTCTGCGCCTCTTCTTCGGTCAGCCCGAGGGTTTCGGCCATGGAATGGGCTGCCTGGGTTTTCTTGCTCTCCAGCGCCTGCTCGGCCGTTTTGTCCTCCTGGATATCAATTTCCCAGCCGGTGAGTTTGGCCGTGAGGCGGGCGTTTTGTCCGCGCTTGCCGATGGCGAGCGAAAGATCATCCCGGGCGACGAGAACACGAACGGTGTGCGAAGCTTCATCCAAAGAGATGCTGCGGATGTTGGCGGGTTTGAGGGCGGCGGCGGCGAATTTGAGCGAATCCGGGTCCCAGCGGATGATGTCCACTTTTTCATTATTCAACTCGCGGACGATGTTTTTCACGCGGGCACCGCGCATGCCCACGCAGGCCCCGACGGGGTCCACCTTGGCATCGGCGCTGTGAACGGCAACCTTGGTGCGGTAGCCGGCCTCGCGGGCGATGGCCTTGAGTTCCACCGTGCGGTCGGCGATTTCGCTGACTTCGATTTCAAAAAGACGACGAACGAAATTCGGGTGGCTACGGGAAAGAATGATTTCCGGGCCGCGAGAGGCGTTGTCCACCGCGACAACATAGGCGCGCAGACGGTCGCCAATGCTGTATTCCTCGGTCACCACGCGCTCGCGGGAGGGCATGGTTCCTTCGAACTTTCCCAGATCGATAATGACATCGGATTTTTCAAAACGGCGGACGGTTCCGCTGACGATCTCGCCCGCGCGATCCTTGAATTCCTCATAGATCATGTCCTTTTCGATCTGGCGGATGCGCTGATTGATGGCCTGCCGGGCGGCTTGGGCGGCGATCCGGCCGAAATCGCGAGGGGTCACTTCGACCTCCAGTTCCTCGCCCACTTTGACGTCGGACTTGATCGCGCGAGCCCTGGAAAGAGTAATTTCGTCGTGGGGATTCGTCACCTTCTCGGAAGCAATGAGTTTCGCCATCGCGCGGATGGAACCAGTCTTGGGATCGATTTCGATACGCAATTCGCGCGTGCCCGAGGTGAAGTTCTTCTTGGAAGCGGCGAGAAGGGCGTCCGAGATCGCCTCGACCAGCACTTCACGTTTGATGCTGCGCTCGCGTTCGAGGTAATCCAGCATGGCGATAAGTTCAGAGTTCATAAATCGTTATTCCCAGAAATGAAAAAAGCGGGATTAAGTCCCGCTTGTTCGCATGATTGGGAACTCAACAATGTGAACGGCATTCCTCTTTTGGTCAAGAGTCAAGAGGGGGGTCATTTTCTGGGCGGTCGGATTGGGATTTCAAGCCGGTCTCTGGCGAGCAACGAGGCGCCCTCAAGCGCCGCCGCCTTTGCGGCGAATGTCCGCCTCCAGGCGGCGGACGAACCCGAGGGTGAAATCGACAGGGTCAAGGCTGTCGTCGAGAAGGAGCGGGGTCATGTCCATGGCGAGAGTGACGCGGTTCATGGAATCCTGGCTGTAAGGATCGTCCAGGGTGGCATTGGCGGTTCGGCGACCATCCATGGCGAGGTCGTAGCGTTTTCCCCCGGCGATTTGGGAGTCAAACACCCGGGCGAGGGCGGCTGCGAGCTCGGGATGGGTGGAAACATCGAGCCGGACTTTCTCGGAGTCCAGCATCCAGTCCAGGGCCCGCCAGCCTTCAAAGCCCAGCAGGCGTTTGGGACGTTGGTCGGCAGGCAGGGCGCGCAGGGCGGCGATGACGTTGCGGGCGACGGCGAGGTGGGTCTCGTGTTTGTCGGCGAGGTTATGGGTGTAAATCACTTCGGGCTGCATGGCGGCGAGCAGGGTTTGCAGATCGTTTTTCAAGGTGTGGTCACGGCGGTCGCGGGCCTTGGAGCTGGGGCAGCCGAGTTGCACCATCACGCCATAGTGGCCAATGGCGGCGGCATGGTCCTGCTCCTCAATGCGGACAGCGCGCATCTGCTCATCGGAAAATCCCACGTAGGGACCGCTGCGCGAACTGCCTCCCCCATCCGTGCAGGTGATGCCGCCGAAGGAGCGGTCATCACGCTCCCAACATTCGAGGATGCCGTGCAGGGCGTGAAACTCCAAGTCGTCCTGATGCGCGCCAATGCCTAGGTGCGTGATGCGGGCCAGGGCTTGGTCGAGGGGAAGACTATCGGGAACGAAAATGTGCGGCTCACCCGCGGCAAGATTCATGGGGTGGGCTTTATACCGGAGAGGTCTCCCGCACTCCACGAAAATACCGGAGCGTTTCCGCGAGACCGTCCTGAAGGTTGCCCGCCGGTTTCCAGCCCAAGGCCTGCAGTTTGGCCACGGAGGCGAGGGAATGCCGCACGTCGCCCGCGCGCGGAGAATGATGCACGATGGACGAAGGCGAGCCCGCGAGGCGGAGAATCTCTTCCGCCAGCGCCAGGATGGTTGTGGCGCGGCCATAGCCGCAATTGAAGACCCCGGACGCTTGGTCGTTGGTCGCGACGAACTCCAAGGCGGACACAATATCATTCACGGCAATGAAATCGCGAGTCTGGCCGCCGTCGCCAAAAATTTCGAGCGTTTGGCCGACCAGGGCATTCTCCATGAAAATCGGGACCACTGCGGCGTAGGCGCTGCGGGGATTTTGGCGCGGGCCGAAAACATTAAAAAACCGCAGGCAGGCCGTTTTCAGCCAGCCCTCCAGGGCAAAGAGCGCGCAGTAGTATTCACCGTCGAGTTTGGTAATGGCGTAGGGGCTCTGCGGTTCGGGCACCATAGTCTCGATCTTGGGAACCATCGGGTTGTCCCCGTAAACGGCGGCGGAGCTGGCCAGAACGAGTTTTTTCACGCCGGCGTCTGCGGCAGCGCGCAGGACATTCAGCAGGCCGGACACATTGAGCGCCACGCATTCCTGCGGCTGCTGCATGGATTCGGGCACGCTGACCATGGCGGCGAGGTGAAAAACGAGATCCACGCCGGACACAGACTTTTTTACCACGGCTTCATCCTCGATGGAGCCCTCGATCAGTTCGCAGTCGAGACCGGCGAGATTTTTCCGCGTACCGGTGCGCAAATTGTCCAGCACGCAAACCTGCGCCCTCCCCTGAAACTGCTCAACCACATGGCTGCCGATAAATCCGGCCCCGCCGGTAACAAGGACCTTCATGAAAGACGGGCCGGCAGGATCGTGGCATTTTCAAATTTCGGCATCGTCGAGGGAGAGTAGGGAAAGATTGCGGTGATGACAATATCGTCGGTCAGAAGCAGGAAGGTTCGGGACAAAATGAACACGATGGACAAGATTCAGAAACAAAACCCGGCCATAGTCATCCTGTTAATCTAGTAAATCCTGACGAAATTTTTCTTCAACTCAAAGTCTCTCGATTTTCCGGCCATCCTGTGAAAGAAAGTCGTTTTTTCCATGGAAGTCATCATTCAACCCTCCCGCCAGCAAGCCAGCACCCTCGGGGCGCGGTTGGTCGCCCGCCTCGTCCGCAAGAAACCCTCCGCCGTGCTGGGACTGGCCACCGGCAGCACCCCGCTCGAACTTTATCGCGACCTCGTCCGGCTGCATCGGGAGGACAATCTGGATTTTCACGCCGTCACCACGTTCAACCTCGACGAGTATTTAAGCCTCTCGCCCACCCACCCAGCTTCCTATCACCATTTCATGCAGGAAAATCTTTTCCGGCACCTTAACATCCGGGAGGACAACACCCACATCCCCGACGGACGGGCGCAAGATGTGCCGGCTTCCTGCACGGCCTACGAACACGCGATCAAGGAAGCGGGAGGGATCGACCTGCAAATCCTGGGCATCGGCGGGGACGGGCATATCGGCTTTAACGAGCCAAGTTCCTCCCTGGCCTCGCGCACCCGGATCAAATCCCTGACCCAGCGCACCCGGCAGGACAATGCCCGCTATTTTTCCACGGAGGACGAAATCCCGCGCCATGTCATCACCATGGGCGTGGGCACCATCATGGAGTCGCGCGAGATCGTGTTGCTGGCGTTCGGCGCGGGCAAGGCCGAAGCCGTGGCTGCCGCCGTGGAAGGCCCGATCACCGCATCAGTCCCCGCCTCCGTCCTCCAACTGCATGAGCGAACCACCGTCCTGCTGGACGAAGCGGCGGCGGCGAATTTGCGGCGGGGTGAATATTACCGCTGGGTTTTTGAGAACAAGCCCGCCTGGCAGGAAATTTAGATTATTTTGGTGGAGGGCGGCAGCTCTTGCCGCCCATTTCTTCACCCGACGCGAGGGCCCGCGTCCCTCCAAGCAAAGGCAGGCACTGGACAAAAACCGGGCTGAAATCCCCAGGCGAACGTTGCAGCCATGCGTGGACTTGCGTCAGCGGAAAAAACGCCCCGGTTTCCAGTTCCAAAGGAGCCAGACAAAAAGGGCCCTCGTGCCGTCCGTGAAAGACTTCGATGAATTCCCAACCGGTTTCGACCGTGCAGGGCAGGCGGCCGATTTTTTCAATCGGGCAGGCGATGCCGATTTCCTCCCCCAACTCACGATGAGCTGCTGCTTCGTAGGTTTCTCCCGCATCCACGTGACCCGCGGTCGAGGAATCCCAAAGGCCGGGGTTCTTATCCTTCCAGATCGAGCGTTTTTGCAAAAAAAGCTCGCCTTTTGCGCTGGTGATCAAAATGTGAACCGCCCGGTGGCGTAAGTTATTCACATGCACGGTTTCGCGGGGTTGGGAGTCGAGGACGGAGTCGTTTTCGTCCACGATGTCAAACATTTCTTCGTCGCGCTGGGCCTCCATCGGGCGCAGGACCCGGGTGAACTTCTCCCACATCGCAAGGGAGAGTTCCTCCGCGCGAACGGTCTCGGGGAGCTGGAGATCCGCACAAAGAGAAGGCCAGCGGTTTTTGAACTCCGGGAGCAGATTGCGCAGTTGTTTGCGGCGTTCGGAAAATCCGCGCCGCACCAGCGATTCAAAAAATAGTTCGTCGCACGGCGTGATGGTCTCCGCCGCCTTCCGCTCGAACACCACCGCCGCCGAAAAAACCTTCGGCTGGGGAAAAAAAACCGAGGCCGGAAGTTTCTTGACGTAACGCACATTCCACCGCCGGGAAGAACACACCGTCATCGCGCCAAATTCCTTCGTGCCGGGTGCGGCATTCAAACGCGCCGCCACTTCGTGCTGCAGCGTGAGAACAAGGATTGATGCGGGTGAGAGGGCGGATGTGAATTTTGCGATGAGCGGCGTGGATACGTAATAGGGCAGGTTGCCGATGATTTTTACCGGGCCTTTTCCGTAAAGATTGCGCAGGTCGAAATCCAACGCATCCATGTGGAACAGTTCCACGCGCGGATCGCGGAATTTTTCCCGCAACCACTTCACCATGCTGCGATCTTTTTCGATCAGCGTGACGGTGACATCCGACTGCAGGAGGTGTTCAGTGAGCGCGCCGAGACCGGGACCGATCTCCACCACATGATCGCCAGGTTGAAGACCGAGGCGGGCAACGATCCAGAGGGCAAGGTTTTGATCGTGCAAAAAATTCTGACCGAGGCTCTGGCGGGGTTTGGTGTCCAAAGTCGCGAGGGCCTGCTGGATTTCCGTGAGAGTCATCCACTTCGAATAAAGGATTCCGCAGTCATTCACAAACCGATGGTGAACAAATTTCCCTTGCGAGCGCGTTTTCTTCCCAAGTTATTCACAGCGGGTTACGAGCATTCCCGGCGAATTCGCTCAAACTCCTGAACGAACAGCAATTCGCCGCTTGAGTGGGAGAAGGTTCCCGCTACGTTGCTGGTTTCCAATGAAGAAGTCTGGTTGCGCCATCATCGTCCTGTTCCTCGCCGTCTGTGCGAGCATGTTTGTGAACCTGCTGCTTTTCGCCGCGCTGGCCGGGATGAAGGGAACCGGCCATCTCTCTTCCATAAAAGCGCTGCGGGAAAAGGATTTTGAGGAACTCGTCATTGATGAAGGCAGCACCGCCAGCCAGAAAATCGCGGTCATTCCCCTCGACGGCATCATCGCCAACGGACAGCCCGGCAGCCTCGGGGATGACATGGTGGGGGATTTTAAACGGGCTCTCGATCAGGCCCGGCAGGACCCGCAGATCAAGGCGGTGATCATTTCGGTGGACAGCCCTGGCGGTGAGATCACGGCCTCGGACGTGCTCTACAACAGCCTCAAGGAATTCACCAAGCACAAGCCCTCGATCGTTTATTTCAATTCCATCGGTGCCTCCGGAGCCTACTACACCGCCTGCGGGTCGAGTTACATCATGTGCAACGCCACCACATTCACCGGTTCCATCGGCGTGATCATCTCCACCTTAAACTACCGCGATCTCTTCGGAAAAATTGGTCTGCAATCGGTGGTCTTCAAAAGCGGAAAATTCAAGGACATGCTCAATGGTGCCCGCGAGATGACCCCGGACGAAAAAGCCTACGTCGAGGGGCTGGTGATGCAAAGCTACGACCGGTTCGTCGGCATCGTGGCCAAGGCTCGCGAACTGGACGAACAGAGCCTGCGCAATGGCGTGGCCGACGGACGGATCCTGAGCGGAACGGATGCGCTGGAAGCCAATCTGGTCAATGAACTTGGGTATATTGAGGACGCCTACGCCAAGGCCCGCGATCTGGGCCAGGCACCTGGTGCGCAGATTGTCCGCTATAAACACACGGTGAACTTTGCCAGCCTGCTCCGCATGTTTGGAGAAACCCAGACTCCCTCGATCAAGGTGGATTTACTGCAAGGCCTCCCTCAGCTTCAGCCCGGTCGGGTTTATCTCCTGCCCCCGTTCTTCGCACCCTAGGCTCTTGTGGAACTGCTGATTTCCGGCGTCCTCAGCCTGGGCAGCGTGGCGTATTTCCGCCACCTGGTCAGTCGGCCGGAGGACGCGGCGGGAGCCCGCATTTCCACGGCGGCCTACAAAACCCCCGACGTAATTTTCGCCTCGGTCCTGGCGTTGTGGTTCATCGTGAACGTGATCGCGGCCGGTAACCGCGAGATGGTGGTGACTGTTCAGGTCCTCCTGATCAACGCCATTTTTTCCTGCCTGCTTATCACTTGTCTGATCTGTTTTCTTATCCTTCGGTCCATTAATCCCCTCACCCTTTTCGGTCTGGATGCCGACGGATGGAAACGCAGTGCGCCTGCAGTCATCCCCGCTTTTCTCTTCGCCCTGCCGGCGATTTTTTTTATTCATGCGCTAAGTTTCCGCCTGCTGGGTCCGGAGGCGCGGCCCCAGCCGCTCTTGCAGTTTCTGAACGAGAGTCCTGCCATCAGCCACCGGCTCCTGCTGGCTCTCACCGCAATTGTCGTGGCCCCGATTGGCGAAGAGTTGATTTTTCGCGGTTACATCTATGGCACGGCCCGCCGTTACGCCGGACGCTGGTGGGCGCTGGCCATCAGCGCGTTGATCTTTGCGTTCATCCATGCCCACCTTCCCTCGCTCGGCGGACTTCTCGTGCTGGCCGTGGCGCTGACCTTGGTTTACGAATACACGGCCTCCCTTTGGGCACCCATTCTGATGCATGCGTTGTTTAATTCTCTCGCGATTGTCGCAACATTGCTCTGGCCCGACCTCATGAAATGAAAGTGCGGGATCTCAGCGAGGACCAATTCCTGAAAATCCTGCTCTCTGGGCTGCCGGAGGGCCGAAATGTGGTCACCGGCCCCGGCGATGATTGCGCGGTGGTGCAGGCGGCGGCGGGGTCGCGCGAGTTTCTGCTTTTGAAAGCTGATTGTGTGGTCGAGGGCGTTCATTATCTACCGGAAGACGATCCCGCCCGAGTCGGATGGAAAGCTCTTTGCCGGGCCGTGAGCGATGTCGCCGCCATGGGAGGGGAACCACTTCATGCCCTGGTGAATATTTTTTCCCCGACCGACAAAACCGTGGCGTATTGGAAGGGATTTTACAAGGGACTCGCCAAAGCCGCCAAGCGGTTCGGCATCGGCATTGTAGGCGGGGAAACTTCGCGTGCGCCTTGCGCCGCCGTCTCGGTGACTCTGGTCGGACGCGTGGAAGCCGGACGCCTGATCACCCGCTCGGCGGGGAAACCAGGGGATTTGCTTTTTGTCACCGGCACCCTGGGCGGCTCGATCCAGGGCAAGCATCTGGACTTTGTTCCTCGCGTGGCCGAAGGCCGCTGGTTCAGTGCGCACGGTTACGCCCATGCCATGATGGATCTGAGCGACGGCCTGGCCTCTGATCTCCCGCGCCTGGCCGCCGCCAGCGGCTGTGGGTTCGAACTTGATGCCAATCTCCTGCCCCTCACTCGCGGCTGCAATACGAACGAGGCCATGTCCGACGGGGAAGATTACGAGTTGCTCATCGCCGTGCCCCCTCGTCTGACAGACCGCCTGCGCCGGGGCTGGAAGGAAAACTTTCCCCGCCTGCGGCTGACGGAAATCGGCAGCCTTCGGGAACCAGGCATTTCCGCCACCGCACTGCCGCAGGGGTTTGACCACTTTTTCAGTTGCCAGCAGCTGCGGGAAAGGGCGAGCTAGAGCACCAATGATTCGGATCAAATATCACGCGCCGGGAACCGCCCCGGCCACTCTGGTTCCACAATCGCCCCCAGATGCCGGGCCGCCCAAGCTCACGCTCATCCAATACGACAGCGAAACGATCTTCGAAGGCCAATTCGACAGCTTCGAAGAGCTGATGGCACGCTACGATTCCACCAAGATCAACTGGATCAACATCGACGGGCTCAATGATCTCGCGTTGCTGCGGAAATTCAGCGAGCAATTTCACATTCATCCCCTCGCCCTCGAGGATGTCCTGAACACTTCGCAGCGCCCGAAGGTCGAACACTACGACGATCACTATTTCATCGTCAGCGAAATGATTTATCGGGACGAGCAGTCCCGGATTGCGGTCGAGCAGCTCAGTCTCTTTCTGGGCGATTGTTATGTCCTTACTCTGCAGGAGGAAGCCCAGCATGATGTTTTTGAGCCGGTGCGGTCGCGCTTGCGGGCCGGCCGCGGCTACGCCCGCAAAATGAAGGCCGACTACCTGACCTACGCCTTGCTCGATTCCACCGTGGATCAGTTTTTTCCCATTCTCGAAACCGTGGGCGAGAGCATCGAGGAAATCGAAGACGAACTGCTCAGCAAACCCACCAAGGATACGCTGAAGAGCCTTTACCAAGGCAAACGTCTGCTGCTCCAGCTTCGCCGCGCGGCCTGGCCCCAGCGGGAGATTTTCAACACCCTGATCCGCGACGACACCGGCCTGATTTGCAAGGAAACCCAGGTTTTCCTTCGTGATTGCTACGATCACAGCACGCAGATCATCGACATTCTCGAAAGCTTTCGCGACCTCGCCGCGGGTCTGATGGACGTTTATCTTTCCAGCCTTGGTCTGCGCACGAATGAAATCATGCGCGTGCTCACCGTCATTTCCGCCATTTTCATTCCCCTCACTTTCATCGCGGGAGTTTACGGGATGAATTTTAATCCGGACCATCCCTGGAACATGCCGGAACTCAACTTGCCCTACGGTTATGTGGCCTGCCTGGCCTTCATGGCCGCCGTGGCCTTCAGCATGGTCGCATTTTTTAAACGCAAACGCTGGCTGTGAATTCCGTCCTTATTCTCACCGCCGGTTTCGGCGAGGGTCATAACGCCGCCGCCCGCAACTTGCGTGAAGCGATTCTTGCCGCCTCTCCCGACACGAATGTCGTCATTAGTGATCCCTTCCTGGAAACTTATGGAGCATTTAACCGCCTGATCCAGCGCGGCTATGTTGCCACCATCAACCACGCGCCATTTCTTTGGCAGGCGGTTTTTGAACTCATGGATCGCCCGCGCCTGGTGGAGATGCACATGGGGTTCTACGGAGCCGCCGGCCGTCACTTGCAAAGTCTGATCGAGAAACTGCAACCCGGCGTTATTGTTTCTACCTATCCCGGCTGCAACCATCTGCTGGATCTGATTTACCGAAAACGGCTCAAGCGCCCCTTTCGCACGGTCACCATCATCACCGATTCCATCACGGTCAATACGGTCTGGCACCGCGCCCACAGTGACGCTTTTATCGTGGCCAATGAACCCACCGCCGTCGTCATGCGAACGGCTGGGCTGTCACCGCAGAAGATTCATGTCCTCGGGTTTCCCGTGCCCCGCATTTTTGCCAGTCAGATGGTCAACCGGCCTGTGCCGCCCCTCGATGGCCAGTGGCGCGTGCTCTACGTGATCAATTCCGGCCGCCGCCTTGCGCCGGAAATCGTGCGGCATCTGCTCCAACTGGAGAACATCTCCCTATCGATCACGGTCGGTCGCGATGACGATCTGGCCCGGAGGATTTCCGCCGTCGCCAAGGTCGTGGGAAAACGTCCCGAGGTTTACGGCTGGACGTCGGAAATGCCGCGCCTGATGGCCGAAAACCATCTGCTCATCAGCAAGGCCGGCGGTGCCACCGTGCAGGAGGCCCTCGCGGCGCAAACTCCGATGATCATCACGCAAATTGTACCCGGTCAGGAAGAGGGCAATGCCCGGCTGATGCTGGAAAGCGGTGCCGGAGCCCTCGCGACCACCGCCCCCGACATCGCCCGGGCGGTTGGCCATGCGTTTGCGGAGCACGCCACACCATGGCGCGCATGGCAGGTCGCGGCCGAATCACTTTCCCGTCCCGATGCATCGAACGAGATCGCCAGTTTTGTGCTGGCAGGTGCTTGATCAAGGAAGGGTGGCCGGAGCGCGCTGAATAGGCCTCGGCGCGGTTGAAATATTTGATTGCGGGTCGTTGTGCTTAGAGCCTGTCTGAAAATGAAGGAAGAGAGATCAAGGAATTCTGTTGAGCATAATCCGAGTTATGGCCAGGAGGATCCAGGCGCGAGCGCTGCGAGTGGTTTTTTCATAGTCTCGGACCAAGCGGCGGTGTTGGGAG
>JBGTGQ010000052.1:0-23258 GCA_041746635.1 Terrimicrobiaceae bacterium | reverse complement strand
AAATGGGGTGAGAGTCCCCTGTGAAAGAACCAAAACATGAAAACATGAGATAAAATCACCAGTTGAAGCCAACTCCGGAAGGGTAACCGACCGGGGGAAGGAAGGCTAGACGAATCGGAGCGAAGCGGAGATAGCCTGCCGCAGGCAAGCGAAGCGAGGCAAATCCTGCGCAGGAAATGGCGCGGGAAGTCAGCAGAGGTCGTAGTAGTGGAAAACAAGCCGGGGGTCACATGGCCCGCATAAATACGAAAACCGGAGTCGAAAGGCCGGGAGGCTTTGAGACAGACTGCCGCCGGCAGCCCGAAGGGTGCGAAGGCCGGGCGGCCGCAGCATCAACACTTGAAGCTGCGAAGGACCGAACCGATGAAGAGCCCTTAACCGCGTGGAGGACATTGACCCCGATAAAGCCAGTTGGCCATGAGGTTGATGAGAGCCGTCACGATGGGAAGCATGAAGGGCTCGGGGCGAAGCGGCAGGGATAAAGATCGAAGTCGCCGCCTCCGAGAAAGAGCAGGATGGAAACATCAGGTTCCGAATCTAGTTGGAACCGTCCGGTGCGGACCCGCATGCCGGGTGGTGTGGGACCCGTGGCTGATTGAGCGTCGTGGCTCGGGCAGTCACGGGGACCCGATTCGACTTATTTTGATTGATCGCTTTTGTGGAGGACAACGGTCCCGGCCATCTTATCGTGCCATCCTTGCTTGCGCTTATCGAATGCTATCCAAATATATCCAAGGCAAAGAGGGAGTGCCGATACAAAATATCCTATGTATCTGATAATCCATTGCTTTATCGTTGGTTGTTCTCCTGTTGTGGCATCAACGATCTTGGATTGAATGATCATCTTCCCCGGCGTCGCCTGCCTCCAAACCCAGAAACCAATAATAATAAAGATTGGAACAATCCATGAGATGACAAGGTCGGCTGGCCCCGCAACAAAACCCGTCACATCCGGATCAAAGTAGCTCCACCCATAAATACAGATCAAGGGAGGAAATAGCACAAACGACAGCAAAATAGTGTCAATAAGCGTTGCAATGGCGCGCATCCAGAAGCCAGTAAAAGTGTTAATACGAGTGGTCATATTTTTTTGTCGAACGTCGGCGATGACGTGCCCGGAACCGCTGGCACGTCGGGTGCGGCGAAGCCCAGCACCCAAAGTGACAGCGGTGGAGGGTTACGTCGCTCGCGTTAGGCATTTTCTGTCTCTGGACATTTTCTATCGTGCAAATAGGCAATCAATGAGTTTGCTGCGAGAGCGGCGGCAAACAGAATCCCTGTCGTTGGAATCAAGATATCAAAAGCACCGGGTTTTGCATTTCCAAGCCAATAGTCAGCGGTAAAAGAAGTGTCTCTTTCAACGATAACCATATAAACCAGAAATGCCGTTGGGCCGATGGATGCCGTCACAAATACAGTCAAGAAACCCAGGGGACGAAACCGGCTTGTGAGCCTTCGACATGCAAGAAGCGCGGATAAGACGCTAACTCCTACGGGAATCATGATAAATACGAATAGCCCCATTTCTTTGTAGCCGAACAAATGATTATGCCAGTCTGGATATTCACATATTTTGGGGTGATATCCGACAAAAGGATGGGGTTGAGGCTGGCATAGTGTGGCCAAGAGTAGCCGAAAAAAAGGAAGGCGGACAAGTCGTCTTCCGCTGAAATCAAGGGCTTTGACGATCGACCACGTTGCGGCGAGCGGTTCAAATATCGGATATCACCCTAAAATGGGTGGATATCCGATAAAAGCCATGATTGCCCTTTCGCAACAAACTGTGGTGGCCTACGAGCGGCGTATGGCTGGGGCGGACGTACCGGAGCCTGAACGCCCTTCCTACCAGCGATGGCTGAGATTTTATCTGGATTTCTGCCAGAAATACGAACACCCGCCACGCGCGGTGCAAAGCATCGCCCCGTTTTTGGACAAATTGGCATCGAAGGGCCAGTCTCAATACTGCGAAGCTTCCAGCCGATGTTTCCGGAAGATTATCGGCAGGATGCCGATGCCACGGACCTTATCTTAACGCCATTCGTGTCAGAGCCCATCTGTTTCACCCCCACCGACCGCGCCGCAGTGCGTGCGCTAGGCGTTCAGAGATGCACGAGTTGGAACGTCTCCGCTCGTTGTCTGTAATCGAAAGGATCATAACCGCCCTCACCTTGCGGCAACGTTTCGCCTGGCTCCAACCAAAGCCGGGTAATCCCTGAACCGTGAACGATCCGGAGGAGCTCTTGCACGCGCTATCGATTCAACGATCGTGGAGCTGATTCGAGAGACCGGGTAACGCCTCATTGCGCCCCTGCCTCCTGCGAGCGGCAAGATGCGAAATCGAAGCAAGGGTTCAGGCGAAAGCCCGGACCTTGCGGAGTTTTTAACGACGCGGTCAAATTCGGGCAGAGGCAGCTTCCGCGTCGAAAAAATGACTTTTCCTATTGAAATCCCGCCGCGCGGCTGATGCCGTGCTTCCGCATGAAACGTCTCTGGCCCTGGTTCGCCGCGCTGCTCAGCGGCATGTTGCTGGCGTTGTGTTTCGCGCCCGCGAGTTTTGGCGGGCTGGCTTGGATGGCACTGACTCCGCTGGTGGCGGCGCTGTGGTTTTCCGAACCGTGGCCGCGGCGCGAGGGGGCGCGGCTTTTCCTCCTCGGGTATGTGACGGGCTGCGGATATTTTATCGGCTGTTTTCATTGGCTGATCACGGTGACCTTGCCGGGCTGGATCGCGTTGTGCCTTTATCTGGCGGTCTATCCGGCGGTGTGGGCGGTCTTGGTCGGGGTGTTGAAGCCGCGCCAATCGCCCTTCGAGGCCCGGCCGGTGTGGATGAAGTCCGCCAACAACCTGCGGGTCGCCGCGCTCGCGGCTGCGGCCTGGGTGGGGTTGGAATGGATTCGAGGCCTCATCTTCGGCTGGAACGCGCTGGGAGTGACCCTGCACGAAAACATCGCCCTCATCCAAATCTGCGACATCACCGGCGTGGGAGGGTTGTCGTTTCTCCTGGTGATGGTGAACCTCATGATCGTGATCACGGTGAAGCGTCTGCGCATGGAACTCGGACGGCACAAACTGAGGCCGCATTACGATTTCAGCCTCACCGTCGCGCTCATCGCGGTGGCCTTCAGCTACGGCGTGAGGGAACTCTTTGCCCCGCCCCAGGCCAGCGAGCCGCTCAGCGTGGCCATCGTGCAGGGCAACGTCCCCTTGCTGCTCAAACGCGATCCCGCGCAGGAGGAAAACATTTTGCAACAGCACGTCCGCCTCACCGATACAGCCATGGCGGTCAAACCCGACTTGATCATCTGGCCCGAGGCGGCCACGCCGCGCCCGCTTTTCTCCGATCAGCGCAATTGGGATGTCGTGCGTGGGCTGGCCGAAAAGCACGAGGGGGATTTCCTTCTCGGCACGGTGAATCTCAGCGACACGGGCGACTACAATTCCATCGTGCTTCTGACCGAGAAGGGGGCGAACGCGCAGATTTATAATAAAATGCACCTCGTGCCCTTTGGGGAATTCCTGCCTTTCCGGGAGTGGATCAGCTATCCCGAATGGGTCACGGCGCAGGTGCCGGACGATTTTGATTTCGGACGCGATGCGACCGTGCTGGAAATGGCGCGCCCGCCGGTCAAAATCGCGCCGCTGGTTTGTTTTGAGGACACCCTGGGCGACCTCGCGCGACAGTTCGTCCTGCGCGGCGCGCAGCTTTTTGTCAACGTGACCAATGACGGATGGTTCCTCCACAGCGCCGGCGCGCAGCAACATTTGGTCAATGCCGTCTTCCGCTGCGTGGAAACCAAGATCCCCATGGCCCGGGCCGCCAATACGGGCGTAAGCTGCATCATTGACGGCTACGGCCGCGTGCGGAGTCAGTATAAACCATTCACTGAAGGATTTTTCACTGCCCAAGTGGACGTGCCCAAGTCGCCAAAAAAGACCTTCTACACGCTCAATGGCGAGGTCTTTTCGCTCGCCTGTCTGGCTACTGGTCTGCTCGCGGGCGGGTGGGCATTCTTGCGCCGGAAAGATTCCTGAGATTTTTCTTGGTGTCCTTTGTGTCCTTGGTGGTTAACTCCACCCCGTGAAAGCCATTGTGACCGTAATGCCAAAACCTTCCGTGCTCGACCCCCAGGGGGCCGCCACCGCCGAAGCCATGAAACACCTCGGCTTGGAAACCGTCGGACACGTCCGCGTCGGCAAATCCATCGAGATCGAACTCCCCGGCGGCGCCGACGAAGCGAAACTCCACGAAATCGCCCGCGACCTCCTCTCCAACCCCGTCATCGAGGATTACAAACTGGAGATTCAAAACTAACCACCAAGCGCACCAAGAACACCAAGATATATGACTGTATTTCCCTTGGTGACCTTTGTGTCCTTGGTGGTGAAAAATCTTTTATGAAATTCGCCGTCATTCGCTTCCCCGGGTCCAATTGCGACCAGGACTGCATCCACGCTCTCAATGGTTTTCCCGGCGCTTCCGCCGACTATGTCTGGCACAAGGACTCCTCGCTCGCCGGTTTCGATGCCGTCGTCGTGCCGGGGGGATTTTCCTATGGCGATTACCTGCGCTGTGGCGCCATCGCCCGGTTCTCGCCCATTATGCGAGCAGTGAAGGATTTCGCGGCTGCGGGCGGAACTGTCATTGGTATTTGCAATGGTTTCCAGATCCTTTGCGAATCCGGCCTGCTGCCCGGCGCGCTGGTGCGCAACCGCGGCCTGCATTTCGTCTGCCAGCACGTCAAGGTGCGCGTCGAATATCACAACACCTCCTTCACCAACGCGACCTGGACCGGCACCCTGCTCAACATCCCCATCGCCCACGGGGAAGGTTGCTATTTCGCCGACGACGAAACTCTTCACCGTCTGCAACTCCACGGTCAGGTTCTCCTCCGCTACGCCGACTCCGGGGGCCGCGTCACCGATGCGGCCAACCCGAACGGTTCACGGCAAAACATCGCCGGCATCCGCAACGAAGCCGGCAATGTGTTCGGCCTCATGCCCCACCCCGAACGCGCCTGCGACCCGCTCCTCGGCAGCACCGACGGCCGCGTGATTTTCCAAAGCATCCTCGACTGGCCGGCCTCGCCTTTGCGCAAAGCCGCATAGAAAATGTTAACCGCCAAGGACACCAAGAGCACCAAGGAGGATGAGGTGGCGCGAGCCATCGTGGACGCGGCATTGATGGTGCATCGCACCTTGGGTCCTGGGCTGCTCGAATCTGTCTATGAAAAATGCCTGGCGGCTGAACTCGTCGAACGTGGTTTCGCTATCGAAGTCCAAAAGCAGATTCCCATCGCTTATCGCAACCTGCGTTTCGAAGCAGGCTTCCGCGCCGATCTTCTTGTCGAAGGTTGTGTCCTCGTTGAACTCAAAGCCGTAGAAAGCCTGCTGGGTATTCACACCGCCCAAGTTCTCACCTACCTCAAGCTCACCGGACTGCACCTTGGCCTCCTGATCAACTTCAACACGCCACTGCTTAAGCATGGCATCAAACGCCTTGTCTCTTAAGCTTGGTGTTTTTGATGCCCTTGGTGGTTAAAAACAATCATCCCATGTCTGATCCCGCCATCACTCCCGAACTCATCGCAAAGCACGGCCTCACCCCGGAGGAATACGCGTGCATCCAGACCATCCTCGGACGCGACCCGAATTTTACCGAACTCGGTGTTTTCTCCGTCATGTGGAGCGAACATTGCTCGTACAAAAACTCCCGGCTCGAACTGAAAAAATTTCCCACTACTGGCGAAAACGTCTTGGTCAAGGCCGGCGAGGAAAATGCCGGTGTCATTGATATCGGCGACGGCTGGGCGGTCGCCTTCAAAATGGAAAGCCACAACCACCCCAGCGCCGTCGAGCCCTTCCAAGGCGCGGCCACCGGCGTGGGGGGCATCATCCGCGACATCTTCACCATGGGGGCGCGGCCTGTTTTCAGCCTGAACTCGCTCCGTTTCGGCAGCATTGAGGGCGACACGCCGGAAGCAAAAACCAACCGCAGGTTGTTCGCCGGGGTCGTGAGCGGCATCTCCCATTACGGCAATTGCATCGGCATCCCCACCATTGGCGGCGAGGTTTATTTCGACGACTCCTACTCCGGCAATCCGTTGGTCAACGTCTTCTGTCTCGGCATCCTGCGCCATGAGCAAATCGCCCGCGGCGGAGCCGTCGGAGTCGGCAACCCTGTCTTTTACGTCGGCGCGGAAACCGGCCGCGACGGCCTGGCCGGAGCCGCCTTTGCCTCCCGCGACCTCACCGAGGAATCCAAGGAAGACCGCCCCGCCGTCCAGGTCGGCGATCCCTTCCGAGAAAAACTTCTCCTCGAAGCCTGCCTCGAACTCCTCGCCAGCGGCTGCGTCGCCGGCATTCAGGACATGGGTGCGGCCGGCCTCACCTGCTCGACCTGCGAAACCGCCAGCCGCGGCGGCACCGGTGTGGAGATTGACCTCGCCCTCGTGCCCAAGCGCGAAACCGGCATGACCCCTTACGAGACGCTCCTGAGCGAGTCGCAGGAACGCATGCTTGTCATCGTCAAGAAAGGCGAGGAAGCCAAGGTGAAGGAGATTTTTGAAAAGTGGGATCTTCCCTACGCCCAAGTCGGCGAAGTGAAAGACGACGGCTTCATGCGCGTTAAAGAAAATGGCGTGACCGTGGTCGAGATTCCCGCCCGCGCCCTCGCCGACGAAGCCCCTGTTTACCAACGCGTCGCCGCCACGAAGTCCGCCCCCGCTGAAATCGACTTCGAGATCGAGTGCGACGTGGCCGACACACTCACTGCCCTCCTCGCCCACCCCAGCATCGCCAGCAAACGCTGGGTCTGGCGGCAATACGACCACATGGTCCGCCTCGGTGCGACCGTCCTGCCCGGTTCCGACGCGGCCGTGTTCATCGTTCGCGAGGCCGACAAAATCCTCGCCGCCACCTCCGATTGCAATGCCGTCTATTGCAAACAAGACCCCCGCGAAGGCGCCCGCATCGCCGTGGCCGAGGCCGCCCGCAACCTCGCCTGTTCCGGGGCCGTTCCCATCGCTGTCACCGACAACCTGAATTTTGGCAATCCGCACAAACCGGAAAACTTCCTCCAGCTCCGCGAAGCCGTCGAAGGCCTGGCCGAAGCGTGCCGCGCATTTAACACCCCCGTCACCGGCGGCAACGTGAGTCTCTACAACGAAAGCCCCGCCGGCTCGATCGACCCCACGCCCACCGTCGGCATGGTCGGTCTCATCGCCGATGCCAAACACATCACCACCCAGTGCTTCAAACAAGAGGGCGACGTTATCCTCCTCCTCGGCGAATTGGGCGACGAACTCGGTGCCTCCCACCTCCTCCTTCTCGCCGGAGTCAAACAAGGTCCTCCCCCCCGCCTCGATTACGCCCGCGAAATCGCCGTGCAGGACGCCACCCGCGCCCTCATTCGCATGGGCCTCGTGCAAAGCGCGCACGACTGCTCCGAAGGCGGCCTGGCCGTGAACCTCGCCGAATCCTGCCTCACCGTCCCGCAGCCACTGGGTGCCACCATTGATTTCGGCATGACCGGACTTACCCCCACCGTCTTGCTCTACAACGAGTCCCAATCGCGCATCGTCCTCTCGGTCAAAAAGCAAAACGCCAGCGCCGCCCTCGCCCTCCTCGCGTGGCGCGGCGTCCCCGTGCGCAAACTCGGAGTCGTCAGCAAATCTCCCGAATTGAAAATCACCGCCGACGGCGGCGAATGGAGCTGGGCCCTCTGCGACCTGGCTAAAGCCTGGGGCGACACGATTGAAAAGTTGATGGAGGAGTGACCGCGGGCTTTTCGGGTGGAGTCGCGGCCGCGCGCCCAAGGTCTGAAATTTTCCGGTCCCGCCTCCCGGTGTGCGCCGGAACACGAACCATGCTAAGGCTTCCCATGCCGCCATGGTGCTGCATAAAATAAAAGTTCGTTGCCATGAACACCACGTCACAATCCGTCATTTACCTCGACAACAACGCCACCACGCAGGTGGATCCCGCTGTTTTCGAGGCCATGGTGCCGTGGCTGCGCGACGAATACGGGAATCCCTCCAGTGTCTATTCCCTGGGCAAACGCGCCGCCGCCGCCATCGACCATGCCCGCGGGCAGGTCGCGGCATTGATCGGCAGCACGCCGGAGGAAATCATTTTTACCAGTTGCGGTTCGGAATCCATCAACTCCGCCATCCTCTCCGCCGCTTCGCTCGATCCGGACAAAACCCACATCGTGACCACGGCGGTCGAGCACAGCGCCACGATCACCTTGTGCGAACACCTGGCCCGCCGCGGTTATGAAATCACCTGGCTGCCGGTTGATCGCCTGGGCCGTCTCGATCTGGAAAAACTCAACCGCGCCATCCGGCCCGACACCGCGTTGGTCACCCTCCTCTGGGCCAACAACGAAACCGGCGTGCTTTTTCCCCTGGAGGAAATCGCCCGCCTCACCAACGCAAAAAAAGTTCCCCTGCACGTGGACGCGGTGCAGGGCGTGGGCAAGTTGCCGGTGAATGTCGCGGATCTCAACGCGCAATTTCTCTCGCTCTCCGGCCACAAACTGCACTGCCCGAAAGGCGTCGGTGCCCTGTACGTCAACAAGCGCATGCGTTTCACTCCGTGGCTGCGCGGCAGCCAGGAAAACAGCCGTCGCGGCGGCACCCAAAACGTCGCCTCGATTGCCGGCCTTGGTCAGGCGGCAGAAATCGCCTCGACTCATTTCATCGAGTTCTCCGACGTCCGCAATCTGCGCGACCATTTTGAGCAGACGATTTTGCAGGCCGTGTCCGGCGCGGAAATCAACGGTGACCGCGAGCATCGCCTGCCCAATACCAGCAGCCTTGCCTTCGAAGGCATCGAGAGCGAAGGCGCCCTCATGCTCCTCGACGAACTGGGCATCTGCTGCTCAGCCGGGTCCGCTTGCACCAGCGGATCGGTCCATCCCTCCCACGTGCTCAAGGCCATGGGCTTTTCCAACGAACGCTCGCGAAGCAGCCTGCGTTTTTCTTTCGGACGCTTTAACACCGCGGCGGAAATCGAGACCACCTGCGAGGCCGTTCCCCGCGTCGTCGAAAAACTGCGCGCCCTTTCGCCGTCAGGCAGCCCCGTGGTCATGGCGGCATGAGAAGAAGTTGAGAGTTGAGGGATGATGGTTGAGAGGAATGCTTTGGCTTGATCCACTCAACGATCAACCATCAACCCAGTATCCGAATGCCCGCCGCCAAATCCAAAACGTCGAACATCCACTTTCTCACCGGCTCCGATGAGTCGGCGGTGAAAAAAGCGGCGTCGGCTCTGGTGGAAAAACTGGCCCCCGGGGCGGACGCCTTCGGCATGGAGGTCATCGACGGCGCGGTGGACACGGTGGACGCCTCGGTCTCCGCCTTGCACGAGGCCATTCAGTCGCTGCTTACCTTGCCCTTTCTCGGCGGAGCGAAACTCGTCTGGTTGAAGAGCGCGTCCTGCCTGGCCGACAGCGTGGCCGGACGTTCGGAAGCCGTGCTCGAAGCGGTGGAAAAACTCTGCGCCGTGCTCAAGGAAGGGTTGCCCGATGGCATCACCTTTGTCCTCAGCGCGCCGCAGGCCGACAAACGCCGCACCGCCTACAAGACATTTTCCAAGTTGTCCGAAACGGTCATTCACGACATGCCCGATCTGGGCTTCCGTGCGGGTGAGGAAGAGATCATCGAATGGACCACCTCCCGCGTGCACGAGCGCGATCTGCAACTTGCCCCCGATGCTGTCGTTGCCCTCACCGCCCGCGTCGGACTCGACACCCGCCAGTTGGACAACGAACTCGAAAAACTCGAAACCGCCTTCGGCAAGTCCCGCCCCATCAGCGCCGAGGATGTGCGCATGCTCGTTCCGCAAACCCGCGAAGGCGGCATCTTCGATCTCAGCGAAGCCCTCGCCCGCCGCGACCTTCCCCTGGCCCTCGAGACGCTCGACCAACAGTTTCGTCAGGGCGAAAAAGGCGTCGGCCTCCTCCTCGCCGCCATCGTGCCCACCGTCCGCAATCTCCTCCTCGTGAAGGAACTCCTCGTGCGCCACAAACTTTCCGCGCCCGCCCAACCGCACTTTTTTTCCGGCACGCTCAAACGCCTGCCCGAAAGCGCCCTGGCCCACCTCCCCCGCAAAAAAGACGGCACCCTCAATGCCTACCCGCTCGGCATTGCCGCCATGAACGCCTCCCATTATTCCCTGCCCGAACTCGAGGCCGGCTTCACCGCCTGCGCCGCCGCCAACCAGCAACTCCTCAGCGGCTCGCTCACCGACCACATCATCCTCACCCGCCTGCTCATCGGCCTCATGGCGCGGACAAGGCGGTAGAAAGTGGGGAAGAAATCTCACCACCAAGGCACAAAGACACCAAGGGGAAAGACACAGCGGTAGAAACCCGCCTGACGCCTCCTTTTTTGCAACTACCGAAAGCGGGGCGGCTGGCCGGTGGTTTCGAGAACCGAAAGCCAGAGGTCGCCACCGGAATCCACGGTGCGGCGCGAGGAGGTGGCCACGCCCACGGGCAGATGCACATAACTGCTGTGCCAGCGCGCCACGACCACGCCGGTTTTTCCCGCCATGGCGGCATGAACAGCGGCCTGGCCGAGACGCATGCAATAGATGCGATCCTGAGTGGAGGCCGGAACGCTCCGGATCAGGTAGCTGGGATCAATGTATTTCAGCGTCAGCTCAGTCTTACACTGCCGGAAGTACGATTCGAGCTGGCTCTTGAGGAAGATTCCAATATCGCCCAGCCTTTTGTTGCCCGAGGCATCGTTGCCCGCCGAGCGTTCCAGCAAATCCTGTCCGGCCCCCTCAGCCACAATAATGACCGTGTGTCCACGCTGGACCACCCGCTGGCGGGTGGACTCCAGGAATCCACTGTCGCCTTCCAAAACAAACGGCACCTCGGGAATGAGAACGCAATTGGCCTCCCCGCTGGCGATGGCGGCGGAACAAGCGATGAAGCCGGAATGGCGCCCCATGAGTTTGACCAACCCGATCCCGTTTCGCGCGCTGCGGGCCTCGGTATGGGCGGCCTTGATCGCTTCCACGGCGGCGGCGCAGGCGGTGTCGTAGCCGAAACTTTTGTCCATGTAGATCATGTCGTTATCAATCGTTTTGGGCACACCCACGACGGCCAGATCATAGCCGCGGCTGCGGGCCTCCTCATCAATGGCATGCCCTCCCCGCTGGGTGCCATCGCCCCCGATGACAAAGAGGATATTGACTTTGAGCTCGATCAACCGGTCCACCATGCGCCCGACATCCTGGGGTCCGCGTGAGGTGCCAATATCCGTGCCGCCGAATTGGTGGATACTGCTGACAAATCCCGGGGTGAGATTGATAAGCTTATGTCCGTAGTCCTGAATAAGCCCCTCGAAACCATAAGGAATGCCCAACGTGCGCGGCACGCCATAGCGGTGGTAGGCCTGCATCACGATGGCCCGGATGACATCGTTGAGGCCGGGGCACAGTCCACCGCACGTGACGACAGCGCAGATGGTTTTATCAGGATCGAAGAAGATCTTCCGGCGGGGTCCGGCCGCTTCGAAGCAGAGCGGTTCCGCGCCGGTCTGAAAAGTCTGCCGAATGCTGTAGAGATTGTGATCGACCAAGACGCGGGCATCATCACCGTAAAAGTCGTGGGCATAACCACACTCCTTGAAATACGGATCGAGCGGCGAATCAATCGTGCGCTCGCCCAGTGATCTGATGGCCAAATCTTCCGCGGTCAATTCTTTCATATCATTGTATTTTCCCTCCGGCCCTTCGCGGCTCTTTTTCGCCCGGCACTGTAGCAACACGATTCCGGAGCGAAATCTATTTCAGTGCTTAACGCAGCAGGGGGTTTTCGCTGAGTCCCGAAACGGACCTCGTGTTCGAAAACTCCCGTTATTTCGCCAAACCAGCGCGAATCTCCCTCACCGCCGCCGGGGAAAGAGCTTCTCTCCGGCTGGCAAACGCATCGCGCACATAAACCACCAGAGCAGCCACTTCCTCATCCCGTAAATACGCCTGCGGCGGCATGATGCCATCGAATTTCCGGCCGTCCTTCATGCTCACTCCCTGTCGTCCGGCCAGGATGATCCGCGCCAGAGCCTGCGGAGGTTCGGCCAGCACGGCGGACCCGCGCAAGTCCGGCGCAACCGGATTGCCCGCCCCGTCGTAATGGCACTGCGCGCAACTTTGTTCGTAGAGAACCTTGCCTTGGACCAGTTGTTCGCTGAGGGTCGCCGACGAAGCCGGACGGCCTTGTTCAGAACAGGAACAGAACCACGGCAACACCATTCCGAGACCAATGAAAAACCTTCGCAAGCCGTTTACTATCCTCCGGTCCGCGGCATTTTCGAGCTGTTTTTGCCTCCTGCTCGCCGCCGCAGCCCCCGCTTCGGCTGCGGATGGCGTGGTGCGCTCCGAGGAGGAAAATTTCCGCATCGAAACCGTCGCCACCAGACTGAAGAACCCCTGGGGCCTGGTCAAGCTGCCCGACGAACGTTTTCTCGCGACGGAAAAAGGCGGCCAGTTGCGTATCATTAAAAACGGCAAATTGCTTGACGCCCCGGTCGAGGGCCTGCCTCCCGTGGCCGCCGTAGGTCAGGGCGGCCTGCTCGACATCCGCCTGCATCCCGACTACGAGAAAAACGGCTGGATTTACCTCGCCTTTTCGAAACCCCTGCCCAAAGGCGCGCTCACTTCCGTTATACGCGGACGCCTCAAGGGCAATCGCCTGGAAGATGTCGAAACCATTTTTGAGCCTCCCCCGGAGGAAGCCTCCGGCGGCGGCGTCCATTTTGGCTGCCGCATCGTCTTCGATGGTAAGGGGCATTTCTTTTTTTCCATCGGCGATCGCGGCGATGTCACCACTCCGGCCAATCAAGCCCAGAGGCTCGACAACGTGAAGGGCAAGGTCCACCGCCTGAACGACGATGGCTCCGTGCCGGCCGACAACCCTTTCGTCAACACCGCCGGGGCCCGCACGTCCATCTGGTCCTACGGCAATCGCAATCCCCAGGGCCTGGCCCTTCAGCCCGGCCCCGGACTCCTCTGGGAAACAGAACACGGCCCTCGCGGCGGCGACGAACTTAACATCATCCGCAAAGGCGAAAACTACGGCTGGCCCGTCATTACCTACGGCATCAACTACAGCGGCAAACCCATCACCGACCACACCTCGCAGGAAGGCATGCAGCAGCCGGTGAAATACTGGACTCCCTCACCCGCCCTCTGCGGCATGGACTTTTACTCCGGCGACGCCTTTCCCAAATGGAAGGGAAACCTTTTCGTCACCGCCCTCGCCGGCAGCAAACTTCTCCGCCTGCGCCTCGACGGCGAAAAGGTCGCCACCGAGGAAATCCTCCTGGCCGGCAGCGGCCGCATCCGCGATGTGCGCTGTTTCGACGACGGATTTCTCTACGTAATCTACGACCAGGATAAAATCGTGCGGCTGGTGCCGGCGGGTTAGGGAATTAGGGAAATTGCCAAACGCCGGACTTTCTGATTCATAAATGACAATATTTTCCCCCATGAAAAAAATCCTCCTTTCCCTTTTCATCGTTCTCCTTTTCGCCGCCACCCCCGCCCTCGACGCCCAGACGCCGGGTCCGCTTCCCGCCTCCGACCCGAGGGGCTACTCGCGTTTCTGGCACTACTACGATCCCTATCCGTCAAACTACATCGGTTCCGAGCAATGGTGGAATGGCGAGGCCGCCCTGGGCGACTGGTGGGGTGTCCGCAACATGCTTGATGACGAAGGCGTGGAAATCTCCGCCAGCTACACCAACAACTTCGCCGGCAATCCCTTTGGCGGCATTGATCAGGGGTTCACCTATTGCGACAACATCAGTTTTGGCGTCGCCCTTGATTTCGACAAACTCATTGGCTGGCAGGGCATGACCCTCACCGTGAGCGGACTCAACCGCGACGGCACCAGCCTTTCCCAGGATTACCTCGGCAACCAATTCACCGTGCAGCAGGTCTTCGGCGGCTCCGCCGTGATGTTCTACGCCCTAGCCTTCGATCAGAAATTTTTCAACGACAAAGTCTCGCTGAAATTCGGCCGTTTCGCCACCGGCGACGACTTCGCCTCGTCGCCCATTTACTGGCTCTACATGAACAACGGCATCGACGGCAATCCGCAGGCCCTGCCGGTCAACACCCAGTTCTCCGCCTACCCGTGGGCCGTCTGGGGCAGTCGCCTGCGCGTTGATCCCACCCCGGAATTTAACGGCATGCTCGGCATCTACCAAGTCTCTGACCGCATCTTCGTCCGCAATTACCACGGCCTCGACTGGAGCATGCGCCCAAACGACGGCATCCAACTCATCACCCAGCTCGGCTGGACTCCTGAGTTTTTCAAACGCCCGGTTGAAAGCACCGCCTCCAACGACGGCAAGATGATCGCCGAGGGAAAATCCACCGCCAAAACTGTGACCAGCTCCGAGATGAAAGGCTACCCGGGCCACTATTGGTTCGGTGCCTATTACTCCCCGTGGGGTTTCCCCCAATTCGGCACCACCGAACGCGCCAGCAACTCCTATGGCTTCTACTGGCACGCCGATCAGATGGTCTTCCAGGAATCCCCCGGCAGCGACCAAGGCATTACCATTTGGTCCGCTTTCGTTCTCTCTCCCCAGCAAAACATCGCCAAACTGCCCTTCCAGGTAAACGGCGGTGCAATCTACAAGGGCCTCATCCCCACCCGCGACGACGACTACACCTGCTTTGGCATCGTCTATGGAAAATTTAGCAGCAACTATGCCCGCAGCGTCTCCGACAACGGCGGCGGCTACCCCAGCTACGAACTCGTTTTCGAGTGCAATTACAAAATCCAGATCAACAAATTCGCCTTCTTCCAGCCCGATCTCCAATGGGTGGTCAACCCCGGCGGCACCGGCAACATCCCCAACGCTCTCGTCCTCGGCGCCCAGATGGGTGTGACGTTTTAAACTCCAGAGGGCATCGGCATCCCGCCGATGTCTTAAGAGGGAAACCGGAATCGGCCAGCGATGGGGCGGCGTGCGCGGTGGAAGAAAACTTCACCCGCCGAAGATCGACGCCGTAAGAAGGACCGCCTCCCTGTTTTTTACCGCTTTGAGCCGTAGGCGTTATTGCGATCCACAAGGAAGAGGTTCGCGCCCCGGCGTTGGAGGACAAATGTGTTGTTGTCGCCGTATTTGGTCCAGGGACCGGTGGGGACGTCGCGGGCCTCGACGAATTTCCAATCACAGACGTCCTTGCCTTTTATGCCCAGATAGTCGCGCACGGCGGGGGAAACATCGAGGCCGGCTCCTTGATTGAGGTTCGGCTTGGGGATTTCATTGCCGAAAACGTATTGCCAATGGTCGGTACGGAAGGGGCCGCAATCCTCCCATTGCGCATAACAAATGCGGCTGCCGTGCTTGATGGCCAGCCAGCGGCCCTTAAGCACGGTTTTTCCCGGACGCTCGAAAGTCTGCTTAAACCACGGGATGGCCTTGCGGGCCTCGGGCTTGGTCGTGCCGCGGGTCACGTCGTTGTACGGCAGCGCGACATAAAATGGGTTTTGGCGGGGAACAAATTTCGCGGGGATAAAGTTTTTTCGCTGGCTGATATCAGGGTTGTCGTACCCGCCGAAGTTCTGCGCCCACCGCACGTCCCAAGAGCTCTTGTGATTCGGAACCGGGTTGTTTTGCGTGGGCTGCTCGCCGACCCAAAAAACGGTGGTGACGATATTGCGTTTCCAAGGGAAGCGGTTGAAGCCGGCGCGGGAGTTGCTGGGGGTGAAAACCTGGGGCTCGATTTTAAGCAGGGCATTTTCCCGCAGGCGTTGGGCGAACTTTTGGAAATCCGTGCTGGAGGAAATGGGGGTCTGCGCCTCGACCGCTTGGAGGGCGACAAGAGCGAGAAGACCAGCAAAGATGGCGGGGGCAAGTTTCATGGCCGGAGGTATAAGCCGGGAACTATCTCCGCAAACGGCCCAACTCGCAACCAAAAAGGGCAGCGTTTCGAGATTACGTGCGGCGCATTGTGGTCTCGCTCAGGAACTTGACGTCATCACTTTCCGGGTAATCGAGGGTGAAATGCAGACCCCGGCTTTCCTTCCGGCTAATCGCGCAGTCCACGATAAGGGAGGCGACCGCCACGAGATTGCGGAGTTCCAGGAGGTCGGTGGAGACCTTGAAGTTCCAATAGAACTCTTGAATCTCCGTATGCAGGTTGCGCAATCGGGTGGCGGCGCGCTGGAGGCGTTTGTCGGTGCGAACGATGCCGACGTAATCCCACATCAGGCGGCGAATTTCATCCCAGTTGTGATAAATGACCACCAGTTCGTCCACATCCTGCACTTGGCCGGGGCGCCACTCGGGCAGGTTGAACTCCACCCGCGGTTTGCGCTGGCGGGTGGTTTTTTCAAAGGCGCGGTGAGCAAGAACGAGGCCCTCGAGCAACGAGTTGCTGGCCAGGCGGTTGGCGCCATGCAGGCCGGTGCAGGCCGCCTCGCCGATGGCGTAGAGACCGCGCAGGCTTGTCTCGCCATTGAGGTCGGTTTTTACCCCGCCACATTGATAATGGGCGGCGGGAACGACCGGGATGGGCTGGGTGGTGATATCGATGCCGAGGCGCAGGCAGGTTTCGTAAATGGAAGGAAACCGCGACTTCAAAAAACCCGCCGGCTTGTGGGTGATGTCGAGGAAAACGCACTTGCTGCCACTGCGTTTCATCTCGGCATCAATGGCGCGGGCGACGATGTCGCGGGGGGCCAGTTCCTTTTGCGGATGGTGGTTTTCCATGAACCGGCGCCCCTTGGCATCAAGAAGGATTCCCCCCTCGCCTCGCACGGCCTCGGAAATGAGAAAAGACTTGGCCTCCGAGTGGAACAGGCAGGTGGGGTGAAACTGGATAAACTCCATGTTGGCGATCACCGCCCCCGCCCGCCAGGCCATGGCGACCCCGTCGCCTGTGGCCACATCGGGATTGGTGGTATAAAGATAGACTTTGCCGCAGCCGCCCGTGGCCAGCACGACGATGTCGCTGCGCAAGGTCTCGACCAAGCCGGTGGCCTCATCAAGCACATAGACTCCCACGCAGCAATCCTGCATGGCGTAGCCGAGTTTGCCAGTGGTGAGAAAATCCACCGCCATGTGATTTTCCAACAGCGTGATGGCCGGATGATCGGCGATCCGGGCCACCAGCGTGCGTTCGATCTCGAAGCCCGTGGTGTCCTGAAAATGCAAAACCCGCCGCTTGGAATGCCCGCCCTCCATGCCAAGATCGAGCTCCCGTCCGCCGTCCTGGATGTCCTTCTCATCAAACTGCATGCCCAGCTCGATCAGGCCGTTGATCCGTTCCGGCCCCTCGGTCACGACCAGTCGAACAGCCGCCTCATTGCAAAGCCCCGCCCCCGCCACCAGCGTATCGCGGATGTGGAGATCGAACGAGTCCTCCTCGCTGACCACACAAGCCACTCCGCCCTGGGCCCAGGCGGTATTCGAATCAACCGTTCGCCGTTTGGTCACCAGGGCCACGGAACCTTTTTCCGCCGCCTTCAAGGCGTAGGTGAGACCGGCGATGCCACTGCCAATGACGATAAAATCAAACTCTCTCATGCGCGTGGGGGGACCGTGATATTATCAATCAATCGCGTCGCGCCGAGAAAAACCGCCACCGCCAGCCGCATCGGACGACCCAGATTATTGACGGGTTCCAGCGTTTCCGCATCGACCAATTCCAGGTAATCGAGCCGGGTACCGGGGATCTTTGCGATCAAACGGCGGCCTTCCTTCAGAATCGCCAGACGGGTGGGTCCGCTCATCGCCTTCTGAAGAGCCGCCTGGATGCCGGGCGCAACCGCCCTTTCCTCCGGCCGCAAATAGGCATTGCGCGAACTAACCGCCAGCCCGTCCGCCTCGCGAATGGTGGGATGCCCGACGACGCGAAGAGGAAAGTGCAAATCGCGCACCATCCGGCGAATGATCGCGAATTGCTGCCAGTCTTTCTCGCCAAACACCGTCACGTCAGGCTGCACAATTTGAAACAGCTTCGCCACCACACTGCAAACCCCGCGGAAATGCCCCGGGCGCGAGGCTCCACACAGATGCCGCGACAGCGCGGATTCATCGACAGAGACCGAGTGATCCTCGCGATACATTTCCTCCACCGCAGGCGCGAACACGAGATCCACTCCGCCCGCCCGGCAAACCGCCAGATCGTTTTTCCAAGGCCGGGGATATTTGGAAAAATCCTCGAGCGGCCCGAACTGGGTGGGATTGACAAAGATCGAAACCACCACGGTTCCATTTTTCCCCGCCAGGCGACGGGCGCGCTCGATCAGCGCGGCATGACCATGATGCAACGCGCCCATGGTCGGAACGAGGATGACCGGTCTTCCGGCTTTGCGACGAAAAGTCCGGACCGATGCGACAGTCTTGGCAATTTTCACGGCCGCCCTGAGAGGGAAGGACGCCTAGGGCGCCGTCGCTGCGGGCGTGGCCGAGGGAACCGTGGCAGCGGGAGCTGGTGCCACCAACGTTGGCTCGGCCGTCGCCGCCGCCGGTGTGCCCGCCGCAGCCGGAGCCGTGATCGGGATCGGTGCACTCATCAATTCTTGCTGCACCTTGGAAGCCTTGGCGGAGTTCTGTCGGGAATAGGCAATCGCCAACATCAGCGTGAGGGCGAAAAACGCCACGCCCAACCAAACCGTGAATCGTGCCAGCACGTGGGTGGTCTGCGCGCCAAAGATATTTTCCGTCACCGCCCCGCCGAACGCGGCCCCGAGGCCTTCACTGCGCGGAAGCTGCATCAACACGATGAGCACCAGCAAAAGACAAACGGAGACATGAAGAGTGAGCAAAGCGGGAACGAGCAACCACATAAATTAGAACCGCGAAAGGTGCGCCATTCGACTCGATTTGTAAAGGGTCTTCCGGTTGAAACTCTTGACCCACCGTTTCCGACCTGACAGACTGCCCCCCCCTTAAAAATTTGTAGCCTGTGGAACTAAAAGAGATTCGTACATTGATTGACCTGATGAAGAAGAACGGCCTGTCCGTCTTCAAAATGGAGCGCGAAGGATTCAAAATCACCCTAAAAACCGCGGGAGCCGAAGGCGTCACCCAAGTCATCACCCAAGCGCCGACCGCCGCCCCAGTGGCACAAGCCCTTCCGGCCACACCAGCCCCGCAGAGCGCGGTGCCCGAGGTTTCCCATCTCCGGGAAATTAATTCCCCCATGGTTGGCACCTTTTACACCTCCTCCTCCCCCGACGCCCCGCCCTACGTCTCCGCCGGCCAGGACGTTACCCCCGACACGGTCGTTTGCATCGTCGAAGCCATGAAGGTGATGAACGAAATCAAGGCCGAGGTCTCCGGCACCATCGCCGAGATCTGTGCCGATAACGGCAAACCCGTCCAATTCGGTCAGGCGCTTTTCCGCCTCAAATAGACCGGCCCCGCGGCCCCTCCGGTCGCCCCCGAAGCCATGTTTAAAAAAATCCTTATCGCCAACCGCGGCGAGATCGCCCTCCGCATCATCCGCGCCTGCAAAGAACTCGGTATCCAGACCGTTGCCGTCTATTCCGAACCCGATCTCCACAGCCTCCATGTCCAGCTCGCGGACGAAGCCATTTGCATCGGCCCCGCTTCCAGCACGGACAGCTATCTCAAGATCGACCGCATCATCAGCGCCGCCGAGATCGCCGACGCCGATGCCATCCATCCTGGCTATGGATTCCTGGCCGAGAACGCCCACTTCGCCGAGGTCTGCGCGAGTTGCAACATCAAATTCATCGGCCCGTCCGCCAATGCCATCCGCTTGATGGGCGACAAAAATTCCGCCCGCGACTGCGCCCGCAAAGCCGGCGTCCCCGTTTCCCCCGGCAGCGATGGCACCGTGGATAGCGAGCAGGAGGCCATGAAAGTCGCCCGCAAAATCGGCTATCCGGTCATGATAAAGGCCGTCGCCGGTGGCGGCGGACGCGGCATGCGCGTCGCCAGCAACGAAGGCAGTCTCGTCCAAGGCTACCACGCCGCCCGCATGGAGGCCGAAAAAGCCTTCGGCAACGGGGCCGTTTACATCGAGAAATTCGTCGTCAACCCCCACCATATTGAATTCCAAGTCTTCGGCGACGAACACGGTCAGGTCGTGCACCTCGGCGAACGCGACTGTTCCCTCCAGCGCCGCAACCAGAAAATCGTCGAGGAATGCCCCTCCCCGCTCATGACCGAGGCTCTGCGCAAAAAAATGGGCGCCGCCTCCATCAAGTTGGCCAAAAACGTCGGCTACGCCAATGCCGGCACCATCGAATACCTCGTGGATGACGACGGGAATTTCTACTTCATGGAGATGAACACCCGCATCCAGGTGGAACATCCCATCACCGAGGAAGTCTATGGCTGCGACCTCGTGAAGCAGCAAATCCAGGTCGCCGCCGGTGAACACCTTTCCGACTATGTGGTCAACGCCAAGCCCCGCCACCACGCCATCGAGTGCCGCATCAACGCCGAGGACCCGGCCAAGAATTTCATGCCCTGCCCCGGCCAGATCGAACTCTATTACGCCCCCGGCGGCCGCGGCATCCGCATTGATTCCCACGCCTACGCCGGATATCCGATCCCGTCGAACTACGACTCCATGATCGCCAAGGTCATCGCCACCGCCTCCAGCCGCGAAGCCTGCATCAACCGCATGTCCCGCGCCCTGGGCGAATACATGATCACCGGCATCAAAACGACCATCCCATTCCAGCAAGCCATCATGCAAACCGCCGCCTTCCGCCGCGGCAAATACCACACCGGCTTCGTGGAAAAATTCCTCAAGGATGGAGTGCCGATGGTCTGAGAGCAGGGAGGATGGAGCGGGGAGAGTATGAGTGAAAAGCAGTTTCGCTTTCAGGATCTCGATATCTGGAAACGCGGCGCTTCGATCAGCGGACCTCTCTTTGAACTGGCGGATGAGCTAGATCAAAAACGCTTTTACCGCTTTGCCGAGCAACTCCGCTCCGCAACTTTGAGCATCACCAACAACATCGCCGAGGGTTCCGGCAGCACCTCAAAAAGTGATTTCGCCAACTTTCTCAATATCGCCCGCCGTTCTGTCTTCGAAGTCGCCAACATCCTCATCTTGCTGACCAACCACAAAAAGCTACCCGCCACAAAAGCCTCCCCGCTTCTTGACGAGCTCGAAGAAATAAGTCGCATGATCCTAGCTTTCATCCGCCACCTAAAATCCTGACTCCCCGCTCCAACCTCCCCGCTCCCTGCTTTCGAACCTCCCCGCTCTTGACGCGCAAGCGTCAACCCTCCACTATCCGCGACTCTTTCGATTTCATGCGCCATACCATTTCCATCCTCGTTGAAAACAAATTCGGCGTCCTCGCCCGCATCGCCGGCATGTTCAGCGGCCGCGGCTTCAACATCGACACCCTCAACGTCGGACCCACCCTCGACGCCACCGCCTCCCGCCTCACCATCGTTGTGCGCGGCGACGACAAGGTTCTCGAGCAAGTCACCAAGCAGCTGGAAAAACTGGTGGACGTAATCGACGTGCAAGACTTCCGTGACGAAGAATACGTCGATCGCGAGCTGGTCCTCCTCCGCGTCACCGCCACCTCCAAGACCCGCCCGGAGGTCATGCAAATCTGCGACATCTTCCGCGCCAAGATCATCGACGTGCAGCCCGAGACCCTTGCCATCGAAGTCACCGGCACCGAGACCAAAATCACCAAGTTCCTTATGTTGATGGACCGCTTCGGCATCAAGGAACTCACCCGCACCGGCAAGGTCGCCCTCCCCCGCTCCCAAGACTGATTCCATTCCGCAATCCCCAATCCACATTCCGCAATTTCAATATGCCCGCTAAAATCTACACCGACAAAGACGCCGACCTCAAAGTACTCAAAGGAAAAACCCTCGCCGTGCTTGGCTTTGGCTCCCAAGGCCACGCCCACGCCCTCAACCTCAAGGAAAGCGGCGCCAAGGTCATCATCGGCCTCTACCCCGGCAGCAAATCCCGCAAAGTCGCCGAAGACTACGGCTTCAAAGTCTATGACACCGCCGAGGCCGTCAAACTCGCCGACGTCATCATGGTCGGCCTCCCCGACACCAAACAAGCCGCCGCTTACAAGAAGGACATCGCCCCGAATCTCACCAAGGGCAAAACCCTCCTCTTCACCCACGGCTTCTCCATTCATTTCAAGACTGTCGTCCCGCCCAAGGACGTCAACGTCATCATGGTCGCGCCCAAAGGCCCCGGCCACATCGTCCGCCGCCAGTTCACCGAAGGTAAAGGCGTCCCCGCCATTATCGCCGTCTATCAAAATCCCGGCAAGAATGCCAAAAAGGTCGCCCTCGCCTGGGCCAAGGGCGTCGGCGGCACTCGCGGAGGTGTGTTCGAAACCACCTTCAAGGAAGAAACCGAAACCGACCTCTTCGGCGAACAAACCGTCCTCTGCGGCGGCGCTTCCGCCCTCGTCCAAGCCGGATTCGAAACTCTGGTTGAAGCCGGCTACGCCCCCGAGATGGCCTACTTCGAGTGCCTCCACGAATTGAAACTCATCGTTGATCTCATGAACGAAGCCGGCATCGCCGGAATGCGTTTCTCGATCAGCGAGACCGCCAAATGGGGCGACGTCGCCGTCGGACCCAAGATCCTCGCCGCCGGCGTGAAAAACCGCATGACAGCCGCGCTAAAGGACATCCAAACCGGCAAATTCGCCAAGGAATGGATCGCGGAATACGAAGGTGGCTACAAAAAATACAACGCCCTCCTCAAAGCCGGCGAAAATCACCCCATCGAAAAAACCGGCGCCCGCCTCCGCGGCCTCATGCCCTGGATCAAAAAGCGCAACATCAAAGGTCAGCAAGCCTCCTACAAATAGGCGGCCCGCAAAAAAATAGTGGCACAAGCTTCCAGCTTGTGATCGTCAGGGACAGCAAGCTGGAAGCTTGCTCTACCTTGTTGCGATTTTTTGAACCGCTCTAAAACGAAAACGTCACGCTGCCTCCACCCCAAAAGGTGTTGGGCGCGGTGTTGTTCAAATCGGTGAGGGCGACGCTGTAGGCGGCGTAGGCCGAGACGGTGATGGTGCGGTTGATGTTCACCGGCAGGGCGAGGCCGAACTCGACATTATTGGCACCAACAAAAGGTCGGGCGTCTTCGCCCCGGGTGTTGTAGTCGAAATTCACGCCGAAAGCGGTCCAAGGGGCGATGGCCACGATGTCGTGATAAACCGGCAGGTTTCCATCGAGGCGAAGGAGCAGGTAGCTGGACCCGGCCTGAACAAAACCACTGCCGTCGTCAGCATCGGG
>JBGTGQ010000051.1:0-34244 GCA_041746635.1 Terrimicrobiaceae bacterium | reverse complement strand
TTGTTGCGAAAGCGTCCTGCTCCCTGCGGGTAGACTCTCGCAAAGCCGCGCTTTGTGGAAGACACAGGCACCGGCACAGGTCGTTAATATTCCAAATATTATCGATGCGATAAGGAAGCGCATTTTCAGTTTCTCGAACGTATTGTAGAATGGTGTGTGAATTTATCGCAAAAAGGTGGTATCATTCTATTCCATGAATGACATCGATGGCAATTTCTCCTTAAACAGCAGAACATCAGCCATATGGGATGCCAGATGGGTGAGGTTCCGCATGGCTCTGCAGCAGCGTGGCGTCGAGCCTCGGTGCCACGATTTTTGTCGTGGGTGGGTGCTGGCATGGTTAAAATTCATCAGGCCAAAGCGGTTCGATGAAGGAAGCATGGATGATGTGCGTCACTTCGTCACGCGGCTTTTTAATGAAAATAAGCCGCTCTGGCAGATCCGTCAGGCGGCGGAGGCGCTGGAGGTTTTTTACTCGGAGGTTGAGCCGCAAGCCTGGGCCAGGTATTGGCCGGGCGATCTGTTGCCGGAAGCGGAGAAGGAAGGGCTGGCGACAGGGGAGCCTGCCGATTTGGGGCGGGCACCAGTGGAAGGTGCGGTCAGCGCGGCTTGGAAAGGACGCACGGACACAGGGACGCTGCCGGAACGGTATGAAGGTTTTTTGGATGAGGCGCGGGAAAGGCTGCGGACGGAGCGGTATTCGTATCGCACGGAGCAGACGTATTTGGACTGGGTGCGGCGCTTTTTGATTTTCGCGCAACCGCTCGATCGCGGGGCGATGGTCTGGCCGGAGGCAAAGGAATATTTGGAATATTTAACGCTGAAAAGGCGGGTTTCCTCCGCCACGCTGAATCAGGCTCTGAGTGCGTTGCAGTTTTTATTTGCGGTGGTGTTGCAAAAGCAGACCGGAGGGGCGGAGGGAGTGAAGCGTCCGGCGAGGTCTCAGCGGGTGCCGACGGTGCTAACGATGGAGGAAGTGGCGGCGTTGTTTGCAGAAATGGAGGGAACGGGGCGGCTGATGGCGGAGTTGATGTATGGAGCGGGACTTCGGGTGATGGAGTGTGCGCGACTGCGGGTGAAGGACGTGGATTTCGGCAACGGCCACATCGTGGTGCGGGGCGGCAAGGGAGACAAGGACCGGCGGGTGCCGCTGCCAGAACGAAGCCTTCCTGCCCTGAAGGTGCAGATGGCGGAGGCGCGGAGGCGGTGGGATAAGGACCGGGCGATGGGGGTGGAGGGCGTTTTTTTGCCGGAGGCGCTTTCGGTGAAGTTCGTCAACGCCGCGACGGAGTGGGGGTGGTTCTGGCTGTTCCCGGCGGATGGGCTGTCCGAGGATCCCTGGACGGGGAAAATCCGGCGGCATCATTTGGGGGTCAATGGGGTGCAGCAGTTGGTGAAACGGGCGGCCTTGCGAGCGGGACTGGTCAAGTCGGTGAGCCCGCACACGCTGCGGCATTCCTTTGCGACGCATATGTTGGCCAGCGGGTCGGATATCCGCGAGGTGCAGGAATTACTGGGGCACAGCGATGTGAGCACCACGATGATTTACACCCACGTCTTGCAAAGTCCCGGGAGGAAGCCGGCGTCGCCGCTGGATCGACTGCCGGAGGTGAAGACAGGGGAGTGACTGGCTCAATTTTTCGCGTCATTTCGCGTGTTTCGCGGGTCTCATTCTGAATCGTTCCGGCTGAGTTGCTGAGGGCAACCGCGAAGGGAAGAGCCGAGAGAGAGGGTTGGTTTCTTACACCTACACTTGAACATGAACCTAAACTCCCTGTTCACCCGTCGCAGAGGAAAGGGTGCGAGGGGTGGTGCGATGGGGCATGGTCTATTGATATCTTTATGCAAATCTTCGCGTTCAACAACAAGTCATGCCTGACCCCTCAGCTGCCCCCTCAGCTGATGCTATGAACGAATGCGCTGGAAACCGCGCTCTCGATTACGAGGCGAGTTTTTTTTCGAGGATCTCGCTGACGAGGGTCGGGTTGGCCTGGCCTTTGGAGAGCTTCATCACCTGGCCTTTGATGGCGTTGATGGCGGCGAGTTTGCCGGCTTTGTATTCGCCGACGGCGCGGGGGCTGGCTTCGATGGCCTGGTCGCAGAGGGCTTCGATGGCTCCGGTGTCGCTGACTTGCTCGAGGCCTTTTTCCTTCACGATCTCGGCGGCGGCTTTGCCGCTGGCAAACATCTCGGCGAAGACTTCCTTGCCTTGACGGGAGTTGATCTTACCGTCGTCAATGAGGTTCACGAGTTCATCCAGGGCGGTTGGCGCGATGGGGCAGTCGGTGATGGTGCGGTCAGCACTGGAGAGGGCGCTTTGCAAGTCGTTGAGCATCCAGTTGGCGATGTTCTTGGGCTTCTTCGCGCCTTGGGCGGCGGTCTCGAAATAGCGCGAAAGCGCGAGGTCGTTGGCCAGGACGGCGGCATCGTATTCGGTCACGCCGAAGTCGGCGACATAGCGGGAACGTTTTTCCCAGGGGAGTTCGGGTTTGCGCGCACGGGCGTCGGTCAGGATTTCGGCGGTTTTGACCGGGAGCAAATCCGGATCGGGGAAATAGCGGTAATCGTGGGCACTTTCCTTGATGCGCATGAGGGTGGTCTCGCCGCGCACGTCGTCCCAGCGACGGGTTTCCTGGTCGAGGACGATGCCGGCTTCGCGGGCTTCGATCTGGCGGGGAATCTCGAAAGCGAGGGCGCGGCGCACGCCGGAGATGGAGTTGAGGTTTTTCAGTTCGATCTTGGTGCCCCATTGGTCGGTGCCGACGGGACGCACGGAGATGTTCACGTCGCAGCGCATCTGGCCTTTTTCCATGTCGGCGTCGGAAATGCCGCCATAGATCATGACCTGCTGAAGGACGGTGAGATAGGCGAAGGCTTCCTCGGGGCTGGCGATGTCGGCCTCGCTCACGATCTCCATAAGCGGAGTGCCGGCGCGGTTAAAATCAATGCCGGTGGAGGTTTCGAGATGAAAACTTTTGGCCACGTCTTCCTCCAGGTGAATGCGGGTGAGGCGGATGGCTTTGTCCTTGGTCGCGATGGTTTTCTGGGCGTCCTTGGGATAGGCGAGATCGTGCAGAGGGACGGTGCCGCCGAGGCAGAGGGGCAGATCATATTGGCTGATCTGGTAGTTTTTCGGCATGTCGGGATAGAAATAATTCTTCCGGTCGAACTTGCAGGCGTCCGGAATGTCGCAACCGAGCATGAGCCCGGCGAGGGCGGTGAGGCGCAGGGCCTCGTCGTTCATCACGGGGAGCGCGCCGGGAAGGCCGAGGCAGACCGGGCAGACGTTGGTGTTCGGCTCCGCGCCGTATTCTACCGCGCAGGCGCAGAACATTTTTGTGCGGGTCTTGAGCTGGACGTGAACTTCGAGGCCGATGGTGGCGATGTAGTCAGGCATGGGAATGGTGCGATTGGTGATCCTACGGGGCGGGCGGATTCTTGGTGGGAGAGGGTGAGGGAGAAGGCGCGGGTTTTTCCAGCGCGAATTTCAAGGCGGCGCGCAAGTCGATCTTTTTGAGCTGTTCGGCCAGGACCGGATCCTGCACGGCGGCGAGGAGGGCTTTGTTGCTGAGCAAGCCGAGGAAGTCGCGTTTTTCCGAGGCACTGATAATCGCTGGATCATTAACCAGCTCGACCATGCGCGGGCTTTGCATGGCCTCCTGCACACCGGGGTATTCGATGAAACGAATCATCGTTTCCTGATCGTTGGTGAGCTTTCCGATCTGGAGAATGAGCTCGTAAAAATCCGGCGGCATCGGGTCCACCGCCTCGACAAATTTTCCCGCCGGGCCGAGTTCGAGCGATTCTTTAAGCGTGACCAGCCCGCTGGCCACGCGGGGTGGCGGGGCGGATTGATTTTTCTCGCGAGGCATTTCCACGTGCGCCTGGGCCAAAGCCCCCAAGCCGCGCACGAGGGAGATTCCGCTCCAGAGAATGATTAGACCGACGAGAAGTCCGAAGAACGCACCGCCCAATCCCCAGAAAAACCGCACCAACCGGGAGCCCTGATGTTCCGTGCGCTTGAAAAGCAGTGCGCCCAAAAACCAGATGAGAAAAAAGACCACCAACCCGAGTCCGCCTCCGACGGCGAGCCCGGCGAAAAATCCTCTCACTTCCCCGAATCCCCCGAAGAGAATCGCGGCCAGCCGCCCGGCGGCCATGCCAATCACGGTCGACAAAACAAAGGCGGCCAGGTGGACTCCCGCCCGCACCACTCCCGCCCGCCAGCCGCGCCAAATTTCCCAAATGAGAAAAAGGATCGCCGCTAAAAAAAGGGCTCCCTGCCAGACTGGCGAACCGTGCGACATCGACCGCTACCGGGGCAGGCAATCCTGCGCGCGTTGACGCAGGGCATGATCGCACAGCACGAGCGCCGTCATGGCCTCGACCATCGGCACGGCGCGGGGAAGCACGCACGGATCGTGCCGACCGCGCGAGGAAAGGTCGGCATTTTCCCCTGTGATCGTGACCGTCTGCTGGGATTTGGCGATGGTGGCCGTCGGTTTGAAAGCGACGCGGAAAACGATGGGCTCGCCGTTGCTGATGCCGCCCTGGATGCCACCGGAAAGATTCGTGGTGGTGTGGACGCGATCGCCCTCCATGCGGAAGGCGTCGTTGTGCTCGGAGCCCTTGAGTTTGGCTCCGGCAAAACCCGAACCAATTTCAAAACCTTTCGTCGCGGGCAGACTCAGCATCGCCCCGGCCAGATCGGCCTCCAGTTTATCGAAGACGGGCTCGCCCAAGCCGGGCGGAACGCCGCGCGCGATGCATTCGATGAGACCGCCGACGGAATCGCCCTCGCTGCGCACCTGCTTGATCAGTGCAATCATGGCGGCGGCCGCGGCGGCATCCGGGCAACGCACGGCGTTCGCTTCGATGTCCTCGATGGTAACGCGCGAGCCGTCGATTTTCGCCTCGAGGTCGTGGATCGCTGTGACATACGCGAGAATTTCGAGGCCGGGAAAAAGCGTGCGAAGAATTTTTTTCGCCACCGCTCCCGCAGCGACGCGACCGATGGTCTCACGGGCGGAGGCGCGTCCCCCGCCCTGCCAGTTGCGGATGCCGAATTTGGACTGGTAGGTGTAGTCGGCGTGCGAGGGACGAAACATCGTTTCCATCTCGCTGTAAGCCTCCGGGCGCGCGTCGGTGTTCGCCACCATGATCGAAATGGGCGTGCCCAGCGTCTGCCCCTGGAAAACCCCGGAAAGAATGCGGCAGGTGTCCTCCTCCTTGCGCGGGGTGACGATGTCGCTCTGTCCGGGACGGCGCCGGTCGAGGTCGGGCTGGATGTCCGCCTCCGCAAGCGGTAGCCGCGCAGGACAGCCGTCAATCACCACGCCCACACCGCCGCCATGGGACTCGCCCCACGTCGCGATGCGGAAAATTTCGCCAAACGTACTTGCCATATCAATCAGGAAAATACGGATTCACCGCGAAGGGTGACAGGAGAAAATCATTTTGCGGTCGGCGGACGGACGGCAGTGCAGACAAAAAACTCCGGAAAATCCCCAAAGGGGATGGAATCCCAAAGCCCGAGGTTGCGAGGCACGAGGATATTGTACCAAGGGTGTTCAACCCCGCCGGTTGTCTCCCTTTCTCTCATGTCCCGGTCGTTATCCAGCGTCTTTTTGCATGTCGCTTTCTCCACAAAAGTCCGGTTTCCGTTTCTGTCGGACAATGATGTTCGTGAGCAGGTTTGCGCATTTCTTGGGGGAATCGCAAAAAAACAAGATTGCCCGCCCATTTTGGTCGGCGGCATTTCCGATCATGTCCACCTTTTGGTCCAGTTAGGCCGCAGTGGTACGCAAGCCGATCTGGTGAAGGAACTCAAACGGGGTTCCAACCTTCGGATGCAAGAGCGTTTCCCCAGTCTCAAAAAATTTGCATGGCAGGCGGGATACGGGGCTTTTTCGGTGAGCATGTCGAACCTAGAGGCCACACGTGCCTACATCGGGAAGCAGGCGGAACATCATGCCAAGGTTTGTTATCAGGAAGAGTTTCGCCCAAGGCACCTCCGGAGCTCCCTGGCCACCTTCCCCCGCCTGTTCGACCTCTTTGATCGCCGCCTCGCTCACGAACCCGCTATCGATGAGGATCGTCCCCACACTCTGGATCACCGGGTCGATGGCCCTCATATTCTCCCCAAGTTCCTGCTTATCGTTGGCGGCCTGGCTCACACGCTTTGTCACGATCAATCGGCTCTGGATTTCCACTCCCGCTTGCGCGTTATATGCCTGCTCAAAATTTGTTTTCCCCCCGCATGCCATGATCCGGCTTTCCGGGTCGGTAAAGTTCACCTGGTCATGCGGTCCCGGTGTGCTCTCCGGTTCCTTGGGCTCTTTGCCCCGGGGCTTTTTCCCCGGCGCACGCATCGCTTCGCGCTCGACCTTCTTCGCCTCGTAGTCCGCTCGCTCCGCTGCCGCACGCACAGCTGCTCGCGCTTCCAGGAGGGCAATACCTGTGGACAAGCGCAAGGTGTACCTCAATGACGTTGTGACCACTTTGACCGTCGAAAGGCCGTCAAACCCCGGCAAAAAGCCGGGAAACCAAAAAAAAGCAAACAAATGAAGTTCAACGCAACTGTCCTCAGCTATGAGGATTCCAGCTACAGCGGCAAGAATGGCCGTGTGAACCGCGAAACCCTCACCGTGCTCGATGCTGATGCCTCGAGCAGAATCAAAGACACCATTGACTGCGTCTTTGACACCGGACGCATTCCCAACGCCTCCGGACTGGTTGGAAAAACCGTAACCTTTAGCGTTGACGGCGTGCGCCCGTCGAACACCATGCGCCCGCGGTTCCTCGTGACCGGCATTGCGGAAACACCGACAAAATAAGCCGTGACCTCTGGAATTCTGTACCAGCAGTCGTCGGTCCCTTGGGACTGGTTCGGCACCTTGACCTTCGGAATGAAAAAAGTTCCGATGGATCAGATTCAGCCCGATATGCTGGTACAGAATCCTAAATTTCGACTTGTAGGAACTAAAGTTAACGAATGCGCTAGCTTTCTTTCCGATCGTTTCGTTTCGCGTAGCCTGAGACAAAATCCCGTCGAAACCCGGCAAAGTTCCCCTCCAGAATCGCCTGACGCGCTGTGCGGATCAGATTGAGATAGAAGTACAGATTATGGAGCGAAACCAGCCTGAGGCCGAGAATCTCCTCCGCTTTGATGAGATGCCGGAGGTAAGCGCGGGAAAAGCTGCCGCAGGCATGGCAGGCGCAGCCTTCTTCAATCGGACCGGAGTCCTCGGCAAAACCCGCATTTTTCAAAGCGATCGTGCCCTTGGCCGTAAAGGCCGTACCGTTTCGGGCTAGTCGGGTCGGCAACACGCAATCAAACATATCGATGCCACGCGCGATCATCTCAATCATTTGCGGCGGCGTGCCCAAGCCCATGGCGTAACGCGACCGGTCCGGCGGCAAAAATGGCTCGGCATTTTCGATGGCAAGCATCATTTCCTGCTCGGGCTCCCCCACACTCACGCCGCCGACAGCGTATCCGTCGAAGCCGATTTCCACCAAAGAGCGGGCACTGCGCTCTCGCAGATCGGCATGCGACGATCCCTGGACAATACCGAAAACCAGTGGACTCGCCTCCCCCGGCCTTTGTTCCCACCACGCTTTGCACCGTGCGGCCCAACGCAGAGTGAGATCGAGACTGCGAGAGGCATCGTCATGCGAGCAGGGATGCGGCGGACACTCGTCGAAGGCCATGACAATGTCCGAGCCAAGATCGCGCTGAATTTCCATGGAACGCTCGGGGCCGATCATGGTCGGGGTGCCATCGAGATGATTCTGAAAGTGCACCCCTTCCTCCGTGATCTTGCGCAGTTTGGCCAGGGAGAAAACCTGGAATCCGCCGCTGTCGGTCAGGATGGGACAATCCCAGGCGGAGAATTTGTGCAGCCCGCCCTGCCGGGCGATGAGCTTCTCCCCGGGTCGAACATGCAAGTGATACGTATTGCCGAGTATGATTTGAGCACCCAGTTCGTGGAGTTCGCGCGGCGAGACCGCCTTGACTGTTCCCTGAGTTCCCACCGGCATAAAAACCGGTGTCTCCACCACGCCGCGGCGGGTTTGCAAAAGTCCCGCCCTGGCCTTGGAGGCGGGATCATTGGCAAGAAGAGTGAACGGTGTTTTGTTCACGACGCTTCAAGGTTGAGAATTGCCCAGGGCAGGCACTTCGCCTTGGACCGGTAAGAAAATAGCTCAACCAGCGTATTCACAGCACTTTGCGGGTTTTATATGAAAGCCGACGGGGAGGTTCGAACTCCCGACCTATCGATTACGAATCGATTGCACTACCACTGTGCTACGTCGGCGGTCACTTGGTTAAGAAAACTTGGAATGCCGCGTCTCCGCAATGAGAATTTAGCGCGAGGCAGCGGCTTTGACCATTTTCTCGAAGGCCGCCTCCGCCCCTTTTACTGCGGCATCCGGGCCCGTCATCTTGATATAAATGTCGCCCTGCGGACTTTCCAATATTGCCCCTCGCATCGCGTAATCCGTCATCGGGGTGGTCGCCCCACCGGGCATTCCACTGAGAAACGTGCCGGATGCCTTCACAAAAGTCACCGCCGTTTTCCCCACGGTTTCCGATCTGGTGTCGGATGTTCCATCCTGGAATTGCCCCAGCCAGCGATTTACGTTGGCCTGCACCCCTCCCCCTTGTCCCGCCCCAAAATGAAAAAATGTCACTTCGCCAGCCGCGCTCTCTCCCAGCTTCGGAAGTGAGAGCTGGGCCTTGCGCATGGGCGATCCAGGGACGACCCAGCCCCAATCCGCCGGACGATCAAAAGTGAAGCTCCCTACCGTGAATTCTACTGGATCTGCAGAATATAAAGTTCCTGCAAACAAAACAAAAAGAATAGGTTGCCAATTGATTTTCATAGTGTTTAGTAACAATACATCAGTTGAAATCTAGAGCAATCCCAGCATAGCCAGCCACGTTCTGGCGATCAGCATGTGACCGGAAGAGCTCGGATGGACACCATCCGGAGCCCAATCAATATCGGGCCGGATTTCCCGGCTCTTCACAAAAGCCCCATGCAATGGGATCAGGCGATGGACCTCAAACTGGAGCGCAAGATTCCGAATCACCTCAAGAAACGGCTGAAGGCACTCATTGCCTTCCTCCGGGGCGGGCGGCCAAATGACACTGGGCTCGCAGAGGATAATTGTGGCTGTCGGACAGGACTTTTTTAATCGATGCAAGAGATCCTCCCCTCCTTCCCGAAATTTCTCCAAAGTCGTTCCATCTCGATTTTCCCCCAGACCGTGCCAGACATCGTTGATTCCGATCTTGATCGAAACAAGGTCCGGCCGGAGCGAGAGGACATCGTCCTCCCAGCGGTCTTGCAGATCTTGGATTTTGTTCCCGGAAATCCCCTTATTGATGATTTCCGGAGCGTTCGCAGGATGGGCCGACCGTAGCCAGTCCCGAACAAGCCGAACGTAGCCTCCACCTATTTGCTCCGGGCAACCGCGCCGACCGCAATCTGTGATGCTATCGCCAATAAAGACCCAGCGGGCCCCGCGGGAGAGTGGGAGCGCCATGAAGGCCGCTTCGCTTAACGCTTGGAAAACTGAAACCGCTTGCGGGCACCGGGTTGTCCGGGCTTTTTACGCTCTTTCATGCGAGGGTCACGGGTCAGAAGTCCTTCGTCACGCAGCGGAGAGCGCAGGTTTTCATCCGTCTGAAGAATGGCGCGGCTGATGGCAAGGCGCAACGCACCCGCCTGGCCGGTGATGCCTCCGCCGGAAGTCTTGGCGTCCACGTCGAAGCCCTGCACGGCATTGGCGATTTCGAGCGGGCGCAGAATCACGTTCTGCATGGAGAGGCTGGGGAAATAATCGGTGAAATCCTTCCCGTTGATTTTGAAGACTCCCGAGCCCTTGCGCAGTTTGATGCGGGCGATGGAGGTTTTGCGGCGGCCGGTAGCGATGATGTCAGGCATGGGATAAATCAGGCGTTTTTTGGATTCTGCGCGGAATGGGGATGTTCGCTTCCGCTGTAAACCTTGAGTTTGCGATAGACGGAGCTTCCGAGGCGGTTGTGGGGAATCATGCCGCGGACGGCACGTTCGACCAACAGTTCAGGACGGCGTTCCAAACGGGCACCGAAAGTTTCGTGCTTGTGGCCGCCGACGAAGCCCGAAAAGCTCATATAAGTTTTTTGCACTTCTTTTTTGCCGCCGATGCGAACCTTGCCCGCGTTGATAACAATGACGAAATCGCCGGTGTCCACGTGTGAGGTGAAAATCTTTTTGCCTTTGCCGCGCAATAGGTTGGCGGCTTGGACAGCTACATGGCCGAGGTGTTTGTCGGCGGCGTCGATTACCCACCAGTCGCGCTGCACTTCGGCGGCTTTTGCTGAAAATGTCTTCATTTGGATCTTTTGGAGAATCGAAGAGAATCTGTTATTCCTCCATTGCTGTCAAATGCAAAGCTTCATGGTATTTCCTTGACCGGAAAATCCGATACACCAAGCCTCTCGGGCCGTGCAGAGCAACCAAGAGGCGGGAACATTTTCACATTGGATGGAGACGCGCGACGCAGCCGGCGAGGTGCGTCCGGTCTACGGTCCCCTCTTTCAACGCCTGGACGCCCTGCCCCGGGCCCAGGTCCGTTCTCTCGACGAACGGCTCGAGGCGACCATGCGCGAAATGGGGGTGACCTTCGACATCGCCCGCGAACGGCCTTGGGGGCGCCGGCCTTGGTTCTGCGATCTCCTGCCGCAAATTTTCACCCCGGAAGAATGGGAACCGCTTGAGTGCGGCATCTCCCAGCGGTTGCGTGCGTTCGAGATGTTCCTGCGCGACATCCATGGAAAAAAAGAAATCCTGCGCGACGGTATGTTGCCGATCCAGCCGGTTCTCGGCAGCACGTCTTATCAGCGTGTGGCGGCCAGCCTGACCCCGCCCGGGGAAACGTATTTGCATCTCTGTGGCTTGTGTGTGAGCCGGTTGCCGAATGGCCGCCTGGTGGTGAAGCACCACTATTTCAGCAACGCCTCGGGCATTTCCTACATGATCCAAAACCGGCGGGCCCTTGCCCGCGTGATCCCGCAGAGTTTCCAAGACTTTTCCATCCGCTCGATCGCCGAGGCCCCGGTGGACATTCTCGAAACCTTGCGGTCGTTTTCGGACGACCCCGATCCCACGGTCGTGCTCCTGTCGTCCGGCCCCGGGAGCGCGGTGTATTCGGAGCACAGCTTTCTGGCTCGCCGCATGGGCATCCCGCTCGTGCAGGGCGGCGATCTTCTCGTGCTCAATGACGCGATTTATCTCAAGACGGTTTCGGGCCTCGAAAAAGTGGAGGTGATCTACAACCGCATTTCAGATCCATGGCTCGATCCCATGGTTTTTCACCGGGATTCCTTGTTGGGCGTTCCCGGGCTGGTTCACTGCATCCGCAAAGGCACAGTGGCGGTGGTCAATGGCATTGGATCGCAGCTCGCAGACGATCGCGCCCTGCTGCCGCTGGCCAACACCATCATCCGCTATTACCTCGGCGAACAGCCCATCTTGCGCGGCATGACGACCTACTGGCTGGGCGACATTGACCAACGCGAAATGGTGCTGGGCGAATTGCAGAAATACACCGTCCGTCCGCTGCATGGGGAAAAAATCCTTCTCGGCGGGGACGGTCGCGAACCCGACGAAGAGCAGATCAAAAGTGCCCGCGAATTGATTCTGGAAAACGCCTCACATTACGTTGCCCAGCCGCAGGATTGCGACGCGACCACGATTTCCTATCACGAGGGCCGCAAAGTCACCCGCCGGCAGGATCACATTCTTTTTGCCCTGCGCAAAGCCGAGGGTGAATACGAAGTCTTTCCCGGTGCGCTCACTCGCATCTCGACGGCGGATTCCACCTACACCGCCAACGAACTTGGCGGCGGCAGCAAGGACACTTGGGTGCAGGCCCCTCCGGATTTTGTCGAACCCGCGCCCGACCGTATCCGGCTGCGGGAATCCCCCCTCCCCGCCCAACACGTTAGCAGCCGGGTGGCCGAGGCTTTTTACTGGACCGGACGCTACCTCGAGCGCGCTCACAATCTCGCCGTGATGATCGGGGTGATTGAGTCGCTTGAATTGGAGGAACTCAATCCAACCGAGCGAACGCTCTATCGCCCGGTCTGGAACCGCATCCTGCCCCCGCTGGAAAACCCCCGGGCGGCCTCGCAGCGGAATATTTCCAGCGCGGCCGGACGTTACCGCCTCACGCTTGATTTGGAAGAACCGGATTCCGTCGTAAAAACCATTTTACGCGGGACGGGCAATGCGGAATCCATATTAGAGTGCCTCAGCTTGGAAGCCTGGAGTGTTCTGGGCACCTTGCGCAGCCGTTTTCAACGCGCTCGTTTCCGGCCTAATTCCAGTGAGGAAGACCTGACCGGATACACCCGCCGGTATTGCGATTATGCGATTAAGGCGGTGGCGGAATTTTTCGGAACGGCCCAGTCCACCATGATCGCCGACGGCGGGTGGGCTTTTTGTGAGATCGGCCAGTCGCTGGAAAGAGCCATCATCACCGGGAACGCCGTCTGCTCGATCATGCGCCCCATGCCCCGGCGGGGCGAACCGTCGGAACACGAGGCGGAAATCCGCCTGTCCGCGTTTCTCCGCCTGCTCAACAGCCGCGATGTGTACCGCCGGGTTTACCAAATGCGCATCGAAGCGGCTCCCCTGCTCGATCTTCTCTGGGGAAATCCCATGGTGCCGCGCTCGGTCACGCGGTCGCTGGAAACCTGCGCCGCCCGGCTGCGTTCCACCAGGGACGAAAGTTCCGCAACCACCCTGCGCACCATCGCCGGGATTGAAAAACTGGTGCAAGAAATTCGGCAGACCGATTGGGAAGATCTGGAAGCTCGCAGCGAACGCGATCCCACGCAAAAAACAAATCCCCTCTTGGAAGAAGGCACGCACCTCCTGGAAGCCACCCTCGACATCCACCATCTCATTGCCGACGGTTTTCTTAACCATCAGGTTCATATGCGCTCCGAAACGCAGCCCTCTTTTTTCGGCCTTAAAAATGCTCTTTGAAATCGTGCATCGGACCGAATACCGCTACGGCCACCCGGCCAGCGAGGCCTATATCGAGGCCCGGCTCACCCCACCCACTCTGCCCGGACAGTCCGTTGTCGAACACACCATCGATTTTTCCCCAGCCAATCCGGTGTCCACGTACCGCGATTATTTCCACAATGAGGTGACGTTCTATTCGCTCACCTTGCGCCACGAACGCCTGGTCATCGCGAACAACCTGATCATTCGCACCAGGGAAGTCCCCCGGCCCGACGAGGCGCTGGGCGTCACCATTGCCGAGGCGCGGCAACTTTTCGTGTCAAAGCTCACCGACATTTTTGACTACCTCCAGCCGACGCCCGCCGTGCCAACCGGCCATCCCGCCATGGAATGGGCCCGCCGCTATCTTCCGGGCGATGCGCCGCTGGGCGAGGCCATCGAAACATTGAACCGCTTCATCCACGAAAAATTCCGCTACCTGCCGGGCTCGACGGACAATTCCACCCCGCTCGCCACCGTCTGGAAACAACGCGCGGGCGTGTGCCAGGACTTTGCCCACATCATGCTCAGCGTCCTGCGCACGGCGGGCCTCCCCGCCCGCTATGTTTGCGGTTATATCGAATCGGAGCCGGTCAAACCCAGACCTGATGCTCGGAAACTGGTGGGCTGGATGGCCACCCATGCCTGGGTCGAGGTGCTGACGCCCGGTATGATCTGGGTCGCGCTGGATCCGACCAATGACCAATGGTGCGGCCCGCGGCACGTGACCGTTTCTTACGGTCGGGATTTTGCCGACGCCACGCCCATCCGCGGCACTTTCAAAGGATCAGGGGCCAAAGACCTCAAGGTGAAAGTTTTTATGAAACGTCTCAGCGAAAAAGCATGAAACTCGCCGTCCGCTATTCCGCCCTTTATCAATACGAGAAACCGGCCAGCCTCTCGCCGCATCTGGCCCGTATTTTTCCCCGTCATGATATTGCCGTGCAGACCAACCGGACAGCTTTCACCACGGACGCCAGTGCGGATCTGCAATATCGGCTCGATCTTTTTGACAACTTGATCGCCCGCTGTTTTTTCCCGCAAAAACTCGACCGGCTGGAGTTCCACTTGGAACTCGACATCACTCTGGCCGAGAAAAATCCTTTTCATTTCCTGCTCGATTCCCACGCCCTGCAACTTCCCTTCAGCTATCTCCCAGGCGAAGCCCGAGCCCTCGCCGCCTATCTTGCCCCGGAGACTGACTGTCTGCTGCCCGCATCGCTAAGCCGGGGCTCCACACCACAACCCACCGTGGATGCGCTCCTCGCCATGAACAGTTGGCTGCATGACAACATCGCGTACGAACGCCGCGACGAAGGTGACCCGTATCCTCCGGTCGAAACCTTGCGCCGGCAGAGGGGCTCGTGCCGCGACTATGCCGTGCTCTTTGCTACGGTCTTGCGTCAGCATGGCGTGGCCGCCCGGTTGGCCAGCGGATTCTTGTGGGAGGACGATTCGCCGGACAGTCCGCGCCGGGCGGAAAATGCCCTCCATGCCTGGGTCGAAGCTTATCTGCCGGGAGCCGGCTGGATTGGATTTGATCCGACCAACGGGGTCCTCTGCGATCATCATTTTCTCGCCACCGCGGTGGGCCTCTCACCGGCGGATGTTTCTCCGGTCGCCGGCCATTACTACGGAAATACAACCATCCCCAGCACGCTGGAAACCACCCTAACCATCAAGGAACAATGATCTCTCGTTGGATGCACCGAGCCGCCGCCCGCGCGGAGACCATCTTCTCGAACCATGGCATCCGCCTCACCCTCGGCGGCGAACCCACCTTCATCCCGGTCAAACCCGAAGGGCCGGAGTGGAGCCATTCCGCCGTCGGACCGACCAAACTCGCCTACGCCTGGAAGGTCGCCGGACTGCTGCAAAAAAAACGCCTGCGCGGAGCCGCGGCGTTTTTCTGTCCGGGAAAACTGTATCCCGGCGAAGTTAATCCCCGTTGGGTTGTTCGCCTGCTGGCCAACCGCGACGGCACCGCACTTTTTCGTTTGCCCACGCCCGGGAAAAACCCCGGCGCTCCCGCCCTGCGGAAATTTGCCACCGGTATCTGCAATCATCTGGGCGTCGCATCCCATTGGGTGAACTTTTCCGATCCCCGCGACGCACAGACGGAAGTTCTCGCCATGCCGCTGGATCACGACGGGGAAGCCTGGGCCTCCGCCCCCTGGCGGCTGGATCGGAAACTACGCACCCTTATCGAAACCGAAGGCGCGGCCGGACTGCGACTCCCCCTCCAACACTTCCCTCCGGCCCTGCCCCGCCGCGCCCTGACCATTGAGCGCACCGGTAATGCCGCCGCGATTTTTTTCCCACCTCTGCTGCAAGGCCCGTTTCTCGAACTCCTCGCCGCCGCCGAAGCCGCGGGGAAGCAAGCCGGCCTCGCGCAACTCGAATTGCAAGGCTACCTTCCACCCGACGAGGCCGCGAGGTGGACCGTCGTGGGCCTCACCGCCGATCCCGGGGTATTGGAAATCAATCTGCCCGCTTGTGCCTCCTGGAGCGCATACGCGGAGTGGTTGGAAACTCTCACCGATTGCTGCGAAAAAGCCGGCCTACGCTCCTGGAAGGACGTGCCCTTGGATCACCCCCAGGGAAGCGGCGGGGGTAACCATCTGCTCTGGGGCGGCCCGAGCATTGAAGATCATCCCTTTTTCTCCCGGCCCCAATGGCTGGCGGCCATCTTGCGTTTTTGGCAGCACCATCCCTCCCTCGCCTACCTCTTCACCGGCTGCTACGTCGGCACCTCATCCCAGGCCCCGCGTCCCGACGAATCGTCCCGCGATTTGTACGACATTGACATGGCGTACTCTTTTCTCGAGGGCCTTCCCGCAGGTGATCATCGCGAACTCATCAACGAGACCCTGCGCCATCTCCAGACCGACACCACGGGCAATTCCCACCGCAGCGAAATCAGTTTCGATAAATTTTGGAACACCTCCCTCCCGTCAGGTGCGCTCGGACTTATCGAGTTTCGTGCCATTGAGTCCCTGCCCCGCCCCGAATGGATGTCGGCGATTGCGTTGCTCTGGACCTGTCTCGCCGCCCACCTTCTCGACGCAAAACCTCCGCGCGCGCTCAAACGCTTCGGCACCACGCTTCACGATGAATATTTCCTGCCCCAGCGCCTCTGGGACGATCTGGCGGAGATTTTTTCTGAGTTAAAAATTGGGGGATTCACTCTCGATCAGAAGATCTTTCAGGACATCTGGAACTGGAGGTTTCCCCCCGTCCTGGCCTGGAAAAACGGCCCGGCGCGTCTCACCGTGCGCAAGGCCCTGGAAAACTGGCCGCTGCTCTGTGAAACCCCCGTGGAAGGAGGCAGCACCAGCCGGTTTGTGGACACCTCCATGCAGCGGCTCGAATTCTCGGCCGACGCGGAGTTTTTCCGCAACTATCAGATCTATGTGGCGGGCAGACCCCTTGCGATTCGCGAAACCTCGCCGGGAACTTTCCTGGCCGGACTGCGCTTCCGCCGCACCAATCTCTACCCCGCCCTGCATCCCGGCATCCCCGTCCAGCTTCCGCTGCATGTCACCTTGGTGAACATTCAAACCGGGCGCGCGGATGCGGAATTTGAACTCAAGTCTGGCGATGCCGTCTTCCAAAAATTGCCCAAACCCGGCGTGGCCAAACTTGGCGGAAATCCCTGCCGCGGCGGGCGCAAAAGCGACCTGACCTGCGATCTGCGGCTTGACTGAAAAACGCTAAGGAAAGCAGGAAAGCAGGCCGCTCAGGGCATCTCAGTTCTTTTCCTGCCTTCCTGCTTTCCTTAGAGTTTTGATCAAATGCTCCAACCTTGGATGATTCCCGCCGACCTCGCGCCGGGCGACGCGAAAAGCCTCGAAGCGGATTGGGCGGCCATCAAACTCAACCGTATTGAATCCACGGATGATCCCTGGTTCGAGATGGCCTTCGCCGCGCTGTGGGCGGAGTTCGGCGAGAGTGACGAAATCGAACAACCCTCCGTTTTGGCCCAACGCATGCTTTGGGACGCTCACGCGTTGGTAAACGGGTGTGCCCTCCGCTATCGCATGATGCTCCTCACCGCCAACGGGCAGTTCGCCGCGGTTCGTGACCACACCGCCATCGTGCAAGATGGGAAACCCGGTGCGGTCGTTCATCTTTCCCACAATCTTGTCGCGCCAGAATGGCGTCGCAGCGGCCTGGCCGGCTGGCTGCGAGCCCTGCCCATTCAGACAGCCCGCGGTTGTCTGGCCGCACAAAACCGTCCGGCCAATTCCCCGATCATTCTGGTGGGGGAAATGGAACATCCCGAACCGGACGATGCCGCCAGCCTGGTCCGGCTCCGGGCCTACGAAAAGGCCGGTTATTTGAAAGTGGACCCCCGTCGGGTCAACTACCTGCAACCCGACTTTCGCCCCGTGGAAGAAATCGACTTTGACGGTCTGAAACCTCTGCCCATGTCGTTGCTGGTCCGGCGCGTGGGACACGAATCCGAAAGCCATATCAGCGGATCCGAGGTGCGGAAAATCGCCGGAGCACTCTACCGCATGTATGCCACCGGATTTCGCGCGCGCGATATGGCCCCACTATTCTCCAGCGTGGAAAATTATCCTTCCGACAGCGAACGCATCCCCCTGCTGCCGCCGACGACGGACATCCCGCCATGTCGTTAAAACTTTATCACAACCCGGGCTTCGCCGCGCCCATCGGCGAACACGTCATGCCGATGCGCAAGTTTGCCTTGGTGGCGGAGCAGCTTCGCCAGATCCCCGGCATCGAAATGGCATCGCCTGCCCCCGTATCGGAAAGTGATCTCCTCCGCGTCCACACCCCCGAATACATCGCCGCCATCAGATCCGGCCATCCGCGCGATCTCGCCCAATCACAAAAATTCCCCTGGTCGCCGGAACTTTTCCCCAGCGTGTTGCTCACCAATGGCGGCGTCCTGGCCGCCGCAAAAACCGCGCTCGACCAAGGTGTCTCCGGCGCGCTGGCCAGCGGTTTTCACCACGCCTGCGCCGGTCATGGCGAGGGCTTTTGCACCTTCAATGGTCTGGTGGTCAGCCTTGAAGTCCTTCGCGCGGCCGGCGGCATTCGCACCGCCGCCGTCCTTGATCTCGATCTGCACTATGGCAACGGCACCGCCTCGTTGGCCGACTCGCGTCCCTGGATGAAAGCCCTTTCCCTCTACGGCAACGATTACGCGGACAACATCCCCTATCGCGACGTGACTGTCCGTCGTCATGAAGACGGACCCAACCATTTCTCCGCACCGATCATTCCCACGGGGACGAGTGATGGCGAAAATCTGAATGCGCTGCTCGACGAGCATCTGCCCTGGCTCGTGCGTGGGGAACCGCCGGACCTTCTTATTTACCAAGCCGGTGCGGACCCGCTGCGCGACGATCCGTATTCCCCCCTCGACCTCGGCCACGAGGATCTTTTTCTCCGTGACAAAAAGGTCTTTCAGTTTGCCAGATCGCAGGGCATTCCCATCGCCTGGGTGCTGGCGGGCGGCTACACGCCCGACGTGCAAAAAGTCGTGCAAGTGCACGTCAATACCGCCCGGGCCTGCCGGGAAGTTTACTGTTTTTCGTAAACGCCCTTGTCTCGTTTTTCCAAAACGGTAAAGCCCGCCTCTTTCGCGTCTGAGACGGACAACGGTTTGGAAATCCTCGGTGAATTCGCGCCGGATATCAGCTTCCGCACCGCCTTTTTGCAGAGCGGACATTGGAGCAAGGGGGGCCGACTGAGCGGACGGCGCAGCTCGAACCGCCCGCCGCAGGCGCGGCAGTCTCCGTCAACCAATTCGTATTCGTAGATCGGCATAAGTCAGCTTACGTGAACTGCCTCCCGAAACAACTCACAGCTTATTCGCTGCGCTGCCCTTTCGTTTCAAAAGCCGACGGATGGCCAGCATTTCCTGCAAGATGCGCAGGCGAGGCTTGGCGGGGTAGCCCATCCAGATCTCGCCGGCAGGAATATCCTCCCGAACCCCGCTTCCCGCCCCGATATGCGCACCCGCACCAATGGTGAGATGATCCGCCACACCGACACGCCCGCCCATCAGCACAAAGTCCCCAATGACGGTTGATCCGGAAATGCCCCCAAAGGCCGCGATGATGACGCCCCGGCCGATTTGCACATTGTGCGCAATTTGGGTGAAGTTATCGATTTTCGACGCTTGGCCGATCACCGTGTCGCCAAAAGCCCCGCGGTCCACCGCACAAAGCGAACCCACACTCACATCGTCATGCAAAATCACCCGGCCGAACTGCGGCACATCCACCGGTCCCTGGGCGGTTCCGGCCACTCCGAAACCCGCCTCGCCGATCACCGTGCCGGATGCAATCTTGACCCGGTCGCCGATCAGGGCGCAGGAAAGGCACGCATTCGCGCCGATCTGACAATCCCGTCCGATCGAAACCCCGGGTCCGATCACCGTGCCCGGACCAATCTTTGTTCCGTTCCCAATCTCGGCTCCCGGACCGATTACCACCCCGGGGCCTAAGACTGCCCCGGCTGGGACCACCGCATCCGGATGGATCATCGCGCTGTCGGCGGGATGCGTGCGAAGAGCAAACAGTCTGGCCGACGCCTTGGCAAAACACCCTCGCGGTGTGCGCGACACAATCGCCGCCACTCCGGCCGGCAATCGGCCGACATGGTCGGCGCGCACCCAGCAGGCCGCGGCCCCCGTAAGCAGGGGCTCGTCGTTTTTGAGTTTTTCGCAAAACGCCAGATCTCCCGGTCCGGCGGTATCGAGCGGCGCACAGCCAGTGATCGGCAAACCGGCAAGCGTGGGATCAGCAAGTTCGCCTCCGCCCTCCCGCACCAGATCCGCCAGACTCAGCGGGCCCAGCGGCACGAAAAAACGCAAATCAATCATAATGTCTCCTCAAGTCTATTCTTTGTGTGAGTAGCGGAAACACACTGACGAAGAAACCTAACTTTCGGCGGTTTCTTCCTCGTCCTCAACGTCGCTGACCACCGGGGCGATGGCTTGGAGGATCTCGCCGTCGCGCATGTTGATCAGGATGACGCCCTGGGCGTTCCGACCGGTCTCACGGATGCCGCCGACTTTGGTGCGGACGAGTTTGCCCTTGTTGGTGATGAGCATGAGTTCGTCGGTATCACGCACGGTGAGGGCTCCGGCGACGCCGCCGGTTTTCTCATTGGTCTTCATGGTGATGATGCCCTTGCCGCCGCGCGCCTGGAGGCGGTATTCCTCGAAGCTGGTGCGTTTGCCGAGGCCGTTTTCCCCGGCCACGAGCAGCATCGCCTCCGGATCAACGAGGGCGACGCCGACGATGAAATCGTCCTTGTCGGGACGGATGCCCCAGACGCCGACGGTGTTGCGGCCTTGATCGCGCAGTTCTTCCTCGTTGAAACGGATGCTCATGCCCTGGTGGGTGATCAGGACAATTTCGTTCTGGCCCGAGGTGAGTTTGCAATCAATGAGACGGTCGCCTTCCTCGATTTGGATGGCAATGATGCCGCCTTTGCGGATGTTTTTGAAATCGTTGAGGTTCGATTTTTTCACGATGCCGCTGCGGGTTGCGAAGACGACGTGGAGGGCTTTGTTCCAGGTCTCCTCGTCGGTTTTCTGGCCCTGGATGCGGATGGTGGCGGCGATTTTTTCCTCGCTGCGGAGTTCCAAAAAGTTCGCGATGGAGCGGCCTTTGCTGGCTCGGGAGCCTTCGGGAATTTCGAAAACGCGCTCGACGTAGCAGCGTCCGCTCTGGGTGATGAAGAGCAGGTAATCGTGGGTGGTGGCGGTGAAAAGGAGTTCAACGAAATCGCTGTCCTCTTCCTTCTCCGCCTCGCGGGCGGTCATCCCGATGACGCCCTTGCCGCCGCGTTTTTGGGCGCGGTAGGCGCTCACGAGCGTACGCTTGATAAAGCCGTTGTGCGTGAGGGTGACGATGACTCCTTCGTTGGCAATGAGGTCCTCGATGGCCATCTCGCCCTCGGCCGGGACGATCTGGGTGCGGCGTTCGCTGGCGTATTTTTTTTGCAGTTCGCGCAGTTCGTCGGTGATGATTTTCAGGACGCGCTTTTCTTTCGCCAGGATATCGAGGAGGTCCTTGATCGTCTCGACCAAGGCATCGTATTCGGCCTTGATGCTATCGCGCTCCATGCCGGTGAGTTGGTAGAGGCGGAGATCGAGGATGTGGCCGACCTGTTTTTCGGTGAACCGGTAATCGCCATTGGCGGCGAGGCGGGCCTCGGAGCGGATGAGGATGCCGAGCTTTTCGACGGCCTTGCGGGTCCAGGAAAGAGCCATGAGTTTGCCCTTGGCGTCGTCGCGGTCGTTGGAATCGCGGATGATCTTGATGAAATCATCCAGATTCGCGAGGGCGATGAGGTAGCCTTCGAGTTTTTCCGCTTCGATCTCGGCCTGACCGAGCAGGAAGCGGGTGCGACGGAGAATGACTTCGCGGCGGTGCTCGATGTAGGCGGTGATGGCGTCCTTGAGCGAAAGCAGTTTGGGACGGCCGTGGTCAATGGCCAGCATGTTGACGCTGAAGGAGGATTCCAGCGCGGTGTGCTTGAAGAGATTATTGATGATGACCTTGGGGTTGCCATCGCGCTTGAGATCGATGACGACGCGGGTGTCCTCGGCGCTCTCATCGCGCACGTCGCTAATGCCGGTGAGAACTTTCTCGTTGGTCAGGTCGGCGATGCGTTTGACCAGATCGGCGCGATTCACATTGTAGGGAATCTCCGTGATGATGATCTGCTCGCGTCCGCCTTTGACCTCCGCCACACCGACGCGCCCGCGCACGCGCACCTGACCGCGGCCGGTTTCAAAGTATTGTTTGATGCCGGCGGTGCCTTGCAGAATACAGCCGGTCGGGAAATCCGGACCTTTTACGAAAGCCATCAGGCCCTCAATGCTGATGTCGGGGTCGGCAATCTGGGCGCAGATGCCGTCAATCACCTCACCCAAATTGTGGGGAGGCATGTTGGTGGCCATGCCGACGGCGATGCCGGTGCCACCGTTAATCAGAAGATTAGGGAAGGCGGCGGGAAACACGACAGGCTCGGATTCGGTCTCGTCGTAGTTCGGGATAAAATCGACCGTGCCCTTGTCCATGTCGGTCATCAGGACGGCGCCTAGATGGTGGAGACGCGCCTCGGTGTAACGCATGGAAGCGGGCGGATCGCCTTCGACCGAACCGAAGTTGCCCTGGCCGTCGATCAGCATTTCGCGCATGGCCCAAGGCTGGGCCATGTGAACGAGCGTGGGATAAATCGCCTGGTCGCCGTGCGGGTGGTATTTACCCATGGTCTCACCGACAATACGCGCGCACTTGAGGTGCTTGCGATTCGGCTGCACGCCGAGTTCGTTCATGGCGTAGAGAATGCGGCGCTGCGAGGGCTTTAATCCATCACGCGCATCGGGCAGTGCGCGGGAGATGATGACCGACATGGAGTAGTCGAGGAAGGACTTCGACATCTCCTCGGCCACGTTTACTTTTTCGACTTTTTCGTTTTGATTGTACATCAGAAGAGGTGGGAGGGGTTAATCGACGCTGGCAACCGGAAAAACCGGGATGCGCAAAAACCGCGCTGCGTCACGCATGCGCCGGTCCGTCGAACACAAGGGAAAATCCTGGCTCAGATCGCAGGCGGCGGTGTGGATGGCGTCCAATGTGCGCAGCGGCACTTTGGGATGGCAGGATTCCAGGATGTGGTTCGCCTTTTTCAAGACAACGCCGTTCAGTTGGTGCAGAACAATTTCTTCCGCCTGCACTCGGTGATTAAATAGTGCCCAAGCTGCGTTTCTCTGCCGGGCGGAGATTAGTTTATTGCGCTCTTTTCCGAGCAGCGCGGAGAGCACTTCCGACATTGCCAGTTCCGAGGAAGAAAGAGGATGACCCACCAAGGCATCCACCAAGAAGCCTGTGTCTGATTCGTCCACGAGCAACTTCACGATGATAGCACTGTCAAGATACATGATCAGCCGCGTGCGTCGCGATCCTGGCGAATGAGTTCGTCCGCCGTCGGACCGCCGTTCCATTTTGGCATTGTCTTCAAATGCTCGTGCGTTCCAGTGAAGACTTTGCCCCGGGTCTCGCTTCGCAGAGGTACGACTTTCACTTTGGGTTTCCCATCGCTGGTGATGATGATCTCGCGACCGGAAGCCACCAAGTCCAACAAGCCCGAAAGATGCGCCTTGGCCGCGCGCACACTGATCACTTCGCCCACGCCCGACATGGTGGCGACTTCCCGCACGACAGAGCTGGCGGCGGGTTCTCCGTCGGTTGTTCTCGAAGAAGGTATTTCTTTCATGGATCAAATGTAGTCACACGTAGTCACTGCGCAAGGTTTTTATACGTCCAGTCGGGCGTTCAAGGCATTATCCTCAATGAAAGCGCGACGTGGTTCGACGATGTCGCCCATGAGAATGGTGAACATGCGATCGGCCTCGACGGCGTTGTCTTCATTCAAATCCACCTTCAGCATCTTGCGCTTGTTCGGATTCATGGTGGTTTCGTAGAGCTGCTTGGGATTCATCTCGCCGAGCCCCTTGAACCGCTGGATGGAGAGTCCGCGTTTTCCGATTTCGAAAACCTTGGCCAGGATTTCAGGAATGGCGAAAAGCGGATGGCTGACGGCCTTGTCGCCCTCGCCCTCGATGAGTTCAAAGATGGGCGCGTCGCTGTCGGCGTAGTGTTCGATTCGGAGGCCCTTCTTCGCGAGTTCATCGATGAGTTTTTGGGCGGAGGTGGACTCGTGCAATTCAATGAGCTTAGCCCGGCGGCGGGTGGAGGGATCGGTTTTTTCTTTTTTCGCAGTCAGCTTCTCGACCATCTCGCCCTCCGGTTCCGGTGTCGGGTCGTCGTACAAACCAAGGTCGCGGTTTTCCTCGTGGAAGGAACGGACTTCGGCCTCGCCGGGAAAGTAGGTGGACCACTCGGTGTTGCCCTCGCGCACCTTGACCATGAAGTTCGGCAGGAGGCCGGTCTTGGGGTCGCGTTCGCTCAGATACGTTTCAAAATCCCCGCCATGACGACGGATGGCGTCGCTGAATTTTGCCAGACGCTCGAGCAATTCGAGCATGTCCTTGAGCTGCGCGGCGCTGAAGACCTTGCCGTCCGCGAGATTTTTCAACTTCACCTCTTCCGCGCCGATGTTGATGAGGATCTTGTTCAGTTGGGCGTCGTCGTCCACGTATTCCTCGCGCTTTTTGCGCTTGATCAGATAAAGCGGGGGCTGGGCGATGTAAATTTTGCCCTGTTTCACCAACTCGGGCATCTGACGGTAGAAAAAGGTGAGCAGCAGGGTGCGGATGTGCGAACCGTCCACATCGGCATCGGTCATAATGATGATCCGACCGTAGCGGAGCTTCTCAATATTGAAGCTGCCTTCCTGATCTTTCTCGCCGCTGGACATGCCGATGCCGGTGCCGATGGCGGTGATGAGGGTTTGCACCTCGGTGTTTTGCAGTACTTTGTCGAGGCGGGCCTTTTCCACGTTGATGATCTTGCCCTTGATAGGAAGGATCGCCTGGAAACGGCGGTCGCGTCCCTGCTTGGCCGAGCCGCCGGCCGAATCGCCCTCGACCACGTAGAGTTCGGTCAGAGCCGGATCGCGCTCCGAACAATCCGCCAGCTTGCCGGGCAGGCCGCCGCCGGTGAGGGCACCCTTGCGCACAGTCTCGCGGGCTTTGCGGGCGGCCTCGCGGGCGCGGGCGGCCATGAGGCACTTGTCCACGATCTTTTTGCCAACCGAGGGGTTTTGATCGAAATGGAGCATGAGCCCCTCGTAACTGACCGACCCGACGATGCTGTCCACTTCGGGCGAAATGAGTTTGACCTTGGTCTGGGACTCAAAGCGCGGATCGGGATGCTTCACGCTAACCACGGCGGCGAGACCTTCCAGCACGTCGTTACCGGTGATCGGCACGTCCTTTTCCTTCAGAAGCGAATTGTTTTTTGCGTATTGATTGATAGCCCGCGTGAGCGAACCCCGAAACCCGCTGCTGTGCGTGCCGCCATCGGGATTCGGCACGGCGTTGGTGTAGCAAAGAAGCTGCTCGTTGTAGGTATCGGTATAATGCAGTCCGATCTCGACGATGATCTTGTCGCGCGAGCCCTTGATCATGATGGGCTTCGGATGCACGACGGATTTGTTTTCCACCAGGCGGCCGACAAATTCCTCCACGCCCTTCGGATGCACGATCTGCATCGGCTTGGCCCCGTCCTGGCGTTCATCGAGGAAAGTGAAGGAAAGCGGCGCGTTGATGTACGCGAGGTCGTTCAGGCGCGTGATGATGCGCTCGGCTTTGAACTCAATCGTCTCCAGAAAAATCTCCGTGTCCGGCATGAAGGTGATGAGCGTGCCGGTGTGTTTCTTCGATTTCACCTCGGCGATGACATGCAGCTTTTGTTTGGTCTCGCCCCGTTCAAATGACATGGCGTGAATTTTGCCGTCGCGCGTCACCTCGACTTTGAACCACTCGGAGACCGCGTTGACGCACTTCGCGCCGACCCCATGCGTGCCGCCGGAATATTCGTAATTGCCCTGACCGTATTTGCCGCCGGAGTGCAGGCGGGTGAGCACGAGTTCGACGCCGGGAATGCCTTCCTCCTTGTTGATGTCCACCGGAATGCCTCGCCCGTTGTCGCGGATGGAAATCGAGCCGTCGCTGTGAATGTTGACGTCGATGCGGGTGCAATGCCCGGCGAGAAATTCATCCACCGAGTTGTCGAGCACTTCGGAAACGCAATGGTGCAGCGCACGTTCGTCGGTGCCGCCAATGTACATGCCGGGCTTTTTGCGCACGGCTTCGAGTCCTTTGAGCGAACTCAGATCATCGGCATTATAGTCAGTCTTGTGAGAGGCGGTTTCGGATTTGGGAGCGTCAGACATCAGAATTAAAAACGGAATTTTCAGGGAAAAAACCTGATGTCGAAAATCCTAGGCAGAAGCCGCGTGGCCGACAACCGTTTTTTCAGGAATTTCCGGAAGCTTCCACAGGATATGGGGACTTCCCTTGCGGCCCCCCACAAGATATTGCGTTTCGGTCATACCCAATGAGATTTTTGCGAAGCTACCTTCCCTGGGCTGGGCTGGTGGTATTTTTGGCCCTGTCATTCGTCGTCCGCTGCTGGAATTCCGAGCAGGTTTTTTCCGGCGGGGCGACTTATTTTGTCGATGCGGATTGCTACTCGCGCATGACCCGGGTTCAGCAGGTGATGACGAATCCCTTTCAGTCCATCCGCGCGCATGACTTCGAGAATGCCCCCGAAGGAACACGACCCCACACGACCGCCCCGATGGACTTTCTCATTGCCGCATTCGCGCTTTTTACCCCCACGCTCGATTTGGCCGGTGCCTTGATTTCGCCACTCCTTGGCGTTGGCCTCGTCCTTTTTCTTTGGTGGTGGGGACGGACACTCAATCTGCCCTACCGCAACGCTCTGCTGCTGGTCATTGTTTTTTCTCCGATCCTGGCGCATGGATTCCTGCTGGGCCGCCCTGATCACCAGTCGCTCATCATCCTTCTCACTGGTGCCGCGCTGGCCGCCGAACTTGCGCTCTGGACGCAGCCCTCGCGGGCGTGGGGCCTACTTTCCGCGATCTGCTGGGCGCTGGCCTTATGGACTTCGCTTTTCGAGCCGCTGATCTTGCTCCTCGCCGTGCTGGCCTGCCGGGTTTTCGTTCTCGGCCGTAAAGCATGGCAACTCAACCATCCGGCGGCGTTGGGAATGTTCGTCGCGATCCTGGTCGTGGCTTTGCTCTTCGATGGCTGGCGTCCCCTCGCCTCCTCGCCTGAAATGCGCGAATTTTTCCCCCGCTGGTCTCAAACCATCGGCGAACTCAATCACCTGAAGCCCGCCCAGCTCCTCGTCTGGACCGGCTGGCTGCTGCCGGTCGTGCCGGTTTTGCTGATCCTGCGCTTCATCAAAGAGAAAAACCGCACCTGCCTCGCCCTCGCCGTCCTGGTCCTTCTCACCAGCGGCCTTTCGCTCTGGTATGCTCGCTGGGGATATTTTCTCGTCGTGGTCTTCGCCTTGAGCCTGCCGTGGGCACTCGCCTCCATTCCCAAAAAACCTGTGGTCTGGATCATCTTTCTGATTTCCCTCTGGCCCATCGCTGCCGAATGGGAACATTTGCTCTTCCCCGGTTCATCCCGTCAGGCCGCCCTGCGCGAAAACCGCGAGGATGCGGCGTTGTTGCGCGAAACCGCCCAAGCCCTCGTCTCCCCGGAACGCACCATCATCCTCGCCCCATGGTGGCTCAGCCCCGCCCTGACCTATTGGTCGGGCCAGCCCTGCGTCGCCGGCAGCTCACATCAAAGCCTGCCCGGCATCGCCGATACTGCGCGGTTCTATCTGGCCACCGAACCACTCGCCGCTCGTGAGATCCTGCGGAAACGCAACGTGCGATTTGTCGTCGCCTACGAACCTTCGCGAGTGCTGACCAACTCCGCGCAAATCCTCGGTATTGCCATCCCGCCCGAACCGCTGGGAAAATCCCTCTACGAAAATCCTTACGTCGCGCCGGACTTCCTCCGCCTCGCCTACGACAATAAATACTTCAAAGTTTACGAGGTGAAGGATTAGAGAGTGTCATCAAGGGCGGCCAGCAACTCTCGCATAGTCTCTTCCGTCTCATCCCCCATGTTGGAAATGCGGAAGGTCTGGCCCTTGAGTTTGCCGTAGCCGCCATCGATGACCATGTGATGTTTTTCGCGGAGGTGCTTGATCCACGCGGCGATATCGACCTCGCGATTGTTTTTCACACAAGTGAGCGAGAGCGAGCGATAGCCTGCGGGGGCGAAGAACTCGAAGCCCTTCGCGCGGGTCCATTCGTGCACGATGCCGTTGAGTTTTTTATGGCGGGCGTGGCGGGCCTCCACGCCTTCGGCAAAGATGTCGTCGAGCTTGGAACGGAGGGCGTAGATTAGAGAAATGACCGGCGTGCTGGGGGTCATGTCCTCGGCCTGGTTCTTGGCGAACTCGACGAAGTCGAAATAATAGCCGCGGGCTTCGATGGTCTTGGCGCGTTCCATGGCGCGTTCCGACACGGCGAACAAGGCCAGGCCCGGGGGCATCGCCAGAGCTTTCTGGCTGCCGGTGAGCAGGACATCGATGCCGAGTTCATCCATGGCAATGGGTTCGGTGGAGAAGGAAGAGACTGCGTCCACGATGAACATCACATCGGGGAAGTTTTTCATCACCGCGGCGATCTCCGGCAAGGGATTGCGCACGCCGCAGGAGGTTTCGTTGTGAATGAGGGTGAAGGCGTCGAAGCCGCCTGACGAGAGCTTTTCCTCGATCTGTTCGGGCCGGATGGCCTGTCCCCACTCGACTTGCAGGCCCTCGGCGGCTTTGCCGCAGCGTTTGCTCACGTCCAGCCATTTGTCGGAAAACGCTCCGCACATGCCATTGAGGACTTTTTTGCTCACGAGGTTGCGGACAGAACCTTCCATCACGCCCCAGGCGGAGGAGGTGCTGAGGAAAACAGGACGCGTGGTGCCGAAGAGAGTCTGGAGTTTGGGCTGGATGCCAGCGTAGAGAGCTTTGAACTCGGCGCTGCGGTGGCCGATCATGGGCTCGCACATCGCGCGGTAGGTTTTTTCGGAGACCTCGATGGGTCCGGGGATGAAGAGTTTGGTGTGCATGGTGATAAAAAATGAATAACGAGCGGCAGGGACTAATTCTCCCAAATGAAGTTTTCCAGCCGCAGTTTGTTGACGCGGTCGCGGGCTTCTTCCGCGCGCGGGCCATCAATGGAGGCGATTTTTTCGTAAACAGCAATGGCTTCCTTCCAGAGTTTTTGGGATTCGAGCAGGCGGCCGGCGTCGAAACCCGCCTTATAATACCAAAAGTATTCCGGCTCGCCTTTTTGGTCCTGGGAGAAAACCCGGTAGTAACAATTCAGTGCCGCATCCTTGCTGCCGAGTTTTTCGTTGGCCGCCCCCATTTTGGCATAGGCCTGATAGCTCCAAGTTTTGGGCGCGGCGGAATCGGAGGCGATTTCCTTCCAGGTCGCGATGGCCAGCGGGTAGTTGCTGGCATCCTGAGTGCCCATGGCCATGAGCACTTCGCCCTTTTCGATCAAGGTCGTGTAGCGAAGTTCGGCGTCGGGTTTTGCCGCCAGAATGTTGTCAAAGACTCCGAGCGCGTCCTTGGGCCGTTTGAGCGCATAGAAAAGCATCGCCTGCGAAAGGCGGGCGCGCAGGGCCAGCGAACCACCGGCCTTGGCCACCTCATCGTATATCTCGATGGCTTTTTCCATATCCTCGGGATTCATCGAACGGGCCATCGCCTGACCGGAAAGAAAGGTGGCTTTTTCCGCCAGCGGGGAATCAGGGAAGTTTTCCGCCACCAGAGCAAATTGTCCCCGGGCACCGAGGTAGTCACCGCGCCGGTAAAACATTTCGCCCAATTTCATGCGCACTTCCGGCTCGAACGGGGACTTGGGATACTCTCGGAGAAAGGCCCCGGCCAGATCGCTCACTTGTGACTCCGAGCCCTCATCTCCGATGTCCGCCAGAAAGATACCCAAGTACGCGGAGCGTTCTTTCTGCGCCGGATCACTCGAGGAAATACGCAGCATTTCGTTGCGTGCTCCGGCGGTGTTCAATTGCAGGTTATTCCATTCCGCCAGGGCCAGTCTCGCCGGGGAGGCCCAGGAGGAACCACCTTCGGCAATTTGCCGCAAGAGGTCAGCCGCCCCGGGTTTTCTCTGGGAAGCCTTGTGCAGGGCGTCGAGGAATAGAATTCGTTCGAGAATGCTTTTCGCATCCTCCCGACCGCGCAGTTTCTGCAGGGCCATGTTCTCCCCTTCGGGCAGGTCCGCAAGGAGGGCGCAGATGGCGGAATTCGTCAGGGCTTCGGTTTGAATGCCCTCTTGACCGGCCGCCTGAAAAAACTTTCCCGCCGCTTCCTTGTATTTCGCGAGGGCGGCGAGGGCCTGGCCTTGCAGAAAATCGAGCCGGGCTCCCTGCCCTTTCTGCGCGATGGAGAGGGCCTGGGCGGGATCACCGGCGGCAAGGTGCGAAGCCGCTAGTTCCGCCAGAGCCAGATTGGTCAAGCTGTGCCCAGGATAAGTTGTGAGGAAATCATCATAAATCCCTCGACCTTTTTCCTCGCGACCGGAACGGGCTTCATTGCGAGCATGGTAATACTCAGCCAGTGCGGCCCGCGCTGGATTGCCTTGATCATTCGACCAATTTCGCAACTCGGTGCTGGAAGCTGCGTCTCGAGCCGCATAGATACCATCCAACGCGGCGAAAACATTATCCAATCCCGGCAGGCGCGAGTTTTCCTCGATAAACTTTTCGAGAATTTTCTCGGCCTCGCTCACATCCTTCCGCTGCAGACTGCACTCCGCCAGGGAAACAGCCACGCCCGCGGCCAGTTCAGCGGGAGGATCATGGATGCCGTTGAGTTTTGCCTCTGCCGCCACAAACTCTCCGGAAATAATCAAGACCCGCGCCTCCAGGTATTGGGCGAGCAACTGCTGGTCAGGAGTCGCATTTTTCAGGCTGGCCAGGGACTGCAAAACTCCCGCGGCGTCCTTGGTATTGGCTTGAATCGAGGCCAGTTCCAAGGCGACGCGGTTGGAAACCCCCTTTTTCTCCAGAAAAGCCTTCAGCATAGCCGCCGCACGGGCATCGCGCTGCATGGCTGTGTACATGCGGGCCACCCCGATCACCGCCTCGACGTCGAGTTGAGGGTCGTCCGTGAATTTGAGATAATGCGGCAGCGCCTTTTCCGGCTGGTCCAGCGCGGCAAAGGCCTCCGCCAGCCAAAAATCCGCCGTGGGCTCCGCCACGGAAAGCTTCTCCAACACGGCGACGCTTTCCTCGAAGCGGCCCGCTGCAATCAAAGCGCGCCCGAGCAACAAATCCGCCCCGGTCTTTTCTTCTTTGGTCGGCCATTTTCCCGCCTGCCTGAGTTTATAAATCGCCACTTGGGGAAGGCCACTGTCGAGCGCCTGCCGGGCCTCGGCCAAGGAATTAGCTTCTGCAAAAAGTGCCGTGGCAAAAACCGGTGCCAGGAAAAAGACGAGCCGTGCTCTCATCCCCGCAGGGCCCTCGCCAGGAATTGGCCGGTGAAGCTCGACGATTCTGCCGCAACTTTTTCCGGAGGACCTTCCGCTACAATCTCACCCCCGCCCACCCCTCCGGCCGGTCCCAGGTCAACGACCCAATCCGCACATTTGATCACCTCAAGATTGTGCTCAATAATAATCAGGGTGTTGTGGGCATCGCGTAATTTGATCAGCACTTCCAAGAGTTTGTGGATGTCCGCAAAATGCAGCCCGGTGGTGGGCTCGTCCAGAAGATAGATCGTGCGGCCGGTGGCCCGCTTGGCCAATTCGGACGCAAGTTTGAGCCGCTGCGCTTCGCCGCCGCTGAGAGTGGTGGCCGACTGGCCCAGACGAAGGTAGCCCAAGCCCACATCCTGCAAGGTCTCCAACTTCGACGACAGGGACGGAATATTGCGGAAGAAGCGCGCCGCGTCGTCCACCGTCAGATCGAGCACATCGGCAATGTTTTTGCCTTTGTAGGTGATCTCCAAAGTTTCGCGATTGTAGCGCTTGCCCCGGCAGACTTCGCACTCGACATAGACATCGGCCAGAAAATGCATCTCGATCTTGATGAATCCATCGCCCTGGCAGTGCTCACAACGGCCTCCCTTGGCATTGAAAGAAAACCGGCTCGCATCATAGCCCCTCACCCGCGCCCCTGGCAGTTCGCTGAAGAGATCCCGGATCGGACCCAGCGCGCCGGAATACGTGGCAGGATTCGACCGGGGCGTGCGGCCCACCGGCGATTGGTCAATCACGATGATTTTGTCGAATTGCTCGATGCCGACAATCCGGTCGTGCGCGCCCGGACGATCCTTGGCCCGGTTCAAATCGCGCGCCAAAGCGGCATGCAAAATGTCGTTCACCAACGTGGATTTCCCGCTGCCCGAGACCCCGGTCACACAGGTCAGGCAGCCGACCGGAAATGCCGCCGTGACGTTTTTCAAATTGTTCTCCTGTGCTCCGAAAACCGTCAGCCAGCCGTCGCCGATCTCAGCGGCCAGTTTACGCGACTGGCGCGGCGGCACCCTATGACGTGGCACGGAAATCTTCAGCGTCTTTTTCAAATACTGCGCCGTCAGCGATTCCTCGCTTTGCAAAATTTCCTCCAGCGTGCCTTGAGCCACGATTTTTCCACCCCGCGGACCGGCCCCGGGGCCGAGATCCAAAATGTGATCCGCCGCCCGGATGGTGTCCTCGTCATGTTCGACCACGATCACCGAGTTGCCCAGATCGCGCAGGGACCGCAGCGTGCCGATCAGGCGGTCGTTGTCGCGCTGATGCAGGCCGATGCTCGGCTCATCGAGCACATAGAGAACGCCGGCCAGCCCCGATCCAATCTGCGTCGCCAGCCGGATGCGTTGCGCCTCCCCGCCGCTCAGCGTGCCGCTCTCCCGGCTGAGCTGGAGGTAATCCAAACCAACCTCGTTGAGAAATTTCAACCGCTGGCCGATCTCCCGCAGTACATCGGAAACAATCTCTTTTTCGGCGTCGCCGAGAGCAAAGGAGCGCGTGAGTTTCTCCGCCTCCACAATGGAGAGTTCGCAGAATTGATTAATATTAAACGCCCGCCCGCTCACATCGGAAACCGTCACCGCCAGAATCTCGGGCCGCAACCGCGCGCCCGCGCAGACCCCGCAAAGCCGCCGCCCCTGAAAACCGCGCAGGCGTTTTTTGGTGAACTCGCTCTCGCTCGATTCGTAAAGGCGCTGCATCTGCGCGATCAATCCCTCGAAGGGCCGGGAAATCGTTTTCCCCGCGGAAACCTGCACAGCCACGGCCCGGTCGCCGGTGCCATAAAAAAGCAGCGCTCGGAAATTCTCCGCCAACTCGCTGAAAGGCACATCCATTCTCACCGACGTATCCGCGCGCAGACCTTCCAGAATGGAACCGTAATATTGCCGCATCCGTTTCTGCCCGACTTTCCACGGCTTGATCGCGCCCTGCGCCAGCGTCTTGGCCGCGTCCACCATCAGATCCGGATCGAAAAACGATTCCGTGCCGATGCCATGACAAGCCGGACAGGCCCCATGGTGGCTGTTGAAGGAAAAATGCTTGGGCGTGAGCTTCGGCAGGCTGAAACCGGTCGTGGGATTTGAATAATCGGTGGAAAATTTCTGCTCCTGCCAGTCCTTCGCCTCGGGCTCCAAACGACTGACCGCGATTTTTCCCACCCCCCAGCGCAGCGCGGTTTCGATCGAATCTGCCAGCCGCTGCCCGATTCCTTCGCGCACGACCAACCGGTCCACCACCGCCTCGATGGTATGCCGCCCGGCCTTGGCCAGTTTCGGTGCTTCCGGTCCGCCTAACTCAACCACCTTGCCGTCAATCCGCAGACGGACGAAACCCTCGCGCTTGGCCTTCTCAATCACATCGCGGAACTCCCCGGTCTGATTCACCACCAGCGGCGCCAGCACCATCAGCTTGCACCCCTCAGGCCAGGATAAAACCATGTCCGCAATCTGCTGCGGTGTCTGGCGCACCACCGGCTCCCCCGTCACCGGATCGTGCGGACGGCCCACCGCCGCAAAAAACAGCCGCAAGTAGTCATAGATCTCGGTGGTAGTCGCGATGGTCGAACGCGGATTCGCCCCGGAAGTCCTCTGCTCGATCGCGATGGCCGGCGACAAACCCTCAATGTAATCCACATCCGGCTTCTGCATTTGATCAAGAAACTGCCGGGCATACGCCGATAGGCTCTCCACATATTTTCGCTGCCCCTCGGCATAAAGCGTGTCAAAAGCAAGGGACGACTTGCCCGACCCGCTCAAGCCCGTCACCACCACCAGCTTGTTGCGGGGGATCTCGACATCGAGGTTTTGCAGATTGTGCTGCCGCGCCCCCTTGATGCGAATGACTGAGTGGTTATTCATCCAAAACCGCCATGCGGCGAATCGAACAGAATAACACAGAACCCGCCAAAGGAGAAGCGGCTTCCTGCTCAGCTTGGTCGTGCAACATTTCGTCTGTAAAAGTTCCGGACTCCAAGGTCTGCTCGAGGCCATCTCGCTTTTGATCAATCACGCCATGCTCATCGAACGCAGCAAGCATCTCGCCGGTTGTAAGTTTCGAAATCGAAAATATAATAAAATTAGTTTTGGCGGTTTGGAGTTTTCAGATACCACCGTGCGTGATGAAAAATTCGAG
>JBGTGQ010000050.1:0-6463 GCA_041746635.1 Terrimicrobiaceae bacterium | reverse complement strand
ACCTCGAGCTGACCGACGCCGATTTGGAGAAAATCACGTCCACCTATCACGCATGGCGCGGTGACTCTCCCACCAAGAACAAAGAACTAGGAACAAAGAACCCCGCAGCGGCCTATGCCGATGTGGCAGGCTTCTGCAAATCCGCCACCACAGAGGACATCGCCACCCACGGCCACGTCCTCACGCCCGGCCGCTACGTCGGCGCCGAGGAAATCGAAGACGACGGCGACCCCTTCGAGGAAAAAATGCCGCGCCTCGTCGCCGAACTGCACGCCCAGTTCGCCGAGTCCGTGCGCCTCGAAGCCCAAATTCGCAAAAATCTGACTGGCCTCGGGTTTCCCCTTGAGCCCGGAAGAATGTAAACTTATAGGTTGACATGAGCCTCCGACTGCTGAAAATTCCAGGTATCGAGGCCCATTATGAAACCATGTGGCAAGTCCGCGTGCTGGAAATCGAAGGCAAAAATCTGGTTTTGGAATCCCTCGTCGAGTGGCGACGCAATGCTCCCGGTGATTACAAAAAGATCATGAAAATTCTTCGCATGGTGGGCCTCACCGACCGGATTCGCGACGAGAAAAAGGTCAAAAAAAGCCAGAATCCCAAACACAAAGATGTCTATGAAATTCGCGCCGACAAAGGCAGTGCCCGCCTGATGTTCTTCTACTGCAGGAGCAGTCAGTCCGCCGTCATCTGCACGAACACCTATTGGAAAGCGAAAAGCAGTCAGAGCGAGCAGGACTCTGCCTTTGGCATCTGCGCACGATTGAAAGAGTATTATGAACAAAATCCGTAACAAAAAGGTCACAGGTTCGAGTCCCGTCACCCGCACCGTGGGTTCGAATCCCCCTCCGTCCACCAGCGGCTTGCCCGCCGATCTGGCGGGCTTGTTTGCCAAGGTTGCGCCGACGCGCTCATCCGACGTTGACGCTCTGACCCGGGCCGCAGCCCAACTCGACGCCGACCCGGAATTCCTGGCCGATTACGCCAAGGGGCTCGTGGTGGAAGATGTCCTCCGCGCCCTTGAGGCTTCCGGCTTGAACCGAAACGTTCTGGCCAAAAAAATTGGTAAATCCCGCCAGTATCTCAGCAAGATTCTGGATGAGGACCGCCGGGTGAATTTTACGATCGAGACCCTGGCTGAGCTGGCCGCGGCGCTCAAGCTCCAGCTTTGCGTCCGCCTGCTCCCCGCCAGTGAACGCCTGCTCTTTCTGCGGAAGATGACTGTTTCCGCCCAGATTGACCCGGTTGGTGATTTTCCCAAATTGGAACGTCTGACGCCAGCCGATGAGAAAAACTTTATCCCGAGAAATGTTATTCCCTTCGTGACCTCCCATGAGCGAGCCCGTTTGTCAGCTTGACGATTTTTTCTTCACGCGCCTGTCCGTCGAGTGGCATGACCCACTTGAATCGGTCCAGGTCAATTTCGAACACTCCTTCGATTACGATGTGGGTCAGCACAGCACCGAAAGGACCCGCTATCGGCTCGCGCTGCGGATGAAGGCGGCGCCCGACACGCCGAAACCTGTCGGCTACGTGGTCCATGCAGAAATCGTCGGGCTTTTCCGGTTTCCGGATGGCATGGAGCAGGACAAAATGGATTTTCTGATCCGACTCAATGGCTGCACGATCCTCTATGGAATTCTCCGCGGCCAGATTGGCAATCTCACAAGCGTTTTCCCTCAACGGAAATTGGTCCTTCCCACCTTCATGATGAAGGACATCGTGGAAGCCGTGGAAAAAGCCAAGGGGGAAAGGCGGGCGGCAAAAAGAAGCCTTCCCGCAGTTCAAGGCCGGACACGTAAGCAAAAGAAATCGCGAAAGTCTTGAATGTCCGACAAACATTCCGGTCCTTCGAGTCCCCCCACGGCTCCGGGATGGAACAGGCCATCAATGCATACCTGAGGGGGCTGGGTTATGGCGGGTGAATGGGAGGACTTAACCCTCGGTGACTTGGGCCGAGTCGTAACCGGCAAGACACCGCTGACTGCGGTCGAAGGAAACTTCGGCGGGCAGATTCCATTCGTCACCCCTTCGGACATGGACGGTAGAAAAACTATCAGCACTACCGCCCGCTACCTCACAAACACTGGCGCAGCGTCCGTCAAAGGATCTGTGATTCCCGCTGGTGCTGTTATGGTGTCCTGCATCGGCTCAGACATGGGGAAAGTCGTCATAGCCGGTCGTGATTGCGTTACCAACCAGCAAATCAATTCCATTGTCGTGGATGACCGCTTCACCAGTGAGTTCGTCTATTACGCACTCAGCACTCGAAAGAGCGAGATTCGCCACCAAGCAGCGGGCGGCTCGGCGGTGCCAATTCTGAACAAGGGCGATTTTTCGTGTCTGGAAATCACACTCCCACCCCTCGCCGAGCAAAAAGCCATCGCGGCGGTGCTTGGGGCGCTGGACGACAAGATCGAGTTGAACCGACGGATGAACGCGACGCTGGAGGCGATGGCGCGGGCGCTGTTCCAGAGCTGGTTCGTGGATTTCGACCCCGTCCGCGCCAAACTCGACGGCCGCCCCCCCGCCGCCCTCGACCCCGCCACCGCCGCCTTCTTCCCCGAGCACTTGGAAGACTCATCGCTTGGTCATATCCCAAAAGGGTGGAAGGCAACGACACTCGGCGCGTGCATCGGCTTCCGGAGCGGCTTCTCTTTCAAGAGTCAGGATTGGCAGGAGTCAGGAGTTCCGGTTGTGAAGATTGGTTCAGTGAAGCCGGGCATTATCGACCTCACCCAAGTCAGTTACGTCTCAGAGGAGATTGCTCAACAAGCCGCCCGCTATCGCTTGAGCACTGGCGACATGCTTATCGGAATGACCGGCTACGTGGGCGAAGTAGGTCTTGTTCCACCATCGGACAATCCGCCATTGCTCAACCAGCGCGTGGGCAAGTTTGTGATGGCAAAGCCAGGAACCGAATCTTTGGGCTTCTGGTATTGCACAACCAGGCAGCCCGAATTTAAGGCGTTCGTTGAAGCGCGGTCGCACGGCACTGCACAGGCGAATGTCAGCGGTGAATCCATCATGGAGTTTCCGTTGGTCGTGCCGCCTTCTGGAATTATCGACGCGTTCAACCGCGACTGCCAGCCGCTGCTCGACCGTATTCTCTCCAACCACGGCGAATCCCGCACCCTCGCCACCATGCGCGACACGCTGCTGCCGAAACTGCTGAGCGGTGAGTTGAGCATTAACTGAGACAAATCTATGAGCAAAACAACCGCACCAGCTACGCCGCCACCACCGCCTGCCGCGCCCGTTGCGGTTTCAACGTCAGGTAAGCCGATGTTTTTTGGACCCGAAACTGCGGCATGGAAGGAGTTGAAGCCGGATGTTCCGGCGGGCACCGACACAGCCGAGGAGCAGAAAATCGTGGCGGCGGCGAAGGCTGCCAAAGAGGAACTGAAGAACTTCCTGCTTTCGTCACTTCAAATGCAGCACGTCGTTGTGCTCGCAGGTAGCGGAACATCCCTCGGACCAATCACCAAAGGGCCTTCGATGTGGACGCTGTGGGATTACTGCGTGAACGCCAACCCCGGCACGGGAGCCACCGCACGGACAATTTCGCCAGCAGCGGCGAAGGTCATCACCGAGATTGGATACGACATCGCCGCAGAAAAGGAGAACATCGAGGCTCTCTTGTCCCGTTGCGAAGCTTATTTACAGGTGAAAACGAGCGCGGATGTGACCACCTTCATCACGGAGTCGAAGAAGGTGATTCTGGAAAAGTGCTCTGAGTTTATCGACCCAGCGGATGTAAACCAACTTGCTGCTCATCGCACTTTTCTTCACCGGCTTTCCCGCCGTCGCGTCCGTGATTCCCGACTGAAACTTTTCACGACAAACTACGATCTTTGTTTTGAAACGTCGGCAGGGCGGCAAGGCTTGGTCGTGCTCGACGGGTTTTCGTTTACGCAGCCGCGACAATTCGATCCGCGCTTTTTCCTGTATGACATTGTCCGCAGACCAACCACTGGCGACGAAGTCGGGACACCGCTGGAAGGCGTCTTCCACATCTATAAGCTCCACGGGTCGGTCAACTGGTCCCGCAAGGCGGAAAATGAAATCGAGGTGGAGCCGAAACCAACCCCAGATTCAGCCTGCCTGATTTACCCAGCAAAGGGAAAGTATCAGCAATCCTACGTTCAGCCGCATCTTGAGTTGGTGTCGCAGTATTTCTCTGTCCTGCGCGAGCCCAACACTTGCCTCATTGTTACGGGCTTTGGATTCAACGACGACCACTTGTCCGAACCGATCCTCGCTGCCGTGCGAACAAACCCGCATCTGCGCTTGATTATCGTCAATCCATCAGCCGATGACCTCACCGCACGTCCGAAGGAGAAGAACAAGTATTGGGAAACGCTCTTCAGCTTAGCCAAGCAAGGAGAGGACGTTTGGCTGATTAACGGCAACTTCGGGGATTTTGCTGAAATGATTCCTGACCTCAAATCCCTGACTCCAGCTCAGCGCCTCACTCGTGACATCAAACTCGTAACGGGAACTAAATGAGCAGGCCATCCAACATCGAGGAAGCGTTCCCAAGAGGGTTACTACGTCCCGAATTGTTCATTGGGGTTTTGTCATCCGTGTCCGCTCAGGCGGTGCGCTTCAATTTGAATGATGCAGGCTCGCCCAGCGGCGCGCATTTCCTCGGTGGACGTTACGGGAAGGGCGAGGTCGGAGAGTTCGTGCTGATTGAAGGCCAGATCAATTTGTTGCTCGGACGGGTGGTTGAAATCCATCTTCCCGAATCGGAACGGCGCTCTGTCGATGCATCCCATTCAAAGGTGATGGACCTCGACGCTGTGGGCACAATCCAACTTCTCGGGTCGGTTGCGATGGATTCACTGCGCGTCACTGCTGGCGTTGAATCCTACCCTCGGTTAGGTGACCGAGTTTACGCTGCACCCCACAACTTCGTCGCAGATCTGCCGAGCTTGATGGAGCCTGAAGGAAGTCCCGAGAGCAAAGTCCTACTGCGGCTAGGCTCCATCGATGTTGCACTTGAAAGTGCCGTTTCGATTCGGCCGGAGAAATTGTTCGGACGGCACTGCGCGATTCTTGGGACAACCGGAGGCGGCAAGAGTTGGACGACCGCGCGCATCATCGAAGAATGCCTGAAACACAAAACCAAGATCATCCTCTTGGATGCGACCGGTGAGTATCGAGGCTTCTCTGGACCATTCGTGACTCACTTTCACCTCGGCAGCCCCGTGAATACATCTGTCACTTCGCAGGCACGATCACTGCCACCGACTTGTTTCGTGGAATCTGACTTTATTGCCCTGTTCGAGCCCGCGGGCAAAGTGCAAGGACCCAAGATGCGGGCAGCGATGCGCAGCTTACGTTTAGCCAAGCTGGTGCCCGCCGTCGCAACAAACGGAGTCATTAAAAAAGTCGACCAGTCGAAGGTCCCGGTGATAGCGGCGGAACAGCAAGCTGGCGTGGCTGCAAAACTTGATGATCCGCGTCAGGAGTTCGACGTGAGCAAGCTCATCGGCCAAATCGAGCAAGAGTGCGTTTATCCAGACGGATTCGGAGCCGCTCGTGGCTCCAAGGACATAACCAAATGGGGCGGTGATTCCGGCGAAGTTTCATACTGTCTGTCGCTCATGTCCCGGATCAGTGCGGTTCTGACTTCCCCGTCGTTTGCCTGTGTCTTCAATTCCCCTGACCCCGCACTCACGACCGCAATCGGCGACTTTGTCGCCAACGATAAGAGGCTGCTACGAATTTGTCTGAGCGGCGTCGCTTACGAGTTCAAGGCGCGAGAGATCGTTGCAAACGTCATCGGGAGGCACCTTCTAAACATGGCGAGGTCCGGCGTATTCGCAGCCTCACCAGTCGTTGTCGTGGTCGATGAAGCGCACAATTTTCTCGGGAGACAAATTGGCGGCGAGGATGCCGTGGCACGGCTTGATGCCTTTGAGTTGATTGCCAAGGAAGGCCGGAAATTTGGTTTGAACATTTGTCTGACTACGCAGAGGCCACGCGACATCACCGAAGGAGTTTTAAGTCAGATGGGAACGCTCGTCGTTCACCGCCTGACAAATGACCGCGACCGTGAAGTGGTCGAACGAGCATGCGGAGAAATCGACCGCTCAGCTTCATCTTTCCTGCCAAACCTGAAGCCGGGCGAAGCCGCGATCATTGGAGCAGATTTCCCGATACCTCTAACGATTCAGATTTTCCCTCCCGAGGCGCAACCGAAGTCAGACGGGCCAAACTATCAGAAGTGTTGGCGACTTGATCCACCTGCGCCATGAGCCTCAACGAATCCATCGTCGAAGACGCCGCCCTCGAATGGTTCGGGGAGCTGGGTTATGCGGTCGGGCACGGGCCGCATCTCGCGCCCGGTGAACCGGCGGCGGAGCGGAACCGGAGCGCAGCGGAGATGGACGAAGTCAATTCGTTTGGCGAGGTGGTGCTGGTGGGACGCTTGCGCGAAGCCATCCGGCGGCTG
>JBGTGQ010000049.1:0-59465 GCA_041746635.1 Terrimicrobiaceae bacterium | reverse complement strand
GTTGCCCACGATGCCCACCACATCTCCAGCCCAAGCGGTGTCCACTGTCTCGCGTTCCTGCGCGAAAAGTCGTTGAGAGTTCGCTAGTCTAATCGGTTTCTGGTTACGGGTATTGATGACGTTCATGTCCCGTTTAAACTCACCAGAAACGATGCGAATAAAGGCAACACGGTCACGGTGTTTGGGATTCATGTTCGCCTGAATTTTAAAGATGAATCCGGAAAAGGCGGGGTTCTGCGGCGCGACCGGGCCACCCTGGGTTTTTCGCGCGGCCGGCGCAGGGGCAAGCTCAAGGAAGCGATCAAGCAGCATTTGCACTCCGAAGTTGTTCATGGCGCTGCCGAAGAAAACGGGCGAGAGCCGGCCGGCCTGAATTTCACTCAGATCGAAAGCCGCGCCCGCGCCGTCGAGGAGATCAATTTCCTCGCGGAATTGGGCGTAAACGTCAGGGGCCATCGCTTCCTTCACCAACGGATCGTCCACGCCACCGACTTGCTCGGGGGCGCGGTAGGCACCTTGCGGGGTTTTTTGGAAAAGGTGAACCTCGCGGGTCTGGCGGCCATAGACGCCGCGGAATTCGTGTCCGCTGCCGAGCGGCCAGTTGACCGGAATGGCGTGAATGCCTAGGACGCTTTCCAGTTCGTCGAGCAAATCGAGCGGCGGGCGGGCCGGCCGGTCGAGTTTGTTCATGAAGGTGAAAATCGGCACGCCTCGCTGGCGGCAGACTTCAAAGAGCTTCCGGGTCTGGGCCTCGATGCCCTTGGCCGCGTCAATGACCATCACGGCGGCGTCCACGGCGGTGAGCACGCGATAGGTGTCCTCGGAAAAATCCTTGTGGCCGGGAGTGTCGAGCAGGTTCACCACGCAGCCGCCGTATTCGAACTGCAGCACGGTGGAGGAAATGGAGATTCCTCGCTGGCGTTCCAATTCCATCCAATCGCTCGTGGTGGCACGTTGGTCCTTGCGGGCCGTGACGGTGCCCGCGAGTTGCAAGGCACCACCGTAGAGGAGGAATTTCTCTGTCAGCGTGGTCTTACCCGCATCGGGATGCGAGATGATGGCAAAGGTCCGCCGCCGCGCGATTTCGCGCTCGGCGGTTTTGCCGGGGACGGATTCCAGATGCAACATGTGGTGATTGATTCGGAGGGCGGCCATCCTGGACGCCTCTGGCGGGCGGGACGCCCGCCCCCCGTGCTATTTGGTCACAAGCTGTTCGAGCAGGGAGTTGATCCGTTTCAACATGGCCTGCGGATCCTCTAGCAGTCCGGCGGAGATCAAGGCGTTGTCGTAGATTTGCTCCGCGATTTGTTTGGAAAGCTCCGGGTGGTCTTTGCGGGAGGTTTCCAAGCCGACCATCATGGGATGGTTGGGATTGACCTCAAGATCGTGCTTGAAGGGGACTTCCCCGCCGCGGTTCATGTTTTTCATGATGCGCCGCATGGTCGAGGTCATGCCTTTGTCGCTTTCAACCACCACGGCCGGGCTGTCCACCAGCCGCTTGGAGACCCGCACGTCGCCGATTTTATCGCCGAGGCTTTCCTTGATGAAATTGCAGAGCAACCGGGCAGCCGTGTCGTCAAGTTTGTTTTCCGACGGCTCCAGGGCGATTTCGGATTTTTCCGCGGCGACCAGTTTTTTGCCGTCGAACTCGCGCAAGTGATCCATGACGAATTCATCCCACGGGTCATAGAGAAACAAGACTTCATAGTTCTTGGCCTTGAGTCCTTCGTAGTAGGGGCTGGCCAGGCAGGCCTCGCGGTTGGCGGCGGTGATGAAATAAATCTCCTTCTGCTCCTCGGGCATCCGGGCGATGTAGTCGGCGATTCCGACGGCGGTTTCTGATTGCGAGGTTTCGTAACGAAGCAATTTCGCCAGCGCATCGCGGTGGGTGTAGTCGCTCACGATGCCTTCCTTGAGGAAATGGCCGAACTCCTTGAAGAAGCCCGCATATTTGTCGGCGTCGGATTTGGCTTCGTCCTCGAGGAATTTCAAGAAGCGCGAGGTGAGAACTTTGTTGAGCTTCTGCATCAAGGCGGAATCCTGCATGGTCTCGCGGGAGATGTTGAGGGGGAGATCCTCGCTGTCCACCACGCCTTTGAGGAAGCGCAGCCATTCGGGAAACAGGCCCTTCGATTTGGACTGGATGAGGATTTTGCGGCAATAAAGGTGAACTTCCGATTCGCTCTTGGGCATACCGAGTTTTTCCAGGCTGTGCTTGGGCACGAAGAGCAACGCGCGAATGGCCAGCGGGGCGTCGGCATTGAAGTGAAATCGGTTATGCGGTCCGTCGATGTCGTGGCCGATGAATTTGTAAAACTCGTCGTAGTCGGTGTCGGTCAGCTCGGATTTGTTCCGGGTCCAGATGGCAGAGATGGTGTTGACGGCGGTGCCGTTGAGTTCGATGGGATAGCCGACAAAGTTCGAGTAGCGTTTGATGATGGATTCAACATGCTGGGCGCGGGAGAACTCGCGGTCGGCTTCCTTGAGGTTGATGACGATCTTTGTGCCGCGGTTGAGGTCCAGTCCGGGCTCGATCTCGTAGTTGCTCACGCCGTCCGAACTCCAGATCCAGCCGCTCTCGGCGGGTTGGTAGGAGCGGGTGAAAACAGTCACCTTGGTGGCGACCATGAAGGCGGCATAAAACCCGACGCCGAACTGGCCGATGATGCTGGGGTTGCCGGCATTTTCCTTGATCTGTTGCAGGAACGCCTTCGAGCCGGAGTGTGCGATGGTGCCGAGATTTTCGATCAACTCATCCCGGGTCATGCCGATGCCGGAATCGGTGAAAGTGATGGTGTGGGCGGTGTCGTCCGTGCTGACGCTGATGTTGAGCGGACGGTCGGGTTCGAAGACCGCCGTGCCGGAAGTTTGCAGGAAACGGAATTTCTCGGTGGCATCCGCCGCGTTGGAGATGAGTTCCCGGATGAAGATCTCCTTGTCGGTGTACAAGGAGTGGATGACGATATCGAGAAGCTGGGCGATCTCGGCTTGGAATTCGTGTGTTTCAGGTGTGCTCATAAATTGACCTCATTTGAGGGACGGGGATATTGCCAAGAACGGGGCGGCTGGGGAAGGAGACATTTTTGCACGGCTTAACAAATCCGCGCTCGCGTCTTCCCAGGAAATATGGAAAAGACCCCTCCGAGCATTCTGCCGCCAGTCGAATTGAGGGAGCGGGCTGCCCGAAATCCATTTTATGTGGGACTGCACGGCCGCCAAAAGGATCAGCAACGAGCGTTCGGAGAGATGAGGCCGGGGCACCGGCAGACCTTCGTGCTTCCGTTTGATGAAAGCAACGGAAGAGCTTTGGGCGGCCCGGAATCAATGCAGATTTTTCCGCAGGCCGCTTTTCTGCGCTTGGTCCCGCAAGGAATGACGGCGAAGTTCGGGTTTGGAAGAAGCGCTCAAATCCGGGTTCTCCGCAAAAAAGTCATCCTGCGGAGCATATCCGAGACATTCCCTGGCCGAAGAGATGTCCAGCCGCTTGAATTTGTTGTGACTTAGCGCGTGGAAGATGGCGAAATGCACCGATTCGTCGTCGATGCAGCGTTCGGCCAGTTGCTGAAAATCCGCAAAGGAAAGAAACGCATCCATGTTGTGCAGGCAGCCGGCTTTTTGCGCGTTTTCCAGCGGTTGGCAGGCACCGATGCGCAGGGCGATGACCGACAGTCCTTCCTGCCCAGCCATATAGCGGGCAAGGGCTTCCCCGAAACACTTGGAAACACCATAGAGATCGCCGGGGTTGACCGGATCATCCGGCTTCACCTGCACATCCGCGGGATATCCTGAGACGGCGTGGATGGAGGAGGCATAGATAACTCTCCGGCACCGGGCCGCCTTGGCGGCCGCGAAGAGGTGATAGGTGCCGATGATGTTGTTTTCGAGCAGGGAATCCCAAGTCGCGGACGGATTCGGGTCGCCCGCGAGGTGGAGGACAACATCAATTCCCGTGCAAATCTTTTTGAGGAACTTCAGGTCACTGAGATCACCTTCGATCACTTCTCCAAATGCGGCTAACTTCCTCGCTTTGTCATCGAGATGGTGAACCTGCAGCCGCAAGGCGTATTTTTTGCAATTGCGTGAGAAGTATGCGCCCATCCTTCCTGCCGCGCCAGTGACGAGCACGCGTGTTCGCGCTCCGCCGGAAGGCGGATTGGTTTTCTTTTTTTTCATTTGCAAGACAGCCATGGAACGCACAGCCAATTCGGCAATCCACCCAAAGCCGGACGTATGGATGGTCCGGGGTCCTTATTTCTCCTCATCGAACCACTTTTCCTTCAAGCTGTCAGTAACGCCGTTCTCGTTGAGGATCAACAACGCCAGATTGATCGGTTCCCGCAACGCGCCTTCCTGCTGGAGACCGAAGCCGTAGTTATTCCGTTCGAAGAGGCCGCCCACGAGGGCGACCTGATCCGGGCCGAGTTTGTTCAGGTAATATTTGAGCACCGGCGCGTCGAACACCACGGCCTTCACCTCGCCGTTCTGGAGGGCATGGAGGCAGTCGGAATGTTGGGGAAAACTTGCACGCTGACCCTTTGTCCGCCGGAAGCACCGAGTTTTCCAAGCCAGGTTTCGGACGTACTGCCGCCGACGGTGGCAACCTTCTGACCGGGCAGATCGTTGGGGCCACTGATGTCGCCCGCGAGAGAGTTCAGCGTCAGCAACGCACTGAGCGAGGCGGTAAGAAGCCAAACGGCGATCACGCTGGCCAGCATCCAAATCGTCGCCACGAGGCGTCCGCCTAGGCCGACCGGGCCTTTGTTGTCCGCTCCGCCGACTAGAAAAATGCTCAGCGTAAGGAGAAACACAACCAACAGAGCCAATGAACGCATGGCGGCGGATTCTGTGGGGGCGCGGCGCGTAGTCAAGTCCGGCGGCGCCACCACGCTGCGGATGACAGGACAATTCAAGCAGTTGACTTTCGCCATTAATTTTCAAATCATTTTTCCCCAAGCAATTTTCTGGTAATCCCGTTTTATTTTTTTGTGAAGAGAACCCTCCCGTTGATTTTTGTAATGCTGGCAGTTGGTTTCGCCGTGGCGGAGCCCGCTCCGGATGTGGTCTCGGCTTGGAAGGCGGCGTCGGCGTTCCGGTTCAACGAGGCTCGTGATGCTTTTGTCCGCGGCACCGGGGATGTCGTGGCACGCAAGTTCGGCGAGGGCGCAACGCTCCTCAACGTCCAACCACGGACTGGTGCCAACATTCAACGGGCGCTTACGCTGTTTGAGGAAGTGGCCCGTGAAGCACCACCACGATCGAATCTGAGTGGACTTGCGCGGTTTTACATTGCGCGGGTTAAGGAGCTTTACCTCACTCCGCAGGATCTGGCGGGTGCGTCCGCCGACTACCGCGCGCTCTTGGAGGAGCGAACGGGAAACCCCCTTATTGAGCAGGGGGCCTCACGCTTGGCGGCGATGGCGGCTTTTGCGTCGGAACCCGTTTCGGAGCGTTTGAAGAACCTCGCTTCACTGGAGCCGCTGGCTGAGTTGCTCGAGACATCGGCCGGCCGGCGGGAATTCCACACTTCGATGGCCTTCGCCCTGCTTGATAATGGCGGCGACAAATCGCGGGCCGTGGATTATTTTCTCGAAGCTGATCGCGTTGGCTTCACCCGCAAGGTGACTGCAGTTTCCGCCTGGTTGGTTGCCGGCCGCGCCGCCTCCGAAGTCGGAAGAACTGCTGACGCCCGCTATTTTTACGAAAAAATGCTGGCGAAGTACCCGCGGGACCCGCGGGCCTTCACGGTGCGAACTCTCCTGCAAGCGTTGCCGACGGAAAACGGTTGATTTTATGAAAGACCGCATCGTCAATTCCATCGGTTTCGGGCTTCTGGCACTCTGCTTCGTTGTGGCTATTGCCCGGATCGGTTTGAAAGACTTTGGGCGACCCGCCGAGGAAGGACGCAAGCCCGTGACCGTTCGCGTCGCCCACTGGCAGTTGGAGGGAGGGGTGCGCGATGCCTTCGATGCGATGGCCAAAGAATACATGGCGGCAAACCCCGGAGTGCGGGTCGAGCAACTGCCCGTGCCCGAGAAGATCTTCACCAACTGGCTCATCACCCAGCTCGTCGGCGGCACCGCACCGGATATCATCGAACTGGGCCATGGTATGAATGAGGAACGGAAAGCCCGTTACTTTGTTCCGATGTCGGATCTGGTGGATCTGCCGAATCCGCACAATGCGGGGACCGAACTGGAGCGCGTGCCGCTTCGCGACACCTTCTTCGATGGCATGGAGAGCTGCTTCAGTCAGGAGTTGCTCGAATATTACGGCATGCCCCTCTCGGGGTTCACGGTGCGGATCTATTACAATCGCGACCTGCTGCGCGACATCACCGGCGGGGAGAAAATTCCCCAAACCTATGAGGAGCTGGTGGCCCTTTGCCGCCTGACCATCGAGTTTGCGAAGCGGACGGGACGGAGCGTCTTTCCCATCGCGGGCTCGAAATACAACTCTCCCATTCTGCTGGACCGCTTGAGCAGCAGCCAGACGGCCGACCTCTCCGACAGGGTCGCCTACGATTTTCTCGCAAACCGGCAGAGCGCCAGCCTTTTGGCAGAAGGATACCGCACCAAGGAGTGGTCCCTCGAGAGCCCGGAGATCGATGCCTCCATGGCGCTCATGAGGGATCTCGGCCAATATATGCAACCGGGGTTCATGCAGTTGATGAGGGACGATGCCAGCTTTTACTTCGTGCAGGGCAAGGCGCTTATGATCGCCTCCGGAAGTTGGGATGCAACCAGCATCCGCGATCAATCGGACTTTCGCATCAGTGTGGGACCCATCCCTGTGCCCTCGCCGGGCGGCGATCCCCGGTGGCCCTACAGCAAGGGCCCGTTGGCGGATGCGAGTGCTAACGCAGGAGTTGTCATGGCAATCACGCGGGAATCCGAACATCCTGACGTCGCCCTCGATTTCCTGTATTTCATGGCGAGCAAGAAGGGCAACCAGCTTTGGAGTGACGTGAGCGGATGGCTTCCCTCGGTGGTGGGGGTGCGCCCGTCGGAGGAGATCGCCGCATTTGCCCCGTTCCTGGACGGTTATATGGGAGGATTCGCCCTGACTTTTTCGGGAGCAGACGGGGTCCGTATTTATCGAAATGCCATCAACCGCCTGGTGAGTCCGCAGGGCTCTGTGGAGTCGTTCCGTGAGACATTCGGGAAGGAGTTGCGGGGTGCGATGGAAGAAGATTTGCGGCGTCTGTCGCTGGGTGCCGTCAAGATCGCGCAGCGCAACGACACTCTGCTCGCAGCTCTTGCCGTGCTAGCCGACAGCGGCGACGACCGCGACGCCGCGAAGCTGGACTTGCTGCTCCAAAGCGCGGCCGGCAACGATTACGCAGCTCGCCGAACACCCTCCGTCTGGCGCAGCTTTCAAAATAAGTAATCTCATGCCGCAATCCGTCTCCACCCGAAAAGCACTCCACGAGTGGAAACTCTACCTGTTTCTCCTGCCCGCGTTGGTTCTCGTCTGCACGTTTTCCTACTTTCCGGCGCTTAGCGCCGTCTATCACAGTTTTTTCCGATGGGAGGGGGGAGAAGCCAAGGAGTTCATTGCGCTGGAAAATTTCACCCGGGCACTGGGAGATCATGTCTTTTGGACCGGGTTCTTTACGATTTTGATCCTGGCGACCGCCAACCTTTTCAAGATGATTCCCGCCATTTGCGTGGCCGTGTTGATCCACCGTCTGCGCAGTGATCGTTCGCAGTATTGGTATCGTGTTCTGGTGGTATTGCCGATGATCGTTCCCAGCCTGGTCACCCTCTTTATTTGGAAATTCTTCTTCAACCCCAACCTCGGACTTCTGAACAATTTTCTCGATGTGAGCGGGTTGATGCCGGTCCTGGCCGGAGCCGACCGCTTTTTTGGCTGGGGGGGGGTTTTTCAAGAGGGTCTGCCCACGGCCTGGCTCGGCGAGCCGGCGTTGATCATTCCCGCGCTGATTATTTGGGGTTTTCCGTGGATCGGAGCCGTCGGGGTTTTGATTTTTCTGGCCGGCCTGCAATCCATCGGCAGCGAGGTGTATGAGGCGGCGGATCTGGATGGCGTGACGGCTTTCCAGAAGTTTTGGCACATCGAGCTTCCGCTCATCATGACCCAGGTGCGGCTGATGGTCGTGCTGATGATGATCGGCACGCTGCAAGGCTACGGACTGCAGTTTCTCTTGCTGGGAGAAAACGGGGGTCCCGGCGGAGCAGGCATGGTTCCGGGGCTTTGGATGTTCAACCGCGCGTTCTTCGCCGGCGAGTTCGGCTACGCATGCGCCCTTGGCCTGTTTCTGTTTGTGGTAATTCTTGGCCTCACCATGTTCAATAATAAGTATATCCGCGTCGAGAAATGAGCACCCAAACGCAATCCGGAGCGCGCCGACGCCCTTCCGAGTGGCCCAAGCACCTCGGCATTCTTCTCTTGCTCGGCCTCGAGTTGCTGCCGTTTTACATGATGATGCAGATCAGCGTGAAAACGAACGCCGAGTTTCTGCGCAACCCGTGGTTTCCGAGTTCGCCCGGCGACTGGCACTGGGAGAACTACATCGAGGGGCTGCAACTCATGTTGCCTTTTGTGGCGAACTCCGTGGTCGTATCGGTCTCGGCCACGATAGGGTGTTTGTTTTTTGCACTGCTTGGGGCGTATTTTTTCGCGCGCTACAAGATGCCGTTCAGCAACATCCTCTGGCCGGTTTTTCTGATCCTTATGATGCTTCCCGGCGTGGCCAACATTGTGACCCTTTTTGCTTTGTTGAAGAACCTGCAGCTTCTTAACACCCTCTGGGCCTTGATCGTTCTGGGAATTGCCGGCGGACAGGTTTTCTGTATCTACGTGCTCCGCAACTTCATCGAGGATATCCCGAAGGATCTCTTCGAGGCGGCGGAGATGGACGGCGCCTCACACTTTGCGCAGCTTATGAATGTGGTGATTCCGATGAGTGGTCCGATTCTCGGGACCCTCGCAATCCTCCAGTTCCTCGGGACATGGAACGACTTTCTCATGCCCCTGATTGTCCTGCGTGACCCCGAGCTGTTCACGATTGGCGTCGGGCTCATTTACCTCGACGGCGAATACGTGAAGCACTGGGGCCCCATGATGGCCGCATTCTTCGTCGCCAGCCTTCCGTTGATCGTCATCTTTCTTTTCACCATGAAGCTCTTTGTGCGAGGGCTCTCCACGGGTGCCTTGAAAGGGTGAGTTTCGGTGGAGCGGCATGGTGGGAATTGCCCGGCTCGAATTCGGCTCTGTGGAGATTGGGCGCGCACGGGGGCAGGCCGGCACGACTAAGCCTTGTGAGCCGTGACGATGGAATTGCCTGCCCGCGAAACACACGAGGAGACGCGAAAAAATGAGGGAAGTGATCCGAAGACTGATCGAGTCGGAGGCCACCGATCGGCGAAAAGAATAGACGTTCTTGATTTCTGCCACCTGTTTTTCGCGTTTATTCGAGTGTTTCGCGGGCCTCATTTTGAATCGTTCCGGCTCAGACCCGCCCCAATTCCTGGAGATTGGCGCCGCGCGATATGCGGTTCCCGAGCGCGGTCAGGCCGTATTCAGAATCTTGAAAGGTGAAGCCAATCGGAGAGGAGAAAATGATGGGAAGTTATCGCCCAAGCTGGGATCCCAAGGGTTGCCCAACCCTTGCAATCCAGCCTTCAGGAACCGGGTTCGATAATTTTCCCGTCATGCACCCCCGGCGCGAACGTACGCAATCGAGGGGTTTGATTTTTCTAAAGATCAGCTACTCTGTTTTTTCAGAGAAGGGAATTGCCTCGACCCCCGGAGAGAAATCGTTAGTTTGCCGCTCTTTTTTATAATGAAACACCGTCTGGAAAGGGTTTGTGAAGTTCTCAAGCGCGAGCTGGGAATCTTGATTTTGCGCGAAATGGCGTTTCCCTCGCCTCTGGTCACGGTGAGTTCCGTGGACATCACGCCGGATTTGAAGCAGGCGCATGTGTTTATCAGCGCCTTGGGCACTCCGGCGGAGAGGCGGAAAACCCTCGAAATGCTGGAACACGGCCGTGTGATTTTGCAGAGCGGTCTTTCCAAACGCGTCTCGCTCAAATACACCCCGCACTTGCATTTCCAACTTGATAACTCGATTGAGCGCGGCAACCGCGTGCTCGGCATCCTCGATTCGCTGGAGCAGAAGGAGGAAGGACAATGAGCGCGGCCACTTTCGCCCAAATCGCCACAGCTCTGGAGGGCGCGCAGGATATTCTGGTGGCCAGCCATTTGCGGCCGGATGGCGACGCGCTGGGCTCGACCCTGGCTTTCACGCATTGGCTGCGTTCCCAGGGGAAACGGGTGACGGCTTGGAATCAGGACGGGGTGACGCCAAATTTCCGCTATCTTCCCGGCCACGAACTGATTTCCAAGCCGGACGCCACCCCGCGGGCTTTCGATGCCTTGGTGGCGCTGGACACCTCGGTGAAAAACCGCCTCGGCACCGTGCTGGAGAGTGTGGCGTCCACGGGGGTGTTCATCAACCTGGACCATCATGTGAGCAACGAGGCGTACGGGGACCTGAGTTACATCGACCCGACGGCACCGGCGACGGGGCAGATTCTTTGCGAGTTCTTCCAGGACCGGGGCGTGGCGCTCACGCGGGAGGTGGCAACGAATCTGTATGCGGCGATTTCGACGGACACGGGGTCGTTTCAATATTCGGGCACGAATGCCCGTACGTTCGACGCAGCCTCCCGGTTGGTGGCGGCGGGGGTGAATGTGGCGGAGCTTTCCCGGGCGATGTATGACAGCCAGCCGCGGCGGAGACTCGATCTGTTGCGGCATGCGTTGAACGAGGCAATATTTTCCTGCGACGGACATCTGGCCAGTTTCGCGCTATCGCTCGCGACGGTGGAGCAACTCGGGGTTCAGCCCGAGGACAATGAGGGCATTATTGATCATTTGCGTTCGGTCGAGGGAGTGGTCTCGGCGGTGTTTTTTGAGGAACTGCCCGACGGGAAAGTGCGCGTGAGCGCGCGCTCAAAAGATCCCCGGGTGGACGTGTGCGAGATCTGCGGGCATTTTGGCGGCGGCGGGCATCCACTGGCGGCCGGGGCCCGGATCAAAGGTTCGCTCGCGGAAGTAAAAGAGAAATTTTTAGAAGCTGTATGTCATGAGATCCGTAACCGAAACTGACGGCGTCCTGCTGGTGGACAAAGCGCAGGACATGACGTCGCACGATGTCGTTGCCATAGCCCGCCGGGCCCTTAACACCAAAAAAGTCGGCCATTGCGGCACGCTGGATCCCCTGGCCACCGGGCTCCTGATCCTCACGCTCGGTCGCGGCACGAAAATCCAGGACCTCATCATGAGCGAGGACAAGGAATACGTCGGCACGATGCGCCTGGGGGAAACGACCGACAGCCAGGATGCCGACGGCGTAGTGGTCGAGACGAAGACGGTTCCGAATTTTTCCCGCGAGGAAATCGAGGCGGCTTGCGACAAATTCAAGGGCGATTTTTACCAAACGCCGCCCATGGTAAGCGCGATCAAGAAGGACGGCGTGCCGCTCTACAAGCTGGCACGTCAGGGCAAGGTGATCGAACGTGAACCACGCTTCGTGCGCGTCTATGCCAGCGAGATTCAGGAGATGCGCCTGCCCGACATTGATTTCCGCGTGGTCTGCAGCAAGGGATTTTACGTCCGCACCTACGCCTTCGATATCGGCGAATACCTCGGCTGCGGTGCGCACTTGCGCTCGCTGCGACGCACAAAATCCGGTCGCTTCAGCGTGGAAGGGGCGGTGACGGTCGAGGAATTAAAAACTCTGCCGCGCGAGGAAATCACCGCGCGAATCATGAGTTTGCCGGAAGTCTCCCGCCTGCGCGGAGCTTGATGCGCGTACTGCATTCCATCGGCGAACTGTCGGAAATTCCGGAGCCGCTCAGCGTGGCCATCGGGGTCTTCGATGGGGTGCATCGGGGGCATCGCGCCTTGATCCAGCGGGTGATGGCGGAGTCGGAAAAGGCAGGTGGCTCGGCGGTGGTGTTGACCTTTGACCCACATCCTCTGCGGGTTTTGCGTCCGGAGTCCTCGCCGCGACTGCTGACTTCCACGCCGCACAAACAAAAGCTCATGGCGGAGTTGGGCTGTCCGAATCTCTTGCTGCTGAAGTTCGACGCGCAGTTCGCCGCACAGAAACCGGAGCATTTTATCGAGAAACTGGTGCACCATGCCGGGTCGCTGCATTGCCTGTGTGTGGGCCATCAATGGGCCTTCGGTCGCGGTCGGTCCGGCAACGTGGATCTCCTGCGCACGTTCGGTACACGTCTGGGATTTGAAACGGTGGAGATCGAGCCGGTGACATTCCAAGGCGAAACCATCAGCAGCACGCGCATCCGGCGCTGCATCGAGGCGGGCGATCTTTCCACGGCGCGCGATCTCTTGGGCCGCAACTACACGATTCTCGGCACCGTGCAGCATGGGGCAGGCCTGGGCGGGAAGATCGGATTTCCAACGGCCAATCTGGCCGCGCACAATGAGCAATTCCCGCCCGATGGAGTCTATGCCGTGAGGGTGAATTTGCGGGGAAACTGGCTGCCAGGCGTGGCGAATATCGGCACGCGTCCGACCGTCACGACTTCGCCGGAACGGCTCTTGGAGATCCACATTTTTGATTTCGCGGGAGATTGCTACGGCGAGGAGGCGGAAGTGCGTTTTGAAAAGCTCCTGCGCGGGGAACAGAAGTTCGGCTCGATTGATGAACTCAAGGCGCAGATCCAAAAAGACGCCGAAGCCGCGCGGCGAATCACGGCCGCAGCCGGGTGAGGAGGATCCTCTGCCGCAACTTCCGGACGGTGAACAATCACGCGATCCCCAGCCTCGCCAAACTCGGCGCGGAAACCGGCTCGGCGCGGCGGCGGAGGTGTGGAGGTTGTTGAGAGGACTCCGTAGCGGCCGTCGTGCGAAGGTGAACGGGAATGCTATTTGGGCAGGTAGCCGTTCGCCAGCGATTCAAATTCCTTCACCTGCGCGGCTTCCCAATCTTTGTCTTTCTTAAGTTCCGCGGCCATGAGGGTGGCGACTTCGGGGGCGGATTCGAGGGCGGCTTGGGCATCGAGTAAGAGGGCGCGGGTGCGGCGGGAGAGGGTGTCTTCCACGGTGCGGGCCATTTCGTGGCGGACCGCCCAGAGGACGTTGGCTTTTGTGTACGGCAGGCTGGGGTGGAGCGGGGTGTTTTCGCCGAGTTCTTCAAGCTTGGTGGCGTCGGAGCCATAGACGGCGTAGGCGGGGGGGAGGGCGGCGGCTTGAAGGGGTTGCGGGGTCCCCTTCTCCCCACAAGGGCTGCGGTAGCCGTGGAGTTGGAGGCTTTCGGTGACGCAGGGTTTCTCGGCGAGGCCGCCGATGAGGGTGGCGTGGTTGAGGGTGTCCTCAGCCATTTTGCGGTAGGTGGTCCATTTGCCGCCGACAATCGTGACCAAGCCGGAATCGGAGACGAGGACTTCGTGGTTGCGCGAAATGGCCTTCGTCGCGCCGCCGTCCTTGCCGGGTTTGCGCACGAGGGGGCGCTGGCCGGCGAAGATGCTGAGGATGTCCTCGCGTTTGGGATCGCGGGCGAGGTAGCGGGCGGCGTTTCTCAGGATGAAACCGATTTCGTCGTCGAGGGCGCGGGGTTCGAGTTCGGCTCGGTCCATGGCGGTGTCGGTGGTGCCGACGAGGACTTTGTCGTGCCAGGGGATGACGAAGAGGACGCGTCCGTCGTCGGTGTGGGGGACCATGATGGCGGAGTCGCCCTGGAGGAAACTGCGGTCGAAGACGAGGTGGACGCCCTGGCTGGGCTGGACGGCGCGGGCGGCGGTGGGTTCGTCCATGAGGCGGATCTCGTCGGCGAAGATGCCGGTGGCGTTGATGATAACGCGGGCCTGGAGGGTGTAGGATTCGCCGGTTTCCTCGTCGCGGCAGGTGAGGCCACTGGTCATGTCGTCGGTTTTTTTCAGGCCGGTGACGGTGGTGTAGTTGAGGAGGGTGGCGCCGTGGTCGGCGGCGGTTTGCGCGAGAGTAATGGCGAGGCGGGAGTCGTCGAACTGGCCATCGAAATACTCGACACCGCCGAGGAGGTTCTCGGGTTCGATGTTGGGGATGCGTTTGATGGTTTCCTCGCGGGAGAGAATCTTGGAAGGGGAGAGGTTCAGTTTTCCGGCGAGGGCGTCATAGACCTTCATGCCGATGCCGAAGAAGGGGCCTTCCCACCATTTGTACCGGGGGACGATGAAGGAGAGGTGGTGGACAATGTGGGGGGCGTTGCGGTGGAGCAAACCGCGCTCGCGCAGGGCTTCGAGGACGAGGGGGATGTCGCCTTGTTCAAGGTAGCGGACACCGCCGTGGACGAGTTTCGTGCTGCGGCTGGAGGTGCCTTTGGCGAAGTCGTGGGCCTCGAGGAGGAGGGTCTTGAGGCCGCGGGTGGCGGCGTCAACCGCGACGCCGAGACCGGTGGCACCTCCACCGATGATGATGATGTCCCACTGTGCTTCGGCGGTGAGATGTTGGAGCATTTGTTCGCGGTTCATAAATTTTTTTACCACCAAGGCACCAAGGGCACCAAGGAAAGGAGGGGAAGCGGAGGGCTGAATTTCTCTTCTCTCTTGGTGTCCTTGGTGTCTTGGCGGTTCAACTTTCCACCCAGTTCTTCGCACGCTTGATGGCTTTACGCCATTGTTTGAGTTTTGTGCTGCGGTCTTTCTTGGTGGTGGTGGGGCGGAAGAGCTGGTCCACCTCGCGGATGTGGGCGAGTTCGTCGGGGTGTTTCCAGAGACCGGCGCCGAGACCGGCCATCATGGCGGCACCGAGGGCGGTGGTTTCGAGGTTTTTTGGGCGTTCGACTTTGACCCCGAGAGAGTCGGACTGCATTTGCATCAGGAGGTCGCTGGCGCTCGCGCCTCCATCCACGCGGAGGGTGGTGAGGCGGCGGCCGGAGTCTTTTTCCATCGCGGCGAGGAGGTCGGTGACTTGCCAGGCGATGCCTTCGAGGGTGGCGCGGGCGATGTGGGCCGAGGTCGTTCCGCGGGTGATGCCGAGGATGGTGCCGCGGGCGGTGGAGTCCCAGTAGGGCGCGCCGAGGCCGGTGAAGGCGGGGACGAGGAAGACGCCGCCGGAATCGGGAACTTGCTCAGCAAGGTCGTTGACCTCGGGGGCGGTGCGGATGATTTTTAAGCCGTCGCGCAGCCATTGGATGGCGGCTCCGCCGACGAAGACGCTGCCTTCGAGGGCGTATTGGAGCGGGGCGTCGCCGATTTTCCAGGCTACGGTGGAGAGGAGGCGATTGGCACTGGCCATGGGGTCGGAGCCGGTGAACATGAGCATGAAGCAGCCGGTGCCGTAGGTGCATTTCACGAGGCCGGGGGCGGTGCAGAGCTGGCCGAAGAGGGCGCTTTGTTGGTCGCCGACGGCGCTGCAGATGGGGATGGATTTTCCGAAGAGATTGGTGTCGCCGAAGTGTCCGCTGGTGGGGGCGATTCGCGGAAGGACGGCGCGGGGAATGGCAAAGAGGGCGAGGAGTTCGTCGTCCCAATCGCCGGTGCGAATATTCATCAGCATGGTGCGGGAGGCGTTGGTGACGTCGGTGACATGTTCGCGTCCGCCGGTGAGCTTGTAGATGAGCCAGGAATCAATCGTGCCGGCGGCGAGTTCGCCCTGGGCGGAGCGGGCGATGGCGTTGGGAATCTGACGGAGGAGCCAATGGAGTTTGCTGGCGGAGAAATAGGGGTCGAGAAGGAGTCCGGTTTTTTGCTGGATGACGGGTTCCTTGCCGCCTTCGCGCAGGGCGGTCATGTATTCGCTGGTGCGGCGGTCCTGCCAGACGATGGCGGGGGCGACGGGCTCGCCGGTTTTGCGATCCCAAAGGACGATGGTTTCGCGCTGATTGGTGATGCCCAAGGCGGCGATGTCGGTGGTGCCGGCCTTTTCGATGGCCTGGCGGGAGGTTTCGAGGACGGTCTGCCAGATTTCGTTGGCGTCGTGTTCTACCCAGCCGGGTTGGGGGAAGTGCTGGGTGAATTCTTTTTGCGCTGATGTGAAGGCACGGAGGCGTTCGTCGTAAACAATGGCGCGGGAACTGGTGGTGCCTTGGTCGAGGGCGAGGATGTGTTTCATGAAGTCGGAAGGCGGAAGTCGGAAGTCTAATATTTACCGAGGGCGAGGTAGAGGCCGGCTGCTAGGAGTGCTCCGACGATGGGGGCGAGGGCGGGAATCCACGCGTAGGACCAGTCGTTGGAGGCTTTGCCCGGAATGGGGAGAAGGGCGTGGGCGATGCGGGGGCCGAGGTCGCGCGCGGGATTGATGGCGTAGCCGGTGGGGCCGCCGAGAGAGAGGCCAATGGCCCAGACGAGCAGGGCTACGGGGAGGGCGCTGAGCGCGCCGAGGTTGATCGGAATAATGCTGCCGGTGAGGGTGCTCTCAAAGGCGCTTTTCATAGTGAGCACCCCGAAGAGCAGGATAAACGTGCCGATGACTTCGCAGAGGAAATTCGCGGGCACGTTGCGGATGGCGGGGGCGGTGCAAAAGACGGCGCGTTTTAGTTCGCCGTCGGGGGTTTCTTTCCAATGCGGGAGGTAGGCCAGCCAGACGATGACGGCTCCGACAAAGGCGCCAAGCATTTGGGCCACGATGTAGCCGGGGACTTCCACCCAATCGAAAGCGCCGACGGTGGCGAGGCCGATGGAGACGGCCGGATTCAGATGCGCGCCGCTGATGCGGGCCACGGCGGCCACTCCGACAAAAACAGCGAGCGCCCAGCCGGTGGTGATGACGATCCAGCCGGAGCCCTGGCCTTTGGATTTGTTGAGAAGGACGTTGGCAACCACTCCATCGCCGAGGACGATGAGGAGCATCGTGCCGAGGAATTCAGCGGTGTGGGGAGACACGTTTTGAGGCTAAGCGGCCGGCGTTTTTCTGTCGAACAAGAAAAGGCTGGCCCTCCGTGTCGGGCCGGGTAGTAGTTCCCTTCTCATGTCGAAAAAAGCTTTGATGGTCTGGGGGGGGTGGGACGGCCACGAACCCGAACAATGCGTGGATCGTTTTGCGCCCTTTCTGCGCGAACAGGGCTACGACGTAACGATTTCCGACACGCTGGATTCTTATTTGGACAAGGAACTAATGAGTTCGGTTGCGTTGATCGTTCCGGTCTGGACAATGGGGGAAATCTCGGGCGAACAGTTTGCCGGATTGCGGGATGCGGTAGCTTCGGGCGTGGGTCTGGCGGGTTGGCACGGCGGGATGTGTGATTCGTTTCGCAAGAACACCGAATATCAGTTTCTTACGGGCGGCCAGTGGGTGGCGCATCCGGGAAATATCATTCGCTACACGGTGAACATTACGGCGAAGGATGACCCGATCACAGCGGGCTTGAAGGATTTTGAAATGGAGAGCGAGCAGTACTACATGCACACGGACCCCTCCAATCGCGTGCTGGCCACGACAAGGTTCGATGGGGCGGTTCATCCCTGGATTGCTGGAACGGTGATGCCGGTGGTGTGGACGCGAACCTGGGGGCAGGGCCGGGTGTTTTTCTCCTCCCTCGGCCATGTGGCTAAGGACTTTGATGTGCCCGAGGCCCGCACGATCATGGAGCGCGGGCTGTTGTGGGCCAGCCGATAAAATTTTATGAGCAAAACCCCTGTAGGAATCATCGGATGCGGCAACATCAGCAAAATTTACGCCGAGGCCGGCAAGAAATTTGAGAATATCGAGATTGCGGCTTGCGCAGATATCGACGTGTCGCGGGCTCAGGCGCTGGCGAGCGAATTCGGCATTCCGAAGGCGTGCTCCGTGGACGAGCTGCTGGCGGATTCCGGCGTGGCCCTGGTGATCAATCTCACCGTCCCCGCCGTGCATGGTGAGGTGGCCTTGAGAGTCCTGAAAAAGGGTAAACACGTTTACAACGAAAAACCTCTGGCTTTGCGGCGGCACGACGCGCGGGATATGATTGGTCTGGCGCGAGAGAAAAAACTTCGCATCGGGTGTGCGCCGGACACCTTCCTGGGAGCCAGTCTGCAAACCTGCCGCAAACTCATTGACGAAGGCGCCATCGGCGTTCCCATCGGGGGGGCGGGATTCATGCTGGGCCGTGGCGTCGAGATGTGGCACCCGAATCCGGAGTTTTTCTATAAAAAGGGCGGAGGTCCTCTTTTCGACATGGGGCCGTATTACCTCACGGCGTTCACCACATTGCTGGGTCCGGTCAGGCGCGTCACGGGTTCGGCCCGCATCAGCTACAAACAGCGGGAAATCACCAGCCAGCCCTTGGCGGGGCAGATTATTGAGGTGGATGTGCCCACCCATGTCACGGGAGTGATGGATTTTGAATCCGGGCCGGTGGTGACGCTGGCCACGAGCTTCGATGTGAGTGCCCATCGCATGCCAAATATCGAAATTTATGGTTCCGAGGGAACGATGGGTGTTCCCGATCCGAATGGCTTCGGCGGAACCATTCTCCTGCGTCGCCGGGGGGAGGAAGAGTGGCGCGAGATGCCGTTGGAATTCGGTTATTCGGAAAACAGCCGGGGCATTGGTGTGAGCGACATGGTGGCGGCGATTGCGAGGGGTCGCGAACATCGTGCCAACGATCGCGTGGCTTATCACGTCCTCGACATCATGCATTCGATTATTGATGCGTCGGAAACCGGCCGCCACATCGAGTTGAATAGCACCATGTCGCGGCCAGATCCGCTGCCGCTGGGGCTCGCGCAAGGCAAGGTGGAACTTTAAGAAGAGGGTTTCGGTTGCGAGGGCCCGCAACCCTCCATTGCTTCAGGAACCAGCGGAAAAAACTTGCGGGTTTTCCGCGAATTTTTTTTCCAGAATGAGTCTGGTTCCGCGGGCGCAAGGCTCGTATTTCACGTAATCAAAAGCCTGTCGGATGATGTGTACGCCCACGCCGCCGGGGCGAATATCCTCCAGTTCACGGCTGCGGATGCGCTTGAGGTCGCAAGTGCGCCCGTAGTCGCGCAGGGTGAAGCGGACCCGGTCGCGGAGTTTTTCCATTTCGAGGCGGATTGGTTTGCCCTCGTGGCCATAGGCGTGGCGAATGATGTTGGTGCAGGCTTCATCGATGGCCAGCACGAGAAGTTCGGTGTGGCATTCCCCGAAGCCGCAGGTGCCGAGAAAATCTCTCGCGGTTTGGCGCACCCCGGCCAACTGGCAGGAATCACTGGTGAAATGGAGTTGCTGTTTCATCGAGACGGAGCGGAGGGTGTTGCTTCGTCAATGCTTGCATTTATGGGAAACGACAAAGCGTTTCCCTCCAAGGGGGTCAGGCCGCCCACGAGAATGGTCAGATCGTCCAACTGGCTGCCCGTGCCGCGATGGAAGCGTTCGGCTGCCAGCAAACGATCCACAATGGGCTGCGGCGAGGTAAACGTCTGATCAACCAGCGATGAGGCGATTTGGGCCTCGAAGAACGACTCGTCGCGATGGCTGCGGGATTCGGACAGTCCGTCGGTGTAGCAGATGAGCCAGTCGCCCGGTGTCAGTTCCACCCTGCCCTGGCGGTAGTTGATCTTGGGCATGATGCCGAGCGGGAGCGCGCCTTCGGTTTCGATTTCGATGGCCGAACCGTCGGCCCGGAGGAGCACCGGTTTGCAGTGTCCGGCGCTGGCCAGTTCGATGCGACCACCAGGCGTGACCCGCCCAATTAGCATGGTGACAAACATCCCGCGCACGATGCGGTCGTTCAACGTGGTGTTCAACTTGGCCATGGCATCGGCCGGACTCGTGGTGGCGGCGAACACAAACTGCATGGCGCTGAGCGTTTGGGCCATGAGCAAGGAGGCACCGATGCCCTTGCCGGAAACGTCGCCAATGGCGAAATAGATTTCGTAGGGACTCTTAACGAAGACATTGTAAAAATCGCCGCCGACATTCGAGGCGGCCTGGTTGTGGGCGGCGAAGGCGGCACCGGGGATTTCCGCTGGAATGGCGCGGGAGAGTAGTTCCCTTTGTATGTCGGAAGCGATGGCGATATCGCGTTCAACCCGTTCCTGCGCGCGCATGCGTTCGAGCGAACGCAGTTTGTCAATGGCGGTGGCGGTGAGGTTTGCGTAGGCGGTGAAGCCATCGAGATCCTGTTCCTCGAAAGCCTTTTTGTCCCGGGGATTGAGAATCTGGAGCACTCCGATCACCTTGCCGTCGCGCTTGAGCGGCGCGCAAAGAATCGAGCGGGTGCGGAATCCAGTCTGTTTGTCCGCGTCCTGATAAAATCGGTCGTCGGCGTAGGCATCGGGGATGAGCAGGCTTTCACCGCGCTCGGCCACCCACCCGGATATCCCGCGGCCGCGCGGCACGGAAATTTTCGGCTCGAGAAACTGGCCTTCTGCAAACGACGTGATGGCGAGATCGAGCGTTCCGGTGCCCTCGTTGACAAAAAACAGCGAAGCGGCCTCAGCCAAGATCACGCGCCGCGCGACATCGAGAATGGCCCGCAGCAATTCGTCGTAGTCGGTGATGGAATTGATCAGTCCGCTGACCTCGACGAGACCTTTGTAAATTTGCAGCGATTTGCGAAGCGATTCGACTTCCGCGGTCATGCATCCTTTTCTCATTTTCTGCGCCCGCCTGCCAGCCGGATTTTTTCCGTGGAAATCCCCGGCAGTGTGCATGATGATTCCCGGCATGATGCGCAAAGTGGCAACAGTCGTTTTCGGCTCGGTGATTTTGAACGTCACGGCGTGGGCGGATGGCGGCAGCGCGTACGCCGCGGTGCGCACGGCGCGGAAGGTATCCGGTGGTGCTCCGCTGGTGCAAGTGACGGGCGAACGGGGCGAGCCGCGTCCGCAGGAGTGGAAGCTGATTTTCAGCGATCCCACGGCGAGGGGCGGCGTGCACGAGGTGGTGGTGTCCGGCGATGTTATTGTTTCCGAGCGGACGCCGCTGCGTGGGTATTCGGCCATCAGCGCTGAACCGCCGATCGCGCTGACCCGTCTGAATCTGAACTCCGACGCCGCTTTTGATGTCGCCAATAAGCAGGCCGCAGCCAGGCAGGTCGGGTTCAATTGGGTGGACTACACCCTGCGGGCCAATAATGTGACCGGCGCACCCATTTGGGTGCTGAGATTGCAGGATCACATGGGCGCGCCAGTGGGAGTGATCACCATTTCCGCCGAGGATGGTTCGGTGATCATGCCGCTGGAGCTTTCCTCGCTCCCGCAAACGGAGAGTCCGGGGCCGAGGCTGGAGAACACGGCCACGGGACGGCAAATCGGCGGCGTGATTGGCACCGTCGGCGGCGTCTTGGAGCGAACGGCCAATAAGGTCAAAGACGTCGCCTTGCGCGCAGTCGGCAACGTGGAGGAAGTCATGACCGGCGAACGAACCGTCGGGCCCAAAGACGAGGACGACTAGTTCCGTATTCTGCGGTTGCCAGCGACCCGGCTCGCTGCAACTATACAGAACTGTAAGCCGGCGTGGCGGAATTGGCAGACGCGCGCGACTCAAAATTGCTCCGATTTGTGATTTCGCTGCATGGCTTTGCGCTTCCCTGCCAATCATCAGAGCAAGCATTTATCAGGCTTTGCAGCCGATTCCGCCCGCAGATCAAGGTTTCATCGGACTCGGCAGACTTCGGGTTGATCTAGCACAGCTCTATCACAGCAAGGCGATGGTTGAAGAGTGATGCAATATCTGACCTCTTTGCTATCGTCGAAACATGAGTCGAAACAAAGCTCGTCACGCAGCAGAAAAAAGGATCATCAACCGCCGCCGGAATAATTGGGTTCCTATCGGGAACGATGTTCCCGGCGAAACACTAATCATCAGAGATACTTCTTCTGCCATCTTGCACCGGCTCAACGATGATGGAGTTGAAGTAGGATGGCCGCAAGAGAGCGTGTCTGCTGAACTGATGACAGACCTGCGCTCTTTCCTGAACATTGCTAACCCGAACTTGATCGAGGGACGTAAACTAACCCAGCGTCTGCTGGATGAAGTGCCAGAGATTGCCGGCGTGAAAATTTTCGTTCGCGGGAAAATCGCGGCGGTTCAAAATCGATTGACGGAGGCATCAGAAGAAACCGCGCAGGGTTGATTCGTTTTTCTGCCCTTCAAGCCGGAATTTACGAGTTTCAGTCGTGTGCGTCCGATGGTCGTTTAATCAGTAAAGCGAGGGCCGTCTTCCTTTCTGTGCTAGGAATTGTGCTAGTCCGATGCCATTTCTGGCCCGCTTCCCAGACGTTCCTTTTTCGCTCAAGGGTGCGTCATTCAGCAGCCTCTCGCGACGATGCACCCGAAACGATCCAGCACACACCCTGCCGTTGATCGACGGTGAGGCGATCCGGCCCATCCATCGTGCAGCAAGTGTCACAAAGCCGCTGTCGAGTTGTCATGAATAAATCGGCCAGTTGCCAGAAACCTCAGTGTCGCCACGCAATAACTGTCACAAGGGGGGTATTCGGAAAAGATTCCTTATGGGGGGGGGGCGGGAAATGCCAAGACTTGCCCAAATCCCGTCATACCCGTCATCCCGTCACAATCAACCAGCAGAGCCAGCATTCATGAGGATGATACCAATGACAGATTCAACGGAGGCCCGTCACTGCAGTCATGAAAACTCACTGACGCGCGTCGAGCGGTGCAAACTCCACAAGGGGAGGGGAAGCCTCAGAGTCTCAAGCGGCAGGGGGATGGATAACCCACTCGCGCTTTTCGGCTGTGCGATGCTTCGTCACCCTCGCAGGGAACTTTGATGCCAGGTGACTGAGCCAGATGCCAATGGTTGAAAGCTGAACGCCACCCATTAGCCGGGTTGCTGACCCTCTGTTGGCGGATGCCTCTGCACAGAGAGCCTGCTTCAAATCCTCTGCATCCCCGCGCCAAGGCGCAACAGGCTTCTCTTGTTCGTCCCACAGTCCCTTGTCGATCAGCAAAAGCAAGTGATGTTCCGGCTCGCCCTCATAGATCGTGAGGCCGATTTCCTCATGGATGAACGATGCCACGCCATAGCGGCGGGCCTGAAGGTGCGCGGGAATCGGCATGAACAAGAGCCAATGAGCAAACGCCGGCAACTCCCGCTCGATTGCATCACGGAACGCCTCACGTGGATCGGTCGCATCGGCAAAGCGTGCCCAGAATTCGGGAGCAGAGCGGACCTGTAGCATGATGATCTTCTCCGCCAGATCGTCCGTGAGTGGAGGCAGGCAGCGCAGCTTTTCGGGGTTGTCGTTCAGCGTGATTGAGAGCCGCCAGAACGGGGAGACAGTCACGGCATCACGATTCTTTTTGTGCAGGCGGGCGGTATCGTTGGCAACGATCTCCTTGATTCGCTCTCCGAAAAATAACCGCTCTTCATGGCGCGATGAAGACGGCACTTCCTCAATCAACAGATGCTCGGCTCCCACCAGCTCCGCATTGAAATCGGTTCGCCCAAAGAAAAAGGACTTCGGATCAGCCGAGCGGCCGGCAAGAATCGGCGTGATGATTTGATGCTGGATGCGGCTTTTTCCGCAATCAGGCGGCCCGACGATGACGAGAGCTTGCCCAGGGCGGCGTTGCCCTGCCAGTAGTGCCTCATAGCCCACCTTGAGCCAGCACATGAGGCGGAGCGCATCGTCTCCCAGCAAGCCAGAAAGAAAGTGCTCGATGATCTGGAAATCGCCATCCTTCGGTTCGATCAGTCGCGGGGATTCACGAACAAGCACGCGTCCGCCGGACAGATCGTAAACACCTGCCCGTGTGCCGGCGATGCTCGCAGCAAAATCGACGGCTCCCGTTTCTGTGACGGCATCAAGCACACGATCAACCTGTGAAACACTTTCGCCAGAGTCCGGATCCGGGCGGTTCCGCACACCGCGCACCCGTAATTTTCGCCGCACTTCCGATGCTCCCATTTCGAGAAAGCGAGTGTGGCCGGCATCCTCACGCTTCAGAAAATAGGACGGGGAGCCGTTGAGCCAATACAAGCCCATGTCCCTGACCACAGCCCGGGGATCAAATGGCGGCGGAGAATCCCCGTTGCCACCATCCTTCTTTGTGGAAATTCGCCCTCCGGTTGCCTTCTCGAATTGTGACGCTGGTTTTTCCATCGGCGTTGCCGCCTCGATGCTTTTCCATACATCCACGGTTTCCGTTCTGGTCCAATCGTTCGCGTCCTTGTGCTGGCCGGGAACTGCCACGCGGAAAACTTCACCCGGCGCATGGGCAACGACTTCCCGCAGCCACTCTTCCCCCGCGCGTTTGCCGTCCTTTTCCTCGTCGTTTTGTAGCCATGCATACGTGATGCCTCCCGCTCGCGCGGCATGGCGGCCATTGCTCGAGCCGCGTGTGATGAGAACAGCCCAGCCCTCTGGTGCAGACGTGTGCCATCCCATCGCATCCATGACGGCAAAGGCATCCCATTGAGATTCAAAAACCATCGTTTTCGTTGCCGTAGCAGGGTTGCCGATGATGAACGGCTGACAGCCTTCCCCTTTCGGATGATAGAACCAGCGTCCCGACTTCGGGCGAATGTGAGCAGCTACAATCTCGCCATCTGGCCGGTGGACCGGGAAGGCTATGCCATCTTTCCGAATGCCCACAAGGCTCTGCGCTTTCAGCCAGCGAACAAATTCCACAGAATAGCCGCGCCAGGCCGCGAGGCGGGCAATGTGTCCATTTGTGAACTTTGCCACAGCCGCCGGCCAATCCATCGGATCGGACCTGCGTACGGCCGGGGGAGTGGATAAAGGCACCTTTATTGGCTTCTCACCCGGCTTGCGAGTCGCCTTGATTTTGCGCACAGATACCCTAGGACGCGCGTTTTCCACTCCGGCAAGGGCAACATAGCGGGCGATTGCTTCGGCTGTTGTCAGCCCCTCGATTTTTTCCAGCAGGGTGATTTCGTCGCCCTTTGTTTCCGTGCCCCCGCTCCGGTCGCACCATCCCCAAGCTTCGCCACGGCGAAAGAGCGAAAAGGAAGGGGACTTCTGTTTGCGCCCCTTCGCGAAGGGACTGCGCATGTTCCCTTCGCCATCAGACGGCGGTTCATGGCCCAGTTTGCGCAGAAGATCGGGGAGAGGCAGTGCCCGCTTTGCCGCCTCGATCATGGACCGGTCTCCACTCATGGAAAAAGCACAACTCCCTTCCCTTTATGTTCAACGCCCAGTGAGACAACGCGCCCGTTGCACGTCGCCACGATGCGCAAGCCGCGCGGATCGGCATCCAGCTTGCGAAATATCGCAGACACCCAACGTTGCAGAATCCTGCGGTTTTTCCGATTCAAACCCGCCGGCATATCCACGGCAGCGGTAATTTGTTCGGCAGAGACAAAAGTCAGCTTCACGGCACAGCAACCGGCGGGGCCCATTTCCAGCCGATGAGTTTGTGTCGGTTCGCTCATTTTCCTTCTTCCGCCATGCGATCCAGAAGCCGGATTGCCTCGACAAAAAGCGGGCGGAGACGGCGGACTATGGAAAGCGTCTCGCCGTCCACCGCCGATGCAAGCGGCAGCAGGTCATCAGGAAGTCGGTTCCGCGTGTGAACACCGGCAGCAACGGCAATCATTTTCCGCGCAGAATTGCTAAATGCCCCGCCAAAAAGGCGAATTGCATCCACGACTGCAGAACCTCCCGCCGGATCATCAGGCCGCCGGAAAATCTTTGCCAGCAAGGCGCAAATTTTCACCATGGCAATTTGCTTCGGACACTTAGGCGATCTCAATGCGCGAACTCCCTCGGTCGAGAACTCCGGGAACATATCGGGCTGGCACCAATCGCGCCGCTTCATTCATCCCCCCAAAATCCATAGGCAATCGTATCCTGGCAGCGATACCACGGCGTGCCCGGAATCGGATCGGCCTGATGCCCTGTGATTTTCCCGGAAGGCGGCATTGCCACTGCAGTCGCAAGCGAGATCGGTGCGTTGCCCGAGAACGTCAAGCTCCGCACCGCGCTTCGCGCTGTGATCCGCGAGGAAAGCAGTATTGGCGAACTCGTTTCGCTGGGCGACGTGAATCGCGGGCCTAAAGGTTTGGAACTAGACCAGTAAGTGTAGACGCTTTGCGGTGCGATAAAACTCACCCTTCGCTCGACTTGGTAAATCTCCGCGCCAATGTTGTTTCCTTTATCGTCTTTGTCGCCAATGATGAGATCGGTTTCCACCTGTGCGCCCTTGCTAGCAGTTTGATGGCCACGGCTGATGGCAAGTGTGTATTTCTGAAAATCAGGCGGCAGGGCAATGTTGATCGAGGCTTCCGGAAACATGCCCTGATCTTTCACCCGGCGATCAACAATGAATCCGCCAGAGAGGGCTGCCCCCACTTGAAAAGCGGCCTTGAATTGCTGCACGTGCGTCGCTTTCATTTTCCAAGTTTGCGACAAGGTTGGAAGTTCGAGGAAAGGGCGACCCTCCTCTTCTTCGGTGAGCCACCAGTCATTGACTAGTCCGACGTAGGTGATAGCCATCGCCTCAACCCTTGTTTTGCTCAGCCAACATCACTCTGAGCTCAGCGGTTCCGCCCCTCATGGCTTTGGAATCACCGCACTCAATTCTGTCTGCCATCACACTGAGAGAGATTGTTCCGCCTCTCAACGCTTTGGAAATCTCGGACACAACCCACTCCCGAGGGACTTCCATGCAAATGAGAACCCCGCGCTCGTCGTGAAATTGCAGAAGATAAGCTTCCCCTGCCCATGCTTCATTGGCCGCGTCCATGTTACTTGCCCGCCTTCGCGACTGATACCGCTTTGCGAGTGGGTGACTTGACCACGCGGGCAAACTCACCATTGGCGGCCCGTTCGTTGAATTCACGAACCGCTGACCGGGTGAGAAAGACTTTGCCCGCGATATTCAGCGTTCGAAGCCACCCCTTGCGACGGTAACGCCAGCAAGTCACATGGGAGAGCCCGCTTTCCTCTATGAACCTTTCCAGCCGGATCGGAGGTAAATCGTCTGTCAGGCTGGTGGCCGCTTGAATCAATAGTGTTTTCATCGGCAAGGCGGGCTGTCAAATGTTGAACATAATAACAGGGTGAAATCACCCGAGCTTTCACCAGATAGCAAATGAACGCGCGTTCATCCGCACCCAATAGACGCGCGTCTATTCGACCAATAAACGCGCGTTTATCCGCGAGGAGCGCGTCCGAATCAAACGCCCGCTTCCCGATGAAACACATCGGGAAGATAGGCACGGGCAACAATCTCAAAGGCTTCCCGGCGAGAGATGGGAAGCACCGTCCATTTGAACCGCAGTCGACCGTTGACCAATTCCCAGTGAGGATTCGCGACAGCATTCAACTCCGAGCCCCCAGGTATTTCCCTCCATTCATTAAAGAACAGGAAAAAACTACCATCTCCACTCACTCCGACACTCAGGTTGTTGAGCAGGCGTGTGTCCGCGTTTTTCTGGATGATTGGCAATTCCCTCACCCATTCGTAATCGTCTGGGCAGACTTCCCAAGTCTCCACCAGATCGTATTCAAACTCGATAGATTTCGCGCTCATATTGCCACTTAGACGCAGAACAGCCAGTAGAGGAAGGCCAGCACAGCGAGCCCTGCCAGTAGTGGCGCGGCCACATAGTAGCCAAGCAGAAAGCCCATGATCGCTTTGAAAAGTGAGGGTTTGGATTTCATTTCCTCAAAACACACGGCAGCAGTTCATTCGTTTTGAAACTCATCGCACAGCCCCCTTCAAAGCGGCAGAGAGACGGGCTGGGACAGCGGCGATCTTCGCAACCCTCGCCGCATCCTCGCATTCCCGCTCTCGCAAGAGCCATGCGGAAATCTGCAAGGTCACTTCCCCGGACGGCTCAACCCGGCGTGTTAGCCAGGCGGAAATCTGGGGTTGTGCTACACCCAGGGCCGTGGCCAGTTCTGCCACTCGACCCCGGCGGGCTTTGCAGAACGCTTGCACATCGTCTAGAAGGGCGGAAAGAAGGGGTGATTTTGCGGACTTCTTTTCAATTGTCATAAGTTGCCTGTATTATTGTAGACAGGACGGCCTGCATTTAATAACATCATATAACAGCACTTATATATAATGGATTTCTTATCATTTATCGTGGGCAATGACAGGGTGAGTGACGCGGCTCTTGCCTTGCCAGTCATAGATGTAAACCACGATAAGCACGCGACTTGCGAGGCGATCACGGCCCGACAATGACGGGATGACGGATTTTGCGGGAATATGGAGGATTTCTTGTTCATGCCGCGCGGGCCTTTTCCGTTTCGGGAGCGGGTAAAACCTCGATTCCAAAACGCATCTTTTCCGCGGAGCGTTTGCGATGTTCGTCGGCCAGGTCGCCATACACCTTGCCAATGAGAACCCCGCCGTCCTTGTGCCCGGCCCATCGGGCAATGGTCATAAAATCAATTCCGTTCATCACGGCCCAGGAAATGAAGAACACCCGGAGATGATGGAATCCGACACCGGGCAACTCCGCAGCCACACGCGCCTTGCGGAAACTTTCTTTCAACGTGTGCGCGTGTTCGTCACGCTCGCCCCGTTGGGGAGACGGGAAGAGGAAAGAGCAATCAGGGTCACGCCGGCCTTTCATGTCGGCCAGCAAATCGCGCAGGGACGAATTGAAATCCACGGCCCGCGATTCGTGATTCTTGCTCAGACCGTCCGCGCCGATGGTGACGATCTCCCTTGTGAAATCCACATCGGCCCAGCGAACGCGGAGAGCCTCTTTTTCCCTCGCGCCAGTATAGGCCAGGAACCGCAGGTAATCGAAAAGCAAATCCCCGTTCTTCGATTCAGGACGGGCGGCAGCCAACAGCCTTTCCACTTCGGCCAGGGAGAGCAGCCGGCGTTTCGGCGGCGGCTCTTGAGCCAGCCTTTCGATTTCGGGAAGCTCCCGCACAAGGCCGTCCCGCTTTGCTGCCCGGAGCACGTTGCGGAGGGAGGTCAGGTAAATGTTCCCGGTACGGGCCTTCCGTCCCCCGGCCAGCAGCGAATCAAGGAAGGCCGCTATCTGGGGAGTCTGAACACGATCAACCGGCAGAGTCCCGAGGGCCGTTTTCCAGGCATTCAGACAAACCCGCTCTGCAATGAGGGTGTTCTTGCGTTTCTGCTGGATCGTGGGTTTTAGAAAATACGTCTCGATGTAATCCCCCAGGCTTGGCTTGCGGCCAGGTGCGGGCAGCTTGTCCGCTTTCCGGGCCTGCCGAAGATCGTCCAAGGCAGCTTGCGCTTCCGTCAAGGTGCGGGCAGGCTCGCCATTCTCGAAGCGGAGAGGGAACTTCCGGGCCGTTTTCTTGCCGTCCCCACGATCAACCCAAAGCTGCCCGTAGTAGCGGCCATTGCGGATCATGAGCCCCTTAACTCTACGGTTGCGCGAATCGCGGGCCGCGCTAAACTGCGCCCCATGAATTGTGCTAGAGCTAATTTTTCGGGAGTCCTGACTTCCCGCCGTATCGGTGCCTTTCACGGCATCGCTCTAGCACAATCTCTAGCACAGACGCAAGAAAAAGTTGATATATCTTATGGTTTCTGTCTGATTTACTCTTAAGCCGGCGTGGCGGAATTGGCAGACGCGCGCGACTCAAAATCGCGTTCCTTCGGGAGTGTGGGTTCGACCCCCTCCGCCGGTATTTCTCTGATCTGAAAATTGTGGGCTGAACCTGTCAGAAAAATTTATTCCGCGGTTTTCTCGTCGCGGGCAAATTTACGCTTTTCCAAGCCCCGCTTTTTGGGGCGTTGCAGGATGTAGCCGCGCTCGTGAGAGTGTGGTGAATCCCCTCGACCGTCTTACGACGGCGGATACCTCACTGAACCGCGCTACGACTGGCGTCGTAGGATCTGATTGACGATGCCTTCGAGGATCTCCTGGCGTCCGGGTTTCACCGATGGCGCGGGGCTTTCCAGCGCGATGCGGTGCAACTCTTCCAAGCTGGCCTGCCCGGATTCAATGCGGCGGCCGAGGTCTGAGTCCCAGCTCGAATATCGCTCGCTGATAAATTGGCTGATCCGTCCGTCCTTGCGGATGGCTGAGGCGACTTTGAGGCCGGCGGCGAAAGCATCCATTCCGGCGATGTGGGCATGAAAAAGATCCAGCGGTTCGAAAGAATCGCGGCGGCGTTTCGCGTCGAAGTTGAGCCCGCCAGTGGTGAATCCGCCCATTTCCAGAACCTCCAGCATGATGCCGGTGGTGAGATACAAGTCGGTGGGAAACTCGTCGGTGTCCCAGCCGCAATTGGCCGTTCCTTGGTTGGCATCGACCGAACCGAGGGCTCCTGCGGCACGGGCGGCGCGGATTTCGTGCACCATGGTGTGGCCGGCCAGGGTGGCGTGATTGGTTTCGAGGTTGAGTTTGAATTCATCCATCAGCCCGAACTCCCGGAGGAAATTCAGGCAAGCCTCGGCGTCGGAATCGTACTGGTGGGTGGTGGGTTCCTGCGGCTTGGGTTCTATGTAGAAAGCGCCTTGAAATCCGATGGCTTTCTTATGATTTACCGCCAGATGCAACAGCGCGGCGAGGTGATCGCGTTCGCGTTTCAGGTCGGTGTTGAGCAGGGTGGAGTATCCTTCACGCCCGCCCCAGAAGGTATAACCTTCGCCGCCGAGCTGGTGGGTGGCCTCAATGGCTTTCTTGATCTGGGCTGCGGCAAACGTGAAGACGCCGAGTTCCGGCGAGGTGCCCGCGCCCTGCGCGTAACGCGGATGCGCGAACAGGCAGGCCGTGCCCCAGAGCAATTTCCGTCCCGTTTCTTTCTGCTTCTCCGCCAGCCGGGCAATCACGCGATCAAATTGCGCTTCCGTTTCGCGAATGGTCTCCCGCTCAGGCGAGACATCGCGATCGTGGAAACAATAATATTCGATGCCAATTTTCTGGAGAAACTCGAAGAAAACATCCACCCGGCGCAGCACATTGGCCTCGTCGTCCGTCCCGTCGTCCCAAGGCATCAGCGCGGTGGCTGCGCCGAAAGGATCCGCCAGCCCGTTGCGCATGCAATGCCAGTAGGCCGCGCCGAAACGGAGATGATCCTTCATGGATTTGCCCTCCACTAGGGCGGTGGGGTCGTATTGTTTGAAGGCGAGGAGATTGGTCGAATCGGGGCCTTCGTAGCGAATTGGCGAGGTGGGGAAATGGTCAGACATAGGAGAGGGTTGGATCGCCCGCATCAATACGCGGCATCTTCGCGTTGATCCATCGCATTTGGCGAGGTTTTTGTAGGGGGACCCAGCAGCTAGGGCACCAAGCCTTGATAGATCCATACCACCGTCACCGCCCCGCGGGCCAGCGCACGACCGCACCGTTGCGCAGAGCAGTCTCCGGTGGCAGGCCGTTGCCCACTGCATCAGCGGTCGAAAGAGCATTCCATCGAGCAATCGCCCCGCCCCTCCGAAGCGCACGCGGTAGTTGTAGCGCGTTAGAAACGTCACCCCGCATTTGTCCGGCAGGTATTTCCAAGATCCCGCCCCCTCGCGGATGAGCGATTTCGGATCCTCCGACCGCAACCTGAGTGCCGATGAACGCGAGCCATCCGCTCCAATCGCCTCGCCGCCGGATTCGCCCGCTCCCTTGATCTGGAGGCCGAAACCGAGGTGGGTTGAGTAGAGAAATCTTTGCGGCTCCCCCTTGCTGCGGGGGAGGTAGGTGATGGACGAGAAGCGCAGATCCCACCTCTCATGCAATTCTGGTGTCTACGTCAATTCCCATATCCGCTCCAGAGGCGCACGGATCGGGGTTTCAATATAAAGCGCGTCGAATTTCACGAAGGCGGGACTTCATCGGTGAGAAACCGTTCACGTTCCGCGGAAGTCAATAATCCGCAGAGCGTGGTTGAGCCGAAAAGCCTGAGGCGGGTCCGGGCCACCAGGAAATATCCGAGATCCCGCAGCGGTCGCGGAAGCCAGAGTCCGTACCGGGTCAGCCACCACGGAAACGGCAGCATCGCCAAAGTTCGGAAAGCTGCTTCGCTGCGATAATAAACGGCTTCGCCCTCAATGAGAACGAAGGTTCCGAGAGAGGGGGGTGGCTGCCCGCGCTCCTCGAGAAGGCGTCGGGCTCGTTTCGATTGCAGCGCCGCAAACTGGAATTTGCCTGCCGGGTCACGCCGGATGACAAACTGGGATACCCGATTGCATAACACACATTCTCCATCGATGAGCAAGATCAACGGGGCTTTCATGCAGGTCGGCGAAGGAGGAGCGCGCCTAGACGTTGAAGCGGAACTCCCGCACGTCGCCGTCCTGCACGACGTACTCTTTGCCTTCGACGCGGAGTTTGCCGTTCTCGCGGGCCTTGGCTTCGGATCCGTAGGTGATGAGATCGGTGAAGGCGATGGTCTGGGCGGCGATGAAACCGCGTTCGAAATCGCTGTGAATCACTCCGGCGGCGGCGGGGGCTTTGTCGCCCGCGTGGATTGTCCAGGCGCGGGTTTCCTTTGGTCCGGTCGTGAGATAAGTGCGCAGGCCGAGCAGATGATAAACAGCGCGGATGAGCAGACTCACGCCGCTGTCGCTCACGCCGAGGCCGGCCAGAAATTCCGCCGCTTCCTCAGGCGGGAGTTCGGAAAGTTCGCTCTCGATTTGCGCGCTGATCACGACGGCTTCGCTGCCCATGTGGCTGGCGGCGTAGTCGCGCACGGCCTTGATGTGGGGATTGTCCGAGGCCGCGAGTTCGTTCTCGCCCACGTTGCAGGCGAAGATGACGGGTTTGCTGGTGAGGAGGAAAAATTCCTTGAGAGTCTTCTTTTCCTCATCCGTGAGATCGGCGGTGAGGGCGGGTCTGCCGGAGTCGAGGTGGGGGAGGATTTTTTCGGCGAGGGCGATTTCGGCTTTGGCGGTTTTGTCCCCGGCGCGCGCGCCCTTTTGCAGGCGTTCGGCCCGTTTTTTCAATCCGGCCATGTCGGCCAGGATGAGTTCGGTGGTGATGACTTCGATGTCGCGCACGGGATCGACCGTGCCGGTGACGTGGTGAATGTCTTCGCTCTCGAAACAGCGCACGACCTGCACGATGGCGTCCACCTCGCGGATGTGGCTGAGAAATTGGTTGCCGAGACCCTCGCCCTCGCTGGCCCCGGCGACAAGGCCGGCGATATCGACGAATTCAATCGCGGTGGGAATGATTTTTTCCGAATGGGAAAGCTTGGCGAGTTGGTCGAGACGTTCGTCGGGTACGCTGACGATGCCGATGTTCGGCTCGATGGTGCAGAAGGGAAAGTTGGCCGCCTGCGCTTTTCGGGTGCGGGTGACGGCGTTGAAGAGAGTGGACTTGCCGACATTGGGCAAGCCGACGATTCCGGCTTTGAGCATGGGACGGATGCTCTAAGGAAAGCAGGAGGGCAGGAAAGATAAATCTCAGGGGAATGGTTTCCCCGTTCTTTTCTTACACCTCTACTGAACATGAATCTACACTCGGGGGGAGGGGAGTTTAGGTTTTTTCAGATTTAAGTGTATGAATTTCCCCCGATCCCGCTCCTATCTCCTGGCTAGCGGCCTCACTACGAATGAGCCCGGCGGCATAGGTTTTTCGGCAGGAAACGAGTGACGTTATGTGACGAATCTGGCAAAATTTGAGGGTTGCCCAGCAGGCGGGAGGCTGATCGGCTCAGCGGACTTATGGCGATTTCTCAAGAGCGCACGGTTCAGGAGTATATTGACGAGACGCCGATTTGGGCGGACGGGACGGTGGTGCCAAAAACGCCGATGACGGTGATGCAGTGGCGGATCTGGGGGCTGGCGACGGCGGGGAAATTCTTTGAGGGTTTGGTGGTTTTTATGACCGGCGTGGCGCTGCCGCTGATCGTGCTGGAATTCGGCATTGGAGCGGCGGAGAAGGGACTTGTGGGCGCGGCGTCGCTCTTTGGCATCCTGATCGGCGCGACGGCGCTGGGGGGGCTGTCGGATCGTTTCGGGCGCAAGGCGATGTTCATTGCGGAGATGGTGCTTTTTACGGTGTTTCTGGTGGCGGTGGCGTTTACGCCGAGTTTTCCGGTGTTGATAATTTGTCTTTTTGGCATGGGGCTGGCGCTGGGGTGCGATTACCCGACGGCGCATGTGGTGATCTCGGAGAGCATCCCAAGCGGAGACCGCGGGCGGCTGGTGCTGGGGGCGTTTGCCTTTCAGGCCGTGGGGGCGCTGGTCGGGACGCTGATCGGATTCATGATCTTGAAGAGCAACGAGGCTGTCTATGATTGGCGCTTGATGTATGGCGTGGCCATTTTACCGGCAATCATCGTGACGATCGGACGTTTTTTTGTCTGCCAGAGCGGGCATTGGTTGATGACGCAGGGACTAGTGCAAGAGGCGGAACGGGAGACGGAGCGTTTGCTGCGTCGCGATCCGCTCTATCCGAAAAAGGTCAAGCTGCGGGAAGTGGTGGATGCCGAGAAGCACGACAAGACGCCCGGATTTGCCAAGCTTTTCAAAAAGAAACATCGGCGGGCGACGATCCTGGCGTCGGTGCCATGGTTTTTGCAGGATTTGGGGACCTATGGAATCGGAATTTTCACGCCGACGATTCTGGCGGCGACAATCGGGGCGGCCAGCCAGCATGAGCGCAATCTGGCCGAGGTGATCCACAACGACATGAAGGCGGCGGAGGGGGCGGCGCTTATTGACGTGCTGCTGGTGGTGGGGATCGTGCTGGCGGTTTTTTTGGTCGAGCGGTTCGGGCGGATCAAGCTGCAGGTTTTCGGTTTTATCGGCTGCGCGGTGGGGTTGTTCATCGCGGCGTTGTCCACCCACTTCACGGGAACGGCGCAGGTGGTGCTGATTTTTGCGGGGTTTATGCTGTTCAACCTGATGACGAACCTGGGGCCGAACGCGATGACTTATCTGCTGGCGGGAGAGGTTTTCCCGACGAAAATCCGCGGGGTGGGGGCGGGTTTTGCGGCGTCGTTCGCCAAGATCGGGGCGGTACTGACGGCGTTTTTATTTCCGATTTTGCTGAATGACTTGGGGACATCGTTGCTGCTGTACATTTTGGTTGGGACATCACTGCTGGGAGCGGTGGTCACGTGGCGTTTCGGCATCGAGACGACGGGGGTGAATCTGGAAAAACTAGGGAGCTGAGGGGAGCTCTAAGGAAAGCAGGAAGGCAGGAAAGGGGGGACGAAGAGCTGTATGGCTGAAAACGGACTCGACGGTGAAGTTGGAAGCAATGCAGGAAAATGGGGCGGTGTTCAGCAGTTTTTTCCTGTGTTCCTGCTTTCCTTAGAGATTAAATGTCCGGATGAAATTGGATGAGTTGGTGACGTATCTTGATGGCCTCTTGAAGGTCGGGGAGATCAAGGATTACCCGAATGCGCTGAATGGTTTGCAGGTGGAAAATTCGGGCATTGTCACGAAGGTGGCGGTGGCGGTGGATGCCTGCGAGGCGGTTGTGCGGAAGGCGGTGGAGTCGGGGGCGGATCTCCTTGTGGTGCATCATGGGTTATTTTGGAGCGGACTCAGACCCGTGACGGGTGCGGCGTATCGGAAACTGCGGCTGGCGCTGGAGGGAAACCTGGCCGTTTACAGCTCGCATCTGCCGTTGGATGCGCATCCGGTATTTGGCAATAATGCGCTGCTCTGCGAGGCTTTGGGGCTGGGAGAGTGGCGGATACCGTTTTTGGACATTGGCTGGCGGGTGGAGCAGGAGATGGCGCGGGAGGAACTGGCGGACCGGCTGGGGAAGGCGGTGGGCGGCCGGGTGCATCTGGCGGCGGGCGGTCCGGCAGTAACGCGGCGGATCGGTGTGGTCACAGGTGGCGCGGGCGGAGAGATCGCCCGGGCGGCAGCGGAGGGAGTGGATACATTTATCACGGGCGAGGGGCCACACTGGAGCTTCACGGCGGCGGAGGAATTGGGAGTGAACGTATTTTATGCGGGGCACTACGCGACGGAGACTTTTGGGGTGAAGGCGCTGGGGAAACACGGGCTGGAGAAGTTTGGCCTGCCGTGGGAATTTCTGGATCACCCAACGGGGCTCTGAGGAAAGCAGGAAGGCAGGAAGATGGAATTGGAGGATCTGACTGGAAAGATTATTGGAGGGGCGATCGCGGTGCATCGCGAATTGGGCCCCGGGTTTTTGGAGTCAATCTATGAGCGGGAACTTGAGGTTGAGTTGCGGAAAGTCGGACTAAAAATCGAAGCGCAAATGTTGGTGCCAGTGTTTTACGGTGGTGAGTGCGTGGGTGAGCACCGGCTCGATCTTCTCGTAGAAGAGGCTGTCGTGGTCGAACTCAAAGCGATCAAAGCCTTGGAAGATGTGCATTTTGCCCAAGTGCGAAGCTATCTAAAGGCATGTGATCTAAAGCACGGTCTGCTGCTGAATTTTTCCACCTCTCCGTTGACGATCAAGCGAGTCCTCCACGGCACTCCGTAATTTTCCTGCCTTCCTGCTTTCCTGAGAGATGATCCCCCGTCGTTTTTTTCAGCGCGAGCCGGTGGTTTGCGCGCGGGAGTTAGTGGGGTGCCGGTTGCAGTGGGGGAAGTTGTCCGGCGTGGTGGTCGAAACGGAGGCTTACGATGGGGTGGATGACGAGGCGTGTCACACGTGGTTTCGGCCGAGTGCGCGGGCGTTTGTCGCTCAGCACGAGGCGGGGACCGCCTACGTGTATTTCAATTACGGCATGCACTGGATGCTCAACGTGCTGGTGAAGGGGCGGCGACAGGGGTTTGTGCTCATCCGGGCGTTGGAGCCTTTGGAAGGTATCGACGCGATGCGGAAGACGAGGGGGATGGAGGAGTTGACGCGGTTATGCTCGGGACCGGGTAAGTTGTCCCAGGCGCTGGCGGTCAACGGGGGGCATCATGGGATGGATTTGTGCGCGGACCCAGCGTTTGCTTTTCATCCGGGCCGGAAGATCGAAGTCTCCGCGTCGCCTCGCATTGGCATCTCGCGGGCGGTGGATCTGCCGTGGAGATTTTACGTGCCGGGCAACTTGCACGTGAGCGGGAAAAAACAAAAGACCGGGCGGGGATGAACCCGACCGGCCTTGAACCTCAACGTAAGCCGAGGCTTATTTGGAGTAGCCAACGCTGGCTGGCGGCGGCGCCGGCTGCGATTTGCTGGCGCAAGCGCCCAAGCTGAGTGCGGCGACCGCGATTGCGAGCGCTGCAAAGATTTTAACGAATTTCATAATTTTTTCCCCCTCCTTTCGTAGCATGTTGCTGGGGCGGACTCTGGCAAATCCCGGCCAACTGACAATAAGAATCACGCAAGGATTTCCACTACGGTCCCCTCGGGGACCAAATCGAAGAGCTCGGCGATGTCGGCATTCCGCATGCGCACGCAGCCGTGACTGGCGGGAGTGCCGATGAGGTTTTCTTGATTGGTACCGTGGATGTAAATGTAGCGGTCTTTGGTGTTGGCATTTTGCTCCTCGAGGCCCTCCAGCCAAAGGATGCGGGTGAGGATGAGGTCTTCGTCTCCGCCTGCGGGGGCGATCTCGCCGGTGGGCAGGCGGCTTTTAAAGACGGAACCGAGCGGGGCATCGTGTCCGACTTTTTCGGAGACGGCGAAGCGGCCGAGCGGAGTTCGATAGCTGCCGGGTTCGGGGCCAAGGCCGAATTGCGAGGTGGAAACCGGGTAGGTTTTTTTGGCCCCGCCTGCCTCGGTGAGCACAAGGATCTGGCGGGGAACATCGATGCGCAAGCCGGGGGTTGGACTGTCCACTGGAGCGTGGACATGTTTGGTGGAATGGTTAAACATAATGGGCTCTCCTTATGTCTAAAGAATACCGGGTCGCAGTGGTGGGCGCAACAGGCGCTGTCGGGGTGGAAATGCTTCGTGTGATGGAGCGGCGTAATTTTCCGGTAGCTTCGCTGCGTTTGCTGGCGTCGCCGCGCTCGGCGGGTACGACGTTGAAATTCCGCGACAAGGACGTCACGGTCGAGCCCCTGGGGGTGAATTCCTTCGAGGGTATTGATGTGGCGCTGTTCAGTGCGGGCGGGGGAACTTCCAAGGATTATGCCCCGATCGCGGTGAAGTCCGGCGCGGTTGTGGTGGATAACTCCTCCGCTTTCCGCATGCAGGAAAATGTGCCCCTGGTGGTTCCCGAAATCAATGGCGGCGATGTGGCGCACCACAAGGGGATTATTGCCAATCCGAACTGCACCACGGCGGTCACGCTGATGGCGCTGTATCCGCTGCACCAAAAATTTGGCGTGAAACGAATCTTCGCATCGAGCTACCAAGCCGTCTCCGGGGCGGGGGCGAGGGCGATCGAGGAACTGAAAGGCCAGTTGAAGGCGGTGGCGGAGGGACTGCCCATCGAGCGCGAGGTTTTTCCGCATCAGATTGCCTTCAATGTAATTCCGCAGGTCGATTCGTTTCTGGACACGGGCTACACCAAGGAGGAGATGAAGATGCAAAATGAAGGCCGTCGCATCATGCACCTGCCGTCGTTTCGGGCTTCGGTCACCTGCGTGCGGGTTCCGGTTTACCGGGCACATTCGGTCTCGGTGAGTGCGGAGTTTGAAAAAGCGGTCAACGTATCCGAGGCGAGGGCGGCGATTGGGGCGTTTGCCGGCGTGCAAATGCATGATGACAACCTCGCGAAGGCGTACCCGATGCCGCTCGAAGCGGCCGGGCAGGACGATTGTTTTGTCGGACGGATGCGGCTGGATTGTGCGATGGAAAATGGACTCGCCTTCTGGGTTTGCGGCGACCAGCTCCTCAAAGGCGCGGCGCTGAATGCCGTGCAGATCGCCGAATTGCTGTGAGGGGCGACGTATGATCGATTTCGTAAAACCTTTCACTTCGGCTTGGGAACGGACCGGAATCGTTCTCTTTCGCTCTCTTGATATCGGGAAGTGGTTCTGTCTCGGATTCTCCGCCTGGCTGGCCAGCTTTCTCGATGGCACCGGAAGCTCGGGTTCGTATCAGTCGGGCTCGCCCTCACAAAGTGAAGCCACGGAGATGCTGAACTGGGCGACATCACTGGGGCTGAACATCTGGATACTGATTATTCTCGGATTCTTCTTAGTCATCGCGCTGTTGTCTCTTTTGCTCATCTGGCTCGGGGCTCGGGGGCAGTTCATGTTTCTGGACAATGTCATTCGCGATCGTGCGGAGATCGCCGCACCATGGCGGGCTTTTCGGGTTCCCGGCAACAGCCTCTTTCGATTCTATCTGGTGATCTGCCTCGGGGCGTTCGCTCTCATGGTCGGATTCCTCATTTTCGCGCTGGTGTTTTGTTGGAGCGATCTGACGGCCGTTCGGATGAGACCGTTTTCCGCCTACATCCCTCTTCTCCTGGCCCTGGCAGTGATGGTGATTCTTTGGGTGCCGCTGATCCTTGTCATGTTTTTCTACCGCGAATTTGGTGTTCCCGTCATGTATGCCAGCGGCTGTGGGGCGGGAGAGGCGGCGCGGCGGGTGTGGGTGCTGGCCACGGAGCGGCCGGCGGATTTTCTGATTTATCTGCTGATCCGCATGGTGATGGGATTTGCGTTTTTGCTCATCGCCATGATTCTGGGATGCCTGACCTGTTGCCTCGGCTTCCTGCCGTACTTAAGCACGGTGCTGACCTTGCCGTTGAGGGTGTTCCGGATCTCCTACACGCTGGATTGTCTGGCGCAGTTCGGGCCGGAATTCGACCTGTGGAAAATGGCGGAATTGCCTCCGCCGCAGCCATGACTGCGAGCGTATTTCGATCGGCCGCCGTCGGTCTGACCCTCGTTCTCTGCGGCTGCTCCGGTTCCATGCGACCAGCGGCCTTCTCACCGTCGCGCGCGGAGGCGCGGCTGGTTGAGTTTATGGTGCAACGGCTGGAGCTGGCCTGTCAGGTGGCCTGGAACAAATTCCAGAACAACGGTCCGGTGAAAGATCCCAAACGGGAGACGGAGTTGCTGGCGTCCCTCGAATTGCAGGCGCGGAGGATCGGATTGTCCGAGGAAGTTGGGCGGGAGTTTTTTGAGGCGCAGATTGCCGCCTCGCGCCAGGTGCAGGAGAAATTGATTTCCGCTTGGAAGCGGGGAACGTCCCTTCCCGCAGTGCCGCCGCGGGATTTGCGCCGTGATATCCGTCCGCGGCTCGATGCGATCGGGGAGCAACTTTTGCGCGATTTGGCGGAGGTGAAAAAATCCGCACCGCATCCGGGACTGGCCGGTTTTGCGGAGAAAACCATCCTGGCGCGCGGTTTTTCCTCTTCCGTCGCGGGAACAGCTGCAGCCCCGCTGCGTTAACTCACCGCGCCGTCGGCGGCTAGGAAGGCACGCCCAGGCGGGAAAGGGTTCGCCGATCCAGAGCCCCAGTCACAGGCAGGCCAGCGTCGATCTGGAACCGCTGGATGGCGCGGCTGGTTTTCGGGCCAAAATCGCCGTCGATGCTGCTGGAGTAATATCCCAGCCGGGCGAGCTGGACCTGAGTTTGGGCAATAACGGAGCGCGAATAGCCGTAGCGGATCGAAACCGGTCGAGAAACATAAACAGCGCGATAGACCGGCACGGGGGCGACAACAGAAACACCGAACGAAGGTCCCCATCCGTCCCAGCCCCAGCCTGGACCACCGCCCCAGCCACCACCGCCCCAGCCATAGGCAGGACCGTAAAACCCGCCACCGCCTTGCCAACCTCCACATCGCCCGCCGGCCTCCACGGTTCCCGAAACAGCCAAGCCACATAGCGCGGAGAGGAACAGAAGTCGGGGGTTCATGGATGAGAGCGTAAGGCAAGTCGTTTTGGCATTCAAGCGGGATGGCGGGTGCATGACGCAAAACTTTTCCGCGCGGGGGAATCCCGCGTTGGAGTCCAGCCTTTAGGCGATTCCGACCGGCACACGCTGAAGCGTGAACTCCCTCGCGAACGCTCCGATTCCAACCGACGTTTCAACAGGATCATCGGCAGGATGCCGAAGCCACCAAGGTTCAGCCGCCGAAGGCGGGGAAAAGCGGACGCCCGTATTTCATGAAGGGCCAGGGGATGCTGGCCAGGATGAGCAAGGCGGCGATGGAGTAGGCCACGGCGGCTTTCAAAAATTTGGCCCGGTCGGTAGGGGCGCGTTTGGAGAGGGAGAATCCCACCTGGGCAATGATCACGGCGAGGAGCATTCCGGTGACATGCTCGACGGCAAAATAGCGCAGCATACCATCCTTCATGGCTGCGCCAAAATTGGCCATGGCCGCCTTGGTGACCGGACTGATGGCGTAAAGGACGATGCCGATCAGCAACTGGAGATTCAGGATGCTGGTAAAAATCAGGCCGCTCTGGCGGTCCTTGCTGGTCCAGACTGCTCCGGAGAGAAATCCGCTCCACATGCGCAGCAGTGCCCAGGCACAGGAGAGAATGACCAGCCAACGCAAGAGGCTGTGGACGTCTTTGAAAATAAGGTAGGACATAGTCGAATGGTAGGAAGCGCTAACGCATAGGAGATATTATCGCCTTCGTCACTCACCCGTTTTCTTTCGTCGCGGATCGAACGAATGCAAGGACTTTGTCGTCATCGCCATGGGCGGCCCACACGGCCCGGAGAAAATCCGCCGGATGAAGATTCTGGGTCTTGAGAAAATTCCGGTCTCCGCCGCAGCCATACATGATGTCGTGGCAAAGCCCTCCTTCCAGAAAACAGCGGGCCTTGACGATGATGCGCGGCAGCCATTCGATGCCGCCGATAGTGGCTTCGCGGGGCGGGAGTTTGGTGCTGTCCAACTCGGCTGGGTTTGGCCTCGCGTGCTGTTCGTAGAGAAAATAATCGCGCCGGGCCGCAACCACGAGCAGGAAGGTGTCCCAGTCCGGTTCTCCACTGCGAATCCAGTCCTCGACATAGTCGTAGAGGTTGATCGGTTTGAGTCCGATGGAAGAGAGAAAGGCTTTTTCGTCATCGGTAAAATAGGTGGTCAGGTCGTGGTTGCCACGGCGATAGAGGTCCACGGCTTTGTCGTAGGTGGTGCGGAGTTGGTGAGTCCAGGCGTTTAGTTCCATGGGGTCAGGATAGCACTTCCGCCGCAGTTTTAAAATGCATCTTGGCTACGGTGGCGAGAGCGTCCCGTCCGCCTTTCCCCGCGATCTTTCGCGCGGTGTCCTTTACCGTGGCGGAAACACCCCGGGCCAGGGTGAGGCCGAGCTTTTTTCCGGCGGTCTCCAGCCAGTCGATGAATTTTTCCCGCGCGAGGATGGAGGCGGCGGCGACGGCAAAGTCGGATTCCGCCTTCGTGCGCTGGTCGAGCTGGATGCCGCGGCCTTTTTCCATCAGGGCCCGTTCGATCAGGCGGGCGTCGGCGAATTTGTCAGAGAGCGCGCGGGGACAGTCGGGACGCAGTTCGCAGAGATTTTCGATGATGCGGGCGTGACCCCAGGCGAGCAGGCGGTTGAGGTTGCCGATTTTTTGGAAGAGGGCGTTGTAGCGTTCGGGGCTGATGACCACGACGCTCTGGGCGGCGCGGGATCGGCGAATGCCGTCGGCCAGATCGCGGATGCGTTTGTCGGAGGAAATGCGCTTGCTGTCGGTGATGCCGAGCTCTTTGAACTGATGGGCAAGGTCGCGGTCCACATAAACTCCGGCGATGACGAGGGGTCCAAAAAAATCGCCCTTGCCGCTCTCGTCCACGCCGAAATGCGGCTGGAACATCTCGGGATTGTGCACCTCTTCGTAGCCAAGTTTGGCCTCACCGAGGATTTCGGGTTCGAGCCGGTATTGGACAAACTCCTCCGTGCCCCGACCTTGAATCACCGCCTTGGGACCTTTTTCGTAAACGGCAATGGTCAGCTTGTCCTTCTGCCCGAAGTAGAGCGTGTAGGGGCGCGGTTCAAATTTGTAACCATCCTGCTGGAGAAGCTGTTTTAACTTCCCGGCTTGTTCCGCCGTGAGCGGCGTAGTGTAAAGAGTGATGCCTTTTTCCGACACGTGGAAAATCAGTAAACCCCAGCAACACGGGGACGCGGAGGAAAAAATGCGGGAAAAATTTGCGCGGTGGTTCAAGCGTCACGGACGCAATCTCCCCTGGCGTCAAACCCGCGATCCGTATGCCGTCATGGTCTCCGAGTTCATGCTCCAGCAGACAACGGTGACAGCGGTGATCCCGTATTTTGCCCGATGGATGGAAAAATTTCCGACAGTTGAGGCCTTGGCTGCGGCGGAAGAACAAGAGGTTTTCGCGCTTTGGCAAGGATTGGGCTATTACAGCCGCGCGCGCAACCTTCACCGGGCGGCAAGGGTGGTGAGGGAAAACCATCAGGGAAAAATTCCGCGAGATGCCGAATCGTTGCGCGGCCTGCCCGGCGTGGGCGCATACGCCTCGGCGGCGATCGCTTCGTTTGCGTATGATGCGGTGGAACCGGTGATTGACGCGAATATTGCGCGAGTTCTGGCCCGGCTGAAAAACTGGCGACATCCGATTGACGACGCACGCGGAAAAAGTTTTTTGCAGAAAGCCGCACGGGAGCTTTTGCCGGAAAAAGGGGGCAGGCTTCACAATTCCGCCTTGATGGAACTTGGAGCGTTGATTTGCACAGCCCGAAATCCGCAGTGCCCCGACTGTCCCGTGCGGGAGCATTGCCGGGCTGATACGCCGGAGTTATTGCCGGTGAAAAAGCCGCGTCGGCCGACCGAGATCTTCGCCGAATCGCGGGCGTTTATTGTTTTTCGGGGCAAGCTCTGGTTGGAAGCCTCCCCCGGTCCGCGCTGGAAAGGGCTGTGGTTGCTGCCGCTGACAAAACCGGGCGGGCGGAAATCCGATCACATCGAAATATATCCGATCACACGCTATCAGGTGACGATGCAGCTTTTTGCCGAACCGCGCGGAGAACGGTCGCTCAGTGGCTTTGCTCTCGAGGATCTGCCGCCCATGCCGTCGCCGCATCGGCGCGCAGTTGCAGCGATGCTGAAGAAACGCCATAATAGTTGAATTATGTCTGCTGAAACTGCCGCCTCCCTCCCCGACGCGCATGGCCATTTTGGTCCTTACGGGGGGAAATTTGTGCCAGAAACGCTATTTAGTGCCTTGGAAGAACTGGAACGCGAATACGACAAGGCGCGCAAAGATCCGGAATTTCGCCGGGAGTTTTCCTCCCTGCTGGCCGACTATTGCGGACGGGCCACGCCGCTTTATTTTGCCGAGCGACTAACCCAACATCTCGGCGGCGCGAAGATTTATTTGAAGCGCGAAGACCTTTTGCACACCGGCGCGCACAAGATCAACAATGCCGTCGGCCAGGCGATTCTGTGCAAACGCATGGGTAAAAAACGCGTCATCGCGGAAACCGGAGCCGGCCAGCACGGGGTGGCCACGGCGACGGTGGCGGCGCGGTTTGGATTTGAATGCGTCGTTTACATGGGGGCGGTGGATATGAAACGGCAGGCACTCAATGTCGCCCGCATGGAATTTCTCGGAGCCAGGGTCGTGCCAGTCACAGCGGGTCAGGCGACTTTGAAGGAAGCGGTCAACGAGGCCATGCGCGACTGGGTGACGAATGTGCGCTCGACCCATTACATCCTCGGTACGGCTTATGGGGCGCATCCGTATCCGATGATGGTACGGGATTTTCACCGCGTGATCGGCGACGAGACCCGGCGGCAGATTTTGCTGCGCGAGGAACGCCTGCCCGACCTGCTCATTGCCTGCGTCGGCGGCGGCAGCAATGCCATTGGATTGTTCTATCCGTTTCTCAAGGACGACTTGGTGAGGATGACGGGGGTGGAAGCCGGGGGCGAGGGGATCATTGCTGGCAAACACGCCGCGCGGTTTCAAGGCGGTCGCCTGGGTGTTCTCCAAGGCGCAAAAACCTGGTTGCTGGCTGACGAGGATGGACAAATCGAATCGACTCATTCGGTATCGGCGGGGCTCGACTACGCCGCGGTTGGTCCCGAGCATTGCTACCTGCGCGACCTCGGGCGGGTGCAGTACGATTATGCGACGGATGAGGAAGCGCTGGCGGCTTTTCGCACCCTGGCTGCGGTCGAGGGCATCATCCCCGCGTTGGAGTCCGCCCATGCCGTTGCCCATGCCATCAAGGTGGCTCCGCAAATGCGCAGTGACGAGATTATCATCGTGAATCTCTCCGGCCGCGGCGACAAAGATGTGGCGCAGGCGGCGGAGATGTTGCTGAAAAAATAGTGCAGATAAGTGCAAATCCGGAGGGCGGCCATCTTGGCCGCCGCTGGCGGGCGGGAAGCCCGCCTTCCGTATCTACTCGTCCTTCAAAAGCTCCGGCGGGATGGTGGTGTCCACGATGACCTTGCCGGGAGTACCGGGGGCGATGCCTTTTGCCGGGGGATTGATGCTGACGGAGACCGAAGCGGGCTGACCCGAAATCGAATCCGCGGTGATCCGGCCGGTGTATTTTCCTCCGGCGATGGAAATGGTGGCCTTCATCCCATTGCGAATCGTTGGTTTGGCGTCCTCGCTGAACTCAGCAACGATGTTCTGTTCATCCATTAGACGAGCTTGAAGCGAGGCCGGATGCCGGGCGTTGTAATGCAAACGGGTGCCCCAGGCGGCGAAGCTGGCCACGAACGCAATGGTGATGACGATGATCTGACCGCTGCGATTCTTTTTAATGCCAATCATAAAAGTGATGATGTGAAGCGGATGGGTGATCCCAATATTTTCAACTTTGTTAGTCAGGGTCCGGCCCTTCCGGAGTCAGCCTTCGGCCAGTTCTTCCGCGGGGTAAGTCCAGATTTCGCTGAGGGTGGGGTGATAGTGGGGAATGGAGGCAAGCTGCCGGGCTGTGGCACGAAAACGCATGGCGACGACGATCTCGTGGATCAAATCGGAGGCCTGAGGGCCGACGACCGCGCCGCCGAGGATTTCCCGGGTGGCCTGATCAACGATGAGTTTCACAAATCCGTCCTTCTCACCCATGACCATGGATTTGCCGTGATCGTTGAAGGGATAAGTGGCGGTGAGAATGTCATGCCCCTGGGCGCGGGCTTCGTTTTCGGAAATTCCGACCGTGGCGACCTGTGGTTCGGTGAAGACGACGTAAAGTTTGAGGCGGTAATCCATCGCTTCCAAGGCGGTTTCCCCGCTCAGCACTTTGGCGGCATTGCGTGCGGCGAGTTCACCCTGCTCGATGGCAATGTGAACGACTTCGTAAGGCCCCGAGCAATCACCCGCTGCGAAAATATGGGACGCGGTGGTTTGCTGGTTGGGAGTGACCTTCACGGTCGCTCCGCTCCGTTCCACCCCGGCTCGAGCGAGTGCCAGGCCGGCCGTGTTCGGCTGACGTCCCAATGCGTTCAGAATCGCGGCGGCTTCGACGGACTTCGTCGCTCCGTTGTGTTCAAAAGTCACGCGTCGCAGATGGTCGTCGCGTTCGATGTGCAGGAGTTTGGTGTTGGTAAAAACTTCCATGCCACGTTGGCGGAAGGCCTCTTCGACCACCGCAGCCAGATCTCCATCCACTCCCTTGAGAAGCTGGTCGCTGCGTTGAATCACTATCACGCGACGACCCAGTCCATTAAAATAGTGGGCCATTTCCAGAGCCACCGGACCAGCACCGAGGACGATGACCGATTCCGGAATCTCCGCCAGATCGAGAACGTCATCGCTGGTCAGGCATCCGGCGTCCGTCAGTCCGGGCACGGGCGGCGTGCTGACGACTGAACCAGTGCAAATGAGAAATGATCGGGCTTGCAGGGAATTTTTTGATCCGTCCGCAAGTGTGATCTCGACGGAGTTTGGGCTGGTAAAGGAGGCATTGCCGCGCAGGAAATCGAATTTCCCCGTTTCCAATTGTTCCCGACGGTAGGCGGCGAATTCCTTGATGAGACGTTTTTTGCGGGCAATGATGGCGGCGCCATCAAAGCTGATTTTTTCCGCACTCAGGCCGAATTCCCCGGCATGGCGCAGGGTGAGAAAGCGATTGGCCGATTCGATCAGCGTCTTGCTTGGCATGCAGCCGCGCAGGATGCAGAGTCCGCCGACCTCGTTGCCGCCTTCGATCACGACGGTTTTCAACCCCAGACCTGCGGCGGTGCGAGCCGCCGCATAACCGGCGCTGCCCCCGCCGATTACAGCAAAGTCGCAATCCATGCCCGATTCAGTTTGCTTGCGACGCCGGGATCAAACGGAAATCACCATTTTTGTCCCGGTAGAATCCTCGCAGGATGATCCGGGCGGATTTCCCCTGATCGGCAATCCGTTGGGAAAGATCCGCCTCTTTGTTCGTCCAGCCGTTGATGACGAGTTTGCCGTCCTTGTCCATCACCTCATTCAACGGCCGGGTGAGCCGGGCATATTCCGCATCGTTCAGCCGGACCGCGTCGAGGGATTTTTTATTGTAGATCGAAATCCACCATGCGCCATAGGCGTCGGGCGCGTGCTTCGGGGTGATTTCAATCGTGAGGTCGCCGGCGGTGTTGATGCCTCCGTTCAAGGGCAGGGAGTACAACGCCGCAACTTCCTCCCGCGTGTTCAAAAGTCCGGCGATGTAGCTGCGGAGGACCTTGCGAAACCGGTCGTTTCCGCCCCGGCTGCCGTAGAGGCCGATTTCAAGTCCAGCCGGGTCATCCGGATCGCCGTAGATGTTGAGTTCGCCATTCTGGTTCAGGCGGAAAGACGTGTAGGGCACGTTTTTAAACTCGCCCGTGTCGATGACCGTGGCGGGAATTTCGACCAGCGACTTGATGGCGTCCCGCGTGCGCAGATCGTTGGCGATGACACGCCACGCCGGTAGTTCGCCCTTTTTGTCGATATTCGTGTACGCAATGCCAAGGTCCGGATTGTCGTAAATGCGGACGATCTCGCTCTTGGGGAAGGATTTCTCCCCGAATTCCTCCTGCAGGATCACGGCGTCGCGGGTGTTTTTGATGATGAGACCCTTAATGATACTGCCATTCTTGAGGCGGAGGCTGTCGGGGGCCTTAAACGAATCATCCTCGGCGGACAGGGAGCCGGGGGTGCCGAGGGCAAGGGTGCATACCGATGCCGTGAGGAGCCATCGTCGGGAAATCATGGTTGAAGATTGGACAGCCAGCCGATAAAGGCAAGCAACTCCCATTTCCGGTTCGCATGAAAATCTTCTTCTCCATTTTTCTTTTCTTCTCCGTTTGGCTCACCGGCTGCGTGATGGCGCCGCCCGCCTACAAAAAGCCCGCCGCCACCCGGGCCGTGTCCACCGGGAAATTCTGGTGGGGGACCTCCACCGCCAGCTTCCAAAATGAAGACCGCGGGGTCGCGCCCGGCTCACCCTATTATTTCAAGACCGACTGGGACATCTTCTCCGAGGAGGGGCACATTCCCCCGCGCGGCGATGACGCGACGTTCTCGTGGACTCGGTTCGACAAGGACCTGGCGGCGTTGAAAAAACTTGGGGTGAATCACTACCGCTTTGGCATCGAATGGGGCCGGGTCGAGCCGAAGCCAGGGGTCTTCAACGAAGCCGCCATCCGGCAGTACGTGACCATGGCGAAGAAACTCAAGGCCGCCAGCATCGAACCCATCGTCACCCTCTGGCACTTCACCTTCCCGGACTGGCTCTACGATACCAAGAATAAGAACCGCTCGAATTTTCTTAACCCCGATGTTGAGACCGCCTGGAAGGAATACGTTGAACGAATGGTCGGTGCCCTTGCGCCTTATGTCCGCACCTACGTGCCGCAGAATGAGCCGAATGGCGATTTGTATATTGGCTACTTTGGCGGGCATTGGCCCCCGGGTCTGCTCCTCACCCCCGGGGCTTTGAAAAAGGCCACCAAGACCGCCGTCGCCATGTATCGCGAAGCGGCCGCCATCATCCGCCGCGAACGGCCTGACGCCATCATCATGGGCATCTATTCCATCCCAAACTGGCGTCGGAACTACCTCCAGGATCCCACCCAGTTTGTTTACAACATGATGATGCACCAGAACTGGGACCATCTGGACAAGGTGGCCGATGTGACCGACATCATCGGGGTAAACTACTACTATTCCCAAGACGCTTCGGCCCGGCGTTTTATTGTGCGCCCGGAGGGTGAACTGGCCTCGAACTACACTCAGAACGGCTGGGAGATCGATCCCGAAGGCCTGCACGCGACTCTGATAAATGTTTACCAGCGTTACGGCAAACCCATCGTCATTTCCGAAAACGGGATTGGCACCCAGAGCGAACAAAAAAAAGTCCGCTACTTCCGCGAGCATGTGAATCAAATGCGCCGCGCCATGAACGACGGCGTGGACATCCGCGGGTATTTCCCCTGGACCCTGATCGACAACTACGAGTGGGCCGAGGGATACGCGGCCAACTTCGGCCTCACCCATGTTGACCCGAAGACCAAGACCCTCATCATCGAGCCGTCGGGCCAGTGGTTCGCCAAGTTCATCCGCGCCCACCCCGCGCCATAGTTTATTTCATGCACCGCCTGCTACCCGGCATCGCGACGCTGCTCGTCCTTACCGGCTGCGCCACCGTGGAACAACGCGACGCGCGCATCGTGCGCCAGCTTGAAGCTCCTGGTCTTGTCTCCGCCGAACGCCTCCTGGCCGAAGCCGGTCGCAGCTCCCTGCATGAGGATCGTTTTGTCGTCTGCCATCTGCGGGCCGCGGAACTCGCCAGCCAGGACTTGCGGAAACCGGAAGCCAGACGCATCCAGGCCGCCGCCACCGCAGCCGTGGCGGAATGGGTGACGGCCAATCAGCCGCTGAAGAAAACCCGCTTCACCTTCGGCGGCATCACCTACGACCTTTGCATTGAACCACCCGGCCGCCGCGGCGTTTGGAATGCCTCGGCGTTCGAATCCGCCCTCGCCGCCTCCGGTGTGCCGCGCAAGCTCCTCCGCAACTGGCACACGCGAGAGGGCGTCGGAGCTCCTCTGGCTGTGCAGTGGCGTCCGGCCACCGATCCTCGTGTGCGGCGTTTCGTTCCCGCCCGCGGCTACATCACGCCTGTCACCGCTCTGCTCGATTTTTCCAAAAAACCGCACGCCGCCACCCTTGCCTTCCTCGACCCCGCCGTGATCACCGAGGCGAAAATTGGCCTGAGGGCGTATCCGCTCGCAGCGGACTTCAGCGCCCCGATCGTTGATCGCATCCGCAACATTCGCGAATTTGTCATCGCGCTGGAGGGTGCGGTGCATCCCGGCGTGCGCGATGCCAGTCTCACCATGCTCGAGCCCTACGATCCCCGGCGCATTCCAGTTGTTTTCGTGCATGGGCTGCTCTCGCACCCGCGCATGTGGCGCGATGTGATCAACGACCTCCAGGCCGATGCCGAGCTCGCCGGCCGGTTTCAATACTGGACATTCTTTTATCCCACCGGCTGGCCCATCACCTACTCCGCCCTGCGTTTGCGGGACGAACTCAGCGCTCTCGAGAATGCCTTCGGCTCCCCGCGCGATATGATTTTCATCGGCCATAGCATGGGCGGGCTCCTGTCCCGCCTCCAGGTCATTGATCCCGGCACCCGCTTTGCGGACAGCATTTTGAGCCCCGCGGACCGGAAAAAATTCGACCGCCTGCCATCCGATCATCTCCTCCGGCGCATGGCCACCTTCGCGCCGAATGGCGACATCTCCCGCGTCGTCTTCATTGCCACCCCGCACCGCGGTAGCCGGATGGCCGACATGTCCGTGGCCCGCTGGTTTTCCACCCTCGTTCGCCTTCCTTCCACCATCCTCACCGCCGTGGCCGATACCGGGATGGATTTCGCCGATACCATCAGTGGCAACCCGAGGGAAATCACCGGTGTGCGGCGCCTGTCGCCCTCGAATCCCATGTTCGAAGTCCTCAATACCATACCCATTCCCGTGCCCCACCATTCCATCATCGGTGACCGTGGCCGGGGCGACACGCCGGACAGTTCCGATGGCGTTGTGCCGTATTGGAGTTCTCATCTGGCCAGCGCGAAGAGCGAAATCATCGTGCCGACCGACCACGGCGCTTTTCAACATCCAGCCGCCGGGGAGGAACTGAAACGCATCCTCAAATTGCAGCTTCAATCCGCTCCGTAAGAAATCCCGCTATTTCACAGTTGCGCCGGGGCGCGAACCTGCGCACTCTTAAAACATGGGAACCGCTTTGATTGTCCTCCTCGTCTTGGTTGGCGGCGTTGTGCTGCTGGCCCTCTTTGCCATCGGTGAATACAACGGCCTTGTCACTCTGCGCAATCGCTACAAAAACGCCTACGCGCAGATCGACGTCCAGCTCAAGCGCCGCTACGACCTGATCCCGAACCTGGTCGAAACGGCCAAGGGCTACATCAAGCACGAACGCGAAACGCTGGAGGCCGTCATCTCCGCCCGGAATTCCGCTTATTCCGCCGGCAACCAAGCCGCGGCCAATCCAGGCGACCCGCAGGCTATGAAAAATCTCGCCGGGGCCGAAAGCGGGCTCTCCGGCGCGCTGGGGCGTCTTTTTGCCGTGGCCGAGGCTTACCCCGATCTCAAGGCTAATCAGAACATGATGCAGCTTTCCGAGGAACTGACCTCGACCGAAAACAAAATCTCCTTCGCGCGGCAGGCCTACAACGATTCTGTTATGGCTTACAACACCAAGCGCGAAGTGTTCCCCTCCAGCATCATCGCGGGCATGTTTAATTTTACGCCTGCGGAACTCTTCCAGGTTGAAAATCCCGGAGAGAAGGAAGCGCCCAAGGTCTCCTTTACATGATCCCGCTGAGTCCGTCGCGCTCCGTTTTCGCGGAGCAGGCGGTCACGGCGAACGTCGTTCCGGTCTGGACGGAAATCGTAGCTGATGGCGACACGCCGGTTTCCGCCTTTGCTAAAATCGGCGGCGACGCGCCGTCGTTTCTGCTGGAGTCGGCCGAACAGAGTGATCAGGTGGGCCGGTATTCGTTTCTGGGCACGGGTGTGCGGCTGACGATTTCCGCCCGCGACAAGGCCGTCACCGTCACGGAAAACGGGCAAACCCGCACCTTCCAGGCGGAGCGCGACCCCCTCGACGAGTTGGAAAAAATCATGGCCCGTTACCGCACCGTGTCCGACACCGGACTGCCCGGCTTTCACGGCGGAGTGGTCGGCTATCTTTCCTATGACTGCGTGCGCTGGTTTGAGCCCACCATTCCTCCGCCCCCCAAGGATGAACTCGGGGTTCCCGATATGTTCTTCGTGCTGGCCGGAACAGTCATCATTTTTGACCACCGCCGCCGTCGGTTGAAAATCGTGGCCAATGCCTTCATCGACGATGGCGGGGTCGAGGCTGCCTACGACGCGGCGGCCCGCGAGATTGCGTCCTTGCTGGAACGTTTGCGTCAGCCCGCCGCCTTTGCGCCGATCTTCACGGGATCCGAGCCAGAGCGGGGTGAAGCAACCAGCAACACCACCCGGGAGGAATATCATGCCATGGTGGATCGGGCGGAGGAATACATCCGCGCCGGGGACATTTTCCAGATGGTGCCGGCCCAGCGCTTCGAGACGGACTTTCCCGGTGATGCGTTGGAGCTTTATCGCGCCCTGCGTTTCGTCAATCCGTCGCCCTATATGTTTTGTCTGCGCTTTCCTGAAGGATACTCCTTGGTGGGCAGTTCGCCGGAGGTTCACGTGCGTCTGACCGAAGATCTGGTGGAGCTCCGTCCCATCGCCGGCACCCGCAAACGCGGAGAGACCGAGGAACAGGATGCGGCCAACGCCGAAGATCTCCTGGCCGATCCCAAGGAACGGGCCGAGCATCTGATGCTGGTCGATCTGGCGCGCAATGATGTTGGGCGAATCGCGGAATTCGGCAGCGTGGAGGTGAGCGATTTCATGACGGTCGAACGCTACAGCCACGTCATGCACATCGTGTCTCATGTTTCCGGCAAGTTGGCCGGAGGCCGCACCGCCTATGATGTGATGCGGGCCACGTTTCCCGCTGGAACGGTTTCGGGTTCGCCCAAAGTGCGGGCGATGCAGATCATCAACGAGTTGGAAAAAAGCAAACGCTGCACGTACGCAGGCGCGGTGGGGTACTTTGGTTTCGACGGCAATCTCGACTCTTGTATTGCCTTGCGCACTGTCCTGCTCAAAGACGGCAAGGCCTACGTACAGGCCGGGGGTGGCGTGGTGGCGGACTCGACCCCGGAGGGCGAATACCAGGAAAGCGTCAACAAGGCCATGGCCGCCATGCGCGCCATCGACCGCGCAAGGAAAGGGTAGGGATCGTTGTCCCGTATGCGTTAACCTGGCGTCATCTCAGACTTTTTTTGAGTGTCTGAAGGCATGAGCATCGTTGGCAGGGATGTTTTGTAGCGGAGAACGTGAGTTTTCCGTCCCGCGCAAGACGGAAAACTCACGTTTTCCGCTACGCCGCTGCACGAAATCCTTCTTACGTTAATCCCCAACCATCCGGTGCTGGCTATCGGCTCGGGCCGAACATTGCCAATATCACGTTCTCGCGAAAAGCGAAGATCCCCTTGATTTCCGCCCGCACGAAAGGCAACGCGACCTGCCCGAAGGGCGGCAGCGGCAAGGCATAACGCACGTGGTCCAGCATGAGGTTTTTCCATCGGGCGTCTCGGTGAAGGTGTGGTGCCGCACCCAAGTGCGATAAAGACCCTTCAGTTGCTCGTCGATGAACTCGAACGGCGCATTCCAACGCGTGATCTCTGTTCGCCAGCGCATGGGCACGCCGCGTAACCGATATTCAATCAACGCGTCCTCCCGCATCACAATCGGCGGCGGTTTCAGATGCAAAGATTTGATCGAACATGAGTCAAAATTAAGAACGCCACACGGTGGTTGTCGGATGCGGATTTCGCTGCGCGGGGACAGGTCGTAAAATTGTTTCTTTGCGTCATCGCGCCTTTGCGTGAGAATTTCCCGCCATGCTGCTGGTCATCGATAACTACGATTCTTTCACCTACAACCTCGTCCAGTATTTCGGCGAACTGGGGGCGAAAATTGTCGTGCACCGCAACGATGGGATTACCTTGGAGGGAATCGAAAAACTCAACCCCGAGCGCATCGTGGTTTCCCCCGGACCCTGCACCCCGACCGAGGCAGGCATCAGTTGTGCGGTCATTGAGCATTTCGGCACCCGCAAACCGATTCTGGGAGTCTGCCTCGGTCACCAAAGCATCGGCCAGGTTTATGGCGGCGATGTGGTGCGGGCCGACCGCCTCATGCATGGCAAAACCTCGCCCATCTTGCATCAGGGGGAAAACCTCTTCGCCGGCCTGCCCAGCCCGTTCGAGGCGACCCGATATCATTCTCTCATCGTCAAACGCGACACGCTGCCGGACTGTCTGAAAATCACGGCCGAAACCGCCGAGGGAGAAATCATGGGCCTGGCCCACAAAGATCTGCCGGTCTATGGGGTGCAGTTTCATCCCGAGTCGATTTTGACTTCCGAGGGGAAGAATTTGCTGAAGAATTTTCTGCAGCTTTAGGCCGTGAAAAGACGGGCGGCGCTGCTTCTCCTGATCTCCGTGTTTTTCCTGCCGGTGGCGTGCCGCAAGGCGCCGGATGCCTCCGAGCGCATTGTGATCATGGTGGGAGTGGATGGTTTCCGCTGGGATTATCTACAAAAATTCCGCCCGCCGAATCTCCTGCGTCTGGCCGAACAAGGCGTGACGGCGGAACGCATGACGCCCGCGTTCCCGTCGCTGACCTTTCCAAATTTCTACACCCTGGCCACCGGACTCCGTCCCGAGCATCACGGGATCATCGGCAACACCATGTTCGACCCAGACTTCAACGCGAAGTTTGCCCTGGGCAGCCCCTCGGTGCAGGAAAGTCGCTGGTGGGACGGCGAGCCGATTTGGGTTACCGCCGAGAATCAGGGAGTCCGCACCGCTTGCATGTTCTGGCCCGGTTCCGAAGCCGAGATCGCCGGGGTGCGGCCTTCGGAATGGCGGAAATTCCAGCACGATTTTTCTCCGGAGGATCGTGTGCAATCAGTTCTTGAATGGCTGACCGTGCCTTTGGACAAGCGCCCCCGCCTCATCACGCTGTATTTTCACGAGGCGGACACGGCCGGTCATCGTTTCGGCCCGGATTCCCGGGAAACGGCTGAGGCGGTGGTTAAGGTGGACACTGCGATTGGAAATCTGCTCGAAGGGATTCGGAAACTTAACCTGGCAGACCGGACGAATCTCCTCATCGTGTCCGACCATGGCATGACCGAAGTCAGTCCGGATCGCACGATTGCTTTGAGTGCGCTTGTCGATTTGAAGGAGGTACAGATCGACTTCTCCGGTGCCGTGGCCGGTCTGCGTCCCCTGCGCGGAACGGTGGATGAACTCTCCGCAAAAGTGTCCGCCCACCAGACCCACTTCCGTGTTTACCGTAGGGAGGAAATGCCCGAACGGCTTCACTTCCGCCACCATCGTCGTATTCCCCCTCTTGTTCTGCTGCCGGATGAAGGCTGGTTGATCGTGCCCAGACCCCCGCTGGACGATCCGGGCGGTAAACCCATCCAGCGCGCCACGCACGGTTTTGATCCGGAGCTCGCTTCCATGGGAGCGCTCTTCATCGCCTCCGGCCCGGCCTTTCGCTCCGGCGTGACGCTTCCACCTTTCGAAAACATCCACGTTTACAATCTCGTCTGTGCGGTGCTGGGTCTTCATCCCGCCGCGAATGACGGCGGACAGTTCCTGATTGATCAGGCGATGCTGAAAGTTACCAAGTAAACGTTTCCCAAAGGAGCTGGCAAACTCCGTCTGGCAATTCCGGCTATAAAGTGTAGCACTATAGGACCCCCATATCACGTTGAGTTCCGAAGACAATAATAGACCCGCATCCCTGCCTCTGGAATATTTTGGAACTCCCCCGGGCGAGGCTCCCGATCATGACCGGGAAGCGCTTTTTCGCAGCATGTTCGAGGAGGCTCCGATTGGCATTGCCCTCGTCTCCCCGGCGGGGCGCTGGTTGCGCGTCAATCGCGTTCTGTGCAGCATTGTCGGCTACACGGAGAAAGAACTGTTGGAGCGCACCTTCCAGGACATCACCCATCCGGACGATCTCGCCGATGACCTTGCTCATGTCCAAGAAGCCTGCGAGCGGGAGCGGGATTATTACCGCATGGAGAAACGTTATATTCACAAGGACGGCCATATCGTGTGGATCCAACTCAATGCCGCGCTGATCCGGTCCGTCGATGGCCAACCGCGATATTTCATCTCTCATGTCGAGGATATCACCAGCCGCAAGGAAATGGAGATCAAGCTGCGCGAGAGCGAAGGCCGTTTCCGCCGCCTGATCGACGAGGCGCCAGTAATGCTCTGGATGTCCGACAATGAATTGCAGTTTACGCATTTCAACCGCATGAGCCTCAATTTTACAGGACGGACATTCGAACAGGAAAAAGGGCTTGGCTGGGCCGAGGCCGTCCATCCCGAAGACCGGAAGGAGTGCGTTCGCTTCATCCGTGAGAAATTCGAGACGGGCAAAAGCTTTCGTGTGATTTACCGGCTCCTCCGCCGGGACGGCGTTTACTGCGAGGTGAAGAATATCGGGGTTCCCTTTCGCGAGCCTGACGGCACCTTGGGCGGGTACATCGGAATATGCACCGATATTACCGACATACTCAACGCCCAGCGAGACAGTGCAGCCTACTCCGAGCGCCTCACCCTCGCGACCGAGATTGCCCGCATTGGTGTTTGGGATTGGCATCTGAAGGCCGCGCTCATGGTCTGGGACGAACGCATGTTTGAGATCTACGGCCTCGATCCCTTTCCCGAGGGGATGGTGCCGGTCGAGACTTGGAAATCCCTCATCGATTCCGAGGATCTTCCGGAGGCATTGGCCGCGTTCCATTCCGCTTCCCGTGAGAAAAATGCCCAGAGTGCCGTCTTTAAGATTCACAACCCGCGCACCGGCATCCGGTATCTCCTGGCAAATGCCCATGTCATTTTCGACGACGAAGGCCAGCCTGTACGGATCATCGGCGTCAATTGGGATGTTACCGAACAAACTCTGGCAGAAAACCAGTTGCGGCTTTCCAAGGAAGCCGCCGAGGCAGCGAATCAGGCCAAGAGCGCTTTCCTCGCCATGATGAGCCACGAAATCCGCACGCCGATCAATGGCGTTCTCGGGTTCACCCATCTTCTGGCCAGCACCACACTCAATCGAGAGCAGCGGGGATTTCTTTATGCGATTGAAAATGGCGGAGACTCCCTTTTGGCCATCATCAATGACATTCTTGATTATTCGAAGATTGAAGCCGGCAAGGTGGACCTTGAGCAGGTTGCCTTTTCCCTTGCGGATTGCGTGCGCAGTTCGACCGACATGCTTTCGATCAAGGCTGCCGAAAAGCATCTCGCCCTTGTCTCGGGCATCAACCCGGCTGTTTCGCGCACGGTCGTTGGCGATGTCACCCGCCTGCGCCAGGTGCTTACCAATCTCCTTTCCAATGCCGTAAAGTTCACCGAGAAAGGCAAGGTTGCTCTCGTGATCAAACCGGGCAACCTCTCAGATGGCACGCCCGCGCTTCATTTTACCGTTACAGATACCGGCGTGGGCATGCCCGCGGAGAAGATGTCGCAGCTTTTCCAGCCTTTCAATCAACTTGACGCTTCGACGACGCGCCGTTTTGGCGGGACGGGGCTTGGCCTCGCCATTTCCCATCGCCTGGTCGAACTCATGAATGGCGAAATCTGGTTCGAGAGCCAGGTTGGGGTCGGCACGACGGCGCACGTTGTCATTTCCCTTCCCGCCAGTAAAAGTCCTGCCCTGGGTCGTCCGGCTCGCATGGATTTGTCATCCCTCCAATTGGAGAAGCAGACGACGATTGCCATTGCCGGGCTGCCGATCCTGACTTCGCACGCCCGCTCCCTTCGCATCCTTGTCGCGGAAGATCACGCCATCAATCAACGTCTCATCGTTGAACTGCTCAAACGCATGGGGGCGGTCTCCGTCCATCTTGTCTCCGATGGGCTGGCGGTGGGTGAGGCGGTGGAGAACGGCAGTTTCGATGTTATTCTCATGGACTGCCAGATGCCTCACCGGGACGGCTACGAGGCCACCCGCCATATCCGGGCTCTCGAGCAGGAAGATCCTACCAGGCATCGCACGTATATCATCGCCCTTACGGCCGCCGCCCTCGATGGAGACCGGGAAAATGCCTTGGCGGCGGGGATGGACGATTACCTGACGAAGCCGCTTCGACCCGAGTCCCTCTGTCTCGCATTACGTCAGGTCACTAACTCAACTTAGAATTAGTCCTGCCGGAAGGTCCCCGGCGTTTGACCGTATCGGAAGTCGTCCCAAGCCCCTGACGTGAACACCTTGAAGTAATGACAATGAACAGGCTGGTGCCGGGCGCGCTACGGTATGGAAGCCTGACCCCTTGTTTCACGTGCCAGGCACAAAGCGAAGCGACTGCCTGAGGAGAAGCGGGAGAAGGGTCAGTCCGAGGAGAAGGGTCAGTCCGTGCATTTGTGCAAAATCTTTTTCCAACGCCTGATGAAGGAGAAGGGTCAGTCCGTGCATTTGTGCAAAATCTTTTTCCAACGCCTGACATCACCACTGATTTCTGCGCGACAGGCCGAAACCGCCCTGCTAACATTGCTGCGGTTTCCCACTCTGAGTTTTTCTTGAATCCATTGGTCTGGCACCACGGTTCGCGATTTAACCAGCCAGATCAAGGCTTGTTTGCAGGGATCGTTCTGACGGAGTTTTCGCGCCTCATCCAGCGTTAATCCCAGGCTTTCAAGGCCCCGCTTCAGCAAGGCTCCAGCCTCTGCGGCGTCGTGCTTGCGCAACATTTCTCCCGCATACGAATGCCGCTTGCGTCCTGTGGCGATGCGGGACGCCAGCTCTTCCAGCTTCTCCCGAAAGTCCTCTCCTCCGAAAAACCACCCTCTTCTCAGCTTCTTCCAATCTTCATTTTCCTCACCTTCGTTTTCCCGGCATTCTTTCGCGCGATCCTCCAAGTAGTCCTCATAAGACGCCCGGTCCTTGCGCTTCTCGATCTTCCAGTGGTGCCAGGACAACACCTCCCCGCCATGCAACCACTCCGGCAGACCCCCTCCACGGCAGAATGCCGGAAAGCTGCTCCACCCATAATCTTTTAACCGCGGATTTGCCGCATTCACCAACCCGACCCGCGCCGGATTCAGATGAATGTAATCGCTGACCACCCTTCCATATTCCGGCTCGGCTTCTTCGATCACCACCGCCTTGTAACGCCCTTGAAAAAGATGCCCTACCTGCCGGTGTCTCGCATTGTAACGGGCCGTGTAAGTCGTTTGAAACCACTGCATCCCCGCCACCAGATTCCCCGTCGGTGTCTCCAGCAGCAGATGGTAATGATTGCTCATCAACACATAGCTTTGGATCACAAAACCCGCTCTTTCGCACACCTCGCCCAGGGTCTGCATAAAGACCTCCCTGTCCGTCCCGTCATGAAAGATCGCCTCCCTCCGATCCCCCCGGCACATCACATGATAGCGCGCCCCGTCATATTCGATCCGTGGTGCTCGCGGCATCCCCGCAGCTTGCCTCCTCCCCTCAAACCTTCAAGTCTTTTTGCACATATGCACGGACTGACCCTTGTTCTTTGACCCTTGTTCTTTCGCGAGGCCACGCCTCAAGGAGTGCCCCAAGGCGGGCCGTTGTCGCCCTTACTGGCCAACATCGTGCTTGATCCCTTGGATAAAGAACTCGAAACGCGCGGGCATAAGTTCGCGCGCTTTGCCGACGACTTTATCGTGATGGTGAAAAGTGCGAAAGCGGCCGAACGGGTGATGACGAGCCTGATCCGTTACGCGGAAGACAAACTCAAATTGGTGGTGAACCGAGCCAAAAGCCAAGCCGCCCCGCTCAAAGCCTGCGC
>JBGTGQ010000048.1:0-16155 GCA_041746635.1 Terrimicrobiaceae bacterium | reverse complement strand
CGAACTGGTTCTGACTTCACCCCCCGGCGGAGTCCGCTACAATTTCTTTGCCCGGCGCACGGTGCCCACCGGAGTTCTGACTTCACCCCCCGGCGGAGTCCGCTACAATCAGCGCCAGGCCATCCCATTGCCCCTCGCAGTTCTGACTTCACCCCCCGGCGGAGTCCGCTACAATTGGTTTCCGCCGCGGCCATGCCGATTGCTTGTTCTGACTTCACCCCCCGGCGGAGTCCGCTACAATAGGTCCCGATAACCACCCTCCCACCGCTTGGTTCTGACTTCACCCCCCGGCGGAGTCCGCTACAATCGACGGTTGTCATGGCGTCGGCACCGGCTGGTTCTGACTTCACCCCCCGGCGGAGTCCGCTACAATTGGGAGAGGCAGGCTGTGACGGTCTCCCAGGTTCTGACTTCACCCCCCGGCGGAGTCCGCTACAATGACTGGGCTAGGCGCAGCGATCAAAAACCCGTTCTGACTTCACCCCCCGGCGGAGTCCGCTACAATCCACCAAGAACAGATAGCCTTTCACCGAAGGTTCTGACTTCACCCCCCGGCGGAGTCCGCTACAATCCGTGATCCCGACGGCGAAGCGCCGGCCATGTTCTGACTTCACCCCCCGGCGGAGTCCGCTACAATGGGGGACAACCTTTCCCGACTGTTGGTCCTGTTCTGACTTCACCCCCCGGCGGAGTCCGCTACAATCTCGGCAACGACATCACATCCGCAAAATCGGTTCTGACTTCACCCCCCGGCGGAGTCCGCTACAATAGGATGGACAGAAAAGGCTGAAAGACATAGATTTCGAACAGATAGCGACTCCGCCGGGGGGTGAAGTCTCAACTAATTCAGCGCCATTCGGACCACTGCTTGCACGTCCGAATGGCGCTCTTTTTTTAATCACTCCCAAAATTCCACCTGCTCCGGAATCGTCGGATCGATGGACCTGCTGCCTTGTTTATAGTTCGGACCGATGACCGTGACGCTGTTTCCCCACTGCTGATCCGTGATGAACATCAGCCGCACGTTTCCAGCCTCGGGCGTGACGCTCTTCACTCGCGCGATGTGCGTATCCATCTGCTCGTAGCTCACGCAAGGCCGCGCGTAGATCGAGAACTGGATCATGAGATATCCGCTATCCAGTAAATCCTTCCGAAACGCCGTCGCCATCCTCCGCTCGCGATCCGTGAGCACTGGGAGGTCGAACATCACGAGAATCCAGCCCATGCGGAAGGGACTTTGTTTCACGCCGCCTCCGGCACCCAGAACGGCTCCACCGACATGGCACTGTAACTGCGCGCCATTGAGCTTGCCGATGCATCGATGGCATCCATGAGTTTGAGAGAATAGCGTTTGTGCTGCACCCGCATCTCGCGCAATTCCACGCCCACCTTTTTCGACCACGCGCGCATGCTCACGTCGTCCTCCCGCAAAAACTCCGCCAGCATCATATCGACGATGGGCCGGAACGGCTCCATGAGATCATAAACCAGCGGGTCGGCCTTGTAGCGTGTCGTGTGTTTCACTCCGAGCGTCGGCGTGAGCCCGTGGACGATCAGGCTGCGATGGCACAATGCCGCGAGCACCGTGTAGCCATAGTTCAGCATCTGGTTCGGCGAGGTGTTCTCCTTGCGGTCCCGACTCGTTGCCGACCAGCCGATGGCCGGAAAATAAAGCTGCCAGTAGCGTTTCGCGCAATTGCCCTCGTCGATATGGTTTGTCCGCAACGCCAAATCCAGGTGCGGACTCTGCAACTCCCGCTGCGCCAGGACACGCCGCTGATTGATCGTCTTCCCTCGCAGCAGATGTTGCCAAAGTTTCTCGTTGAGGCGCTTCGGCCGCGAGACCTGATTGAGATACGCCCGCGCATCCACCACCCGCGCAAGCGGAGCGGTGATCCCGCACGGCTGATAGGATTCGTTGCAATGGAGGATAATTCCGTTCGTATCGAGCACCGCCGAAACGAAGTTGGATGTGAGCGTAACCCCTCGCGCTGCGATGATGACGGCCCGCAAATCCTCATGCGCCATTCGCCGCTCCGACTTATCAGCCGCCCGGCAGACGATGAATCCCCGCTCCTTCGCGAGTGTCGCCCCGTGCTGGTAAACGTGGAGTACGTGGAAGCTCATGCGATGATTAACGAGCGCGCTTCATTCCAGCTTCGATTAGGTGCCGCAGGGGCGAAGCGATGCGGGTGCCGTTCGCGAGTTCCAACGCTACGTCTTGATTCTTTGCCGCAATTGTTCCGAGAAGATATGTGCCGGCTGGCAGTGGTTCTGTCGGCCTGACTCTCCGTGGTTGTTTGGCCTCGTTCCAAGTAATGACGCTGTATTTTTCAGCGATCAACTCCCGTTCGGTCTTGACCGTGCAGCCAGCTTGAAAAAACTCATAGAACTTGGCCTTTCCACCGAGTGCTTCGATCTCCTCGCGTTCTTTCGATGGGGACCCATGGGCGAAGATTGGCCGGATGCGCAGCGCTCCGGCTTCATCCCAATACACCAACTGCCCCTTGTGCTCCCTCTTGCCCTCGCGGTAAGCACCGGTCTGATCCTTCGACATATCCAGAAATCCTTCGGCGACTCCCTTGTAAACTATTACCCGGATCACCCGTGGACCAGGTGACCCATCGCGCTGCGGGAGCCTGATCGTATCGCAGAAATCCCGCCATGCGGTCTCGTCGCGATCATCGTCCAGCCAATCAAGGATTCGCTGCTCGATCAGCGGAGCCCGCTGCGACTCGCGCAAAGACTTGAGCTTCTTTCGTAGGTAACCGGCATCAAACGCCGTCTTGTTCACCCCCACCGATTTCATTCCCAATGAAAGAAGCGGCACCCGCTGGACGATCACCGTTTCGCCTTTCTCCACACGACCGCCGTAGATCGTCTCGGCTAGCACCGCCTTTTCAAAGGCCCGCTTCTCGGGCGTGACACGCTCGATATATTTCTCGAAATACCCACGGGGATTCGCGTGCACCGCAGGAGGAAAGCGGAAGAACTCGTCGTTCTGTTTTTTCGATCCGGTATTCCAGAAATTGATCACCATCGCGTCGAGCGCATGATGCCGGTCGTCCTCACGGTTCTTCTCGGCCGCTGACTCCCATTCCCATGCCGCCTCCTTGTTCGCTTGGGCGGCTTCGTCTGCCGTCAGCGTCGAGCCTTTTTTGTTCCACGCCCGATCCAGCACATCGGCGATATACTTCGGAGGAATCGGTGCCAGCAAGCTGTTCAGTCGATAGCGGCGGCGGATGCGCGCCGTCAACCCGCCAGATATGACCGTTACCCGTTTGATCGGGTTCGGACCGCTGGTGTCGTTGCCATTGCGCCAGCCAAAATGCAGCGAGACGATTTTTTGCGCGAGACGCGATATCCAGGCCGTCTCCGCAAGTGCGGTGTAGCGCTGGACAAGGTCCGGTGCATCTTCGCGAAGAAGGAGCTGCACTTTCTTGTTGCGAAGCGCGGTGAAATGGCGGTTCACACAGGTTTCATAAGCGTGCCATCCCTCGTGACCATGCTTCCATTGGAAGGGAGTTTGCTCGCCTTTCCTCTCGTTGCAGAGGACGTGTGCGAGCGCGTAGTTCACCATCGCATCCGGTCCGCCTTGTTTGCGCGGAACGATATGCTCCACGTCGTAGCCGCCGAGTTCGGTCGATGCGAGGGGCTGCTGGCAATAAAGACACTCCCCGCTCTGTGCTTTGAACAACTCATATTTCAACGCAGCTGATCGCCCCTCGAAACCCAGCGCCGCCGCCTTCTCCTTGGCCTCTTTGCGATCCTTCTCCCGCTGGCTTTGAAATTTCGCCAGTTCGCGCTTCGCGTCCTCGCCCATGAAGTCGGTGCGCACAAACTCCAGCACCACCTCCGCCGGCACGCCAAATCTCGCGTGATGCTCGGTGAGGCGCCTGGAAAAAACCTCCAGGCGATGGCGGACGATGGGATCATTGATGCTGCCAAGCAACTCGCGCACGGCGGCGGGGACATCGACATTTCCGTCCTCGTCGGAGTGGCGGGCTTCGAGCGCGTCGAGCCGTTGCTCGGGAAAATGCAGATCGTCCCAGGTGTCGTTCGTTCGCGCGAGATCACCGAGAAACTTCAGATCCCCCACGAGCACCCATGGGCGGGGCTGCTTCACGAATTTCTTTTCCGTTCCGTTCTTCCCCGTGAAACGCACGGGCTCGGCATCGAGCACGTCCATGCCGATCTCATCGAGCAGCGCCGCGTCGCGCGTATGAAGCCGGGCGAGGAATTCACTCGGCTTTTGCCCGCTCAAAATTAATGCCCGCACCAGCCGCAGTGCCGGGCGGCTGAACCGGCTGCGACCTTCCGACTTGGGCGGCTTCACCTCCTCGTGGCCTTTCAGCGGATGCAAGCCGAATTCCTTAATCCCTTTGGTCTTCAGCCAATCGTTTTTCGTGAGAGCAAAACGTGAAGCGACTTTTTGCTCCGCGTTCTTTTCGTCCGCCTTCACGGCCAATGCCTCCGCGAAGACGACTTTGAAAATCTTCGCCACCTCATCGGGCGTGAGCTTCCGCTGCCGTCCCGGCGCTTCGACGAGCGTATTCTTGAGCTTCATCAGGAACGTCACTTCACTGGCGAGCAGTGAGTCGGCCGTGGGCTTCCCTGTTGCCTTCTCGAAACGCACGGAGACGTTGCAGACCTGCAGCCGGGAAATAAGCGCGCAATCGTTGATGATGCGGTTATCGAAACGCGGCGTTTTCTGGCCGGTCGCGCCGAGCCAATCATCCGTGCTGCCGGAGTGAACCCCATGGGCCGTGCGAAAGGCGAGATACCCCGCAAAATCATCGCGGGCCTCCGTGGATGGCTCGCCCGCCGGACCGTGGACGAGGAATGCGCCGAAGTCCGTCGCGGTCACGGCAAAGGCCTTCGTCTGGGGCGAGTTCACCGTTTTGCCAAACGTGATCTTTGGCCGGAACGGATTTTCCTGCCATTCCACCGTGCATCCTTCCTTCCGCCAGCGATCGAAGGCGGCGGTCAGCGAGGGGAGCTGCGCTGCGGCATTGCGCGCCAGAGCAGCGATCTCCTTTTCCACGTCCTCACGATCAAATCGGACCTTCCGCGTGCTGTGGGCCGTGCAGTCGATGCGCGCGCGCAACACTTCCGGCTGAGCAAAGGACCAAAGACCCATCTTGGCCGCGTCGTAGTAACATGGAAAATGGAACGCCTCGTTCGGCACGTCCTGCTTGAATTGCGGCCACGCCTCGACAGCCCGGCGATACGCCTTCTCGTCATCGGTCAGCTTGCTCCCGTCTCTTTCGAGCAGCGCGGCGACGACTTCCTCCTCGCTCTTTTCTCCGCGCTTGGCCTCCCGTGCCGCCCATGGCACTCGTCCGTAACCGCGACGCTGAATGGCGGAATGGAGAGCCTTGTAAATCTGCCAGCTTTCGAGGGATTCTCCGCGGAGGAGTTTGATACGGAGAAGGCAGGAGGTGTAGCAGATTTGCGCTCCCGCTTCATCGGAAGGCGCTCCGTCTCTCGTCGACTCGCCGAGCTTGGGAGCGAATTCACGCTCCAAACGGTAGTCGGCTTTCTGCCCGAGTACCCATTTACCTTTTTTGTTCTTCAGAACGGGATTTCCATCTTTATCCACCCTCACCGGAGTGCGCTTACATAACGGTTCCGGCATGTTGGGAATTTGAGCAGCGCGCCAGACCTCATCGAGCCAAGCCTCACGAGCTTTGTGCGCATGTCGCGTCCGCCACATGCGCCGACGCGAAGCGGCGGCCTTGGTGGAAGCGAACTCCGCTGGAATGAGTAGCGAAGCGACATGCAGAAACGCATTAGACGTTGTGTCCCGCACGGCCTCCCCGATGGAGGCCTTGCCGAGGTCGAAGGACCAAATAGTTTTTTGGCCGGGGGAAGACATTTGTTTTTGCTATCGCTTTTGGATGGCAATCTCAAGCAATTGGTTGTCCTCAAAAATCACGGACGGCTGGGGTCAGCCATCCCTACCTGTCTTTGTGTTTTTGATTAGGTCAGACCGAAGAGGCGGACCGCTTGGTTTTTGCCTTTGAGTTGGTGTTCGCCGAGATCGTTGAAGGCGACGGTTTGTTCGGGGAGGGTGTTGACGAAATCCAGGGAGGCGGTCAGTTTTTGGTTAAGGGGTTTCATCACGCCCTCGATGCGGAAGACGGTGTTGACAGTGTCGCCGATGATGGTGGCGTCGCGTTGGGCGTCGATGCCGATGTTGCCGCAGGTGACGATTCCGTGATGGAGGGCGACGGCGATGGCGAAGGTTTTTTGCTCCGTGCCCGGCCAGTGGCGGGTGGTGGCTTTTTCGAGGAGGGCCAGGCCGCTGGCGAGGGCTTTGCGGGCTTCCTGGCCAGGATGGGATTCTTCTCGCGGCCAGTAGGCGAGCACGGCATCGCCGAGAAATTTGTCAATGGTGCCGCCGCTTTCGTGGACAATGTTGCCGGCGAGGCGGAACCATTCGCCGAGGTTGCGGGCGAGTTCGTCCTCGGGCAGAAGTTCCGACATGGTGGAGAAACCGCGGATGTCGCAAACCATCACGGCGACGAAGGCATTCTGATCGTGGGTGGCGTCGCTGCCGCCGGTGGCGATGGTGGCGTCGTAAGTGGAATCGGCGGCGGGGGTTTCGCTTTGCTCGAAGGTGAGTTCGTTGTTGGTGATGCGGATGACGGCGCCATGGGAGAGGGTGGTGGGGGTGATGACGCGGCGGCCGTTGACGAAGGTGCCGTTGCGGCTGCCGAGGTCCATAATTTGGTATTGAAAGGCGTTGTGGCAGCGGATGACGGCGTGCTGGCGCGAAGTGTGCTGGCTAAGGTGCAGGCTCACGGTGTTGTCGCGGCTGCGACCGATGGTGGCGGTGTTGCCGACTTCGACTTCAAAGGGTTCGCCTTCGGCGGGACGGACTTTTAACGTGGCTCGCATGGCGGGCCGAATTGTAACGGGCTGGAAAGGCTTTTGACAGGATTAACGCGATTAACAGGATTTATTGGCAAGAGAATGGACAAACCGCTTAAAGGCCATTTTTGGGAAATGCCGTTTTGTGAATTTTGTCCATCTTGTTAATCCTGTCTAAAAATCATCTCTTTATTGCGCGGCTTGGATAAAGACATCCATTTGTTGGCCGACATAGACGGGCATGGTCGGCTGGTCGAAGGTGAAGATGACCTGGAGGACGCGGGTGTCCACGCGCTCGGTGCTTTCGCCGGTGAGGGAGCGCTTTGGGGTGATGTAGGGCTCGATGCGGAGGAATTTCAACGGAATGGGATCGGTGCGGGTGCCTTTGAGGTAGGCGACGGCCGGGCAATCGGGACGGATGCGGGTGGCGTCGGATTCGTCAATGTCGGCGCGGAGTTGGTAGGTGGCGATGTCGCCGAGAAGGATGAGAGGATCGCCCCCGGGGGTGACGGTGGCATATTCGCCCTCGCGGATGTTGACTTGCAGGATGGTGCCGTCGCGTGGGGCGCGGACGGTGAGGAGGTCGAGATTCACCCGGGCATCTTCAAGCTGGGCCTTGCCGAGTTGGTAGTCGGCCTGGACGCGGACCATCTGGCGCTGGGCGGCCTGCCAGGCGAAGGCGTTGCGTTTGGTCTCGTCCTCGCTGGCGACGGCTTTTTCGCGCAGTTTGGTGGAACGGTCGAATTGGTCGCGGCGATCGGCGAGTTGGGTTTCGGTTTCGCGCATTCTGGCGTCGAGGACGGCGAGTTGGGCTTCCTGCATGGTGATCTCGCTGGCGGCGTCGCGGGAATCCACGATGAAGAGGGTTTCGCCCTTTTTCACGCGGTCGCCGACTTTGACTGCGACGGTTTCGATGCGGCCGGCGACGGTGGGGGAGATACGGACGTTTTCGTTGAGACTCTCGACGATGCCACGCGCACCGACCGATTCGGCGTAGGGGGTTTGGGGCGGTGGCACGAGCGGCTGGGAAGGCGGGTCGCCCCGGCGCAGGCGCAGGACGATGAGGGTGATGGCGAGGATGCCGAAGATGGCAAGGTAAAAGCTGGGACGTTTAAGCATGGTGAAAATTTTTCGGGTCCTCGTGAATGCCGATGACGTGGCCATCCTCCATCTCAACGATGCGATCGGCATAGTGGTAGATGCGGCTGTCGTGGGTGACGATAATGACACACCGGTCGGGCTGGAGAGCGCGTTCCTTGAGGATCTCGAGGGTTTTTTTCCCGCTGGCGGCGTCGAGGGAAGCGGTCGGTTCGTCGCAAATGACGAGGCGCGGGTTGTGGGCGAGGGCGCGGGAGATGGCGACCCGTTGTTGTTGTCCGCCGGAAAGTTGGTTCGGGTAGGAGTGGATTTTTTCGCCGATGCCGACTTGCTCCAGGACGGCGGCGGCGGTTTTTTCCGCGGCGTGATGGCGGTGGCCGTTGAGGAGGAGCGGAACGGAGGCGTTCTCTACGGCGGTGAGGGTGGGGATGAGATTGAATTGCTGGAAGATGAACCCGATGTTCTGACAGCGAAACCGGGTGATCGCTCCGGTGGACATGGTGCTGAGATCGTGGTCGAAAATCTCGATGCGACCGGAATCGAAATTGAGGGTGCCGCAGATGACGCTGAGGAGGGTGGTTTTGCCGCAGCCGGAGGGGCCGACGATCATGAGAAGTTCGCCGAAGCGGGCTTCGAGGCTGGCATCTTTCAAGGCGAACGTGCGGGCTTCGCCGGTGCCGAAGGTTTTCCCGACATTTTCGACCCGGATGGCGGGTTTCATCGAAAGACAACGGCGGGTTCAAGCCGGGCGATTTTGATCAGCCCGATCACGGCGGAGAAACTGCAGATGAAAAGAATAACCGCCGCCACGAAAGCGGGGACCTGCCAGGGCATGTAGAAGGGAGGCTGTTCGGCACGGAGGACGGCATGGCCAAACCAGGCGGTCAGTCCCATGCCAAGGCCATAACCGACGAAGCCGACAAAAAAGGCCTGGAGAAGGACCATGGAGGCGAGGGTGGGCATGCGTGCGCCCATGGCTTTAAAGGCAGCCAGGTAGCGCAGGTTGTCGTGGACGAAGAGGTAGAAGGTCTGGCCGGATACGCCGATGCCGACAATGATGCCGAGGATAACAACGGTGCCAAACGAGATGGGAATGCCGGTGTTTTTGATATACCAGCGCACGGTCTCCCAGAAAAGTTGCTCGCGAGTGACGGCGCGCAGGCCGGGCAGTTTGCTGATGCGGTCGGTGACTTCTTGCGGGGTAAGGCCGGGGGTGGGCTCGACCAGAATGAAGGTGAGCATTTTCCGCTGGGGACGGGCGTATTCCAAGGCGCGGTCGTAGGTCGTGTAGATATAGGGCTGTCCCAGAAAACTGCGGGCGACGTGACAGATGCCGACCACGCGGGCTTCTTTGTCGTTGACTTCAAAGCCCGACCCGACCTCCAGGACGATGCCTTTTTTGCGGAATTTCTCCACCGCAACCTGATCGACGATCACGGCATTAGGCAGGCGGAGGTCTTCGATGCGGCCCTCGGTCATGCGCATGGGCCGTCCGGTGAAGGTGCCGGTATCCAGACCAACGAGTTGGATGTTTTGAAACGAGCCGTCGGAAAGCCGGGCCTGCTCGATGCCGACATAGAGCGGAACGGCCCAAGCGACGCCGGGAATGCTGCGCACACGATCGAGTTCGATCTGCCGCAGGGCAACCACTTCGTTGGCCTGCTCGGCCTTGGCATCCATCACCCAGACCTGCGCGCCGATATTTCGCACCAGCGCCGAGGTCCACATCATCAAGCCGCAAAACACGGAGGTTTGCTGGCCCATCAGCAGGGAGCAAAACGTGAGCCCGCCGATGAGCATGGCGTATTTCGCGTGGTCGCGAAACAGCATTTTGAGAGCGATGCGGAGCACGCAGCGGAATTTAGTCTGCCCGATAGTCAAGTCAACCCAACCGCATGGATTTCCCCTCGTTCTCGCGCGGGGAGAGTGCTATTCACTGTTTATGAAAATGATGGGTGGATTGATTTTGGGGGTGGTTTTCGCGGCAACGGTGTTTGGGCAGGAGGAGATTTTGGATGCCACCAATCTGGAGGCTTTGCGCGCCAAGGATGGAGCGGAAGTCACGGTGGAGGGAGTGGTCTCCGAGATCGGAACAACCAAGGAGGCGACCATCACGTTTATTAACATCGGCGCACCGAAGAAGCAGGGTTTTGTGGCGGTGGTTTTTCAGAAAAGCTACGCGGCTTTTCCCGAGGGTTTTGACCAATACCGCAACCAGAAGGTGCGGGTGAAGGGCCTGATGAAGCTCTATCGCGGGGAGACGCCACAGATTGTGCTGAGTGCGCCGGAGCAGATCACGCTCGTAACGGAGTAGAACCGCTGCGGTCTGTATTGAGAATGCGTTCGGCGTACTTCGCCAGGATGTCGAATTCCAGATTGACCGTGTCGCCCTCGACCAATCTTCCCAGATTGGTTTTCTTACGCGTGTGGGGGATGATCCAGACGGCGAGGGAATCGTGGGTGAGCTCCGCCACGGTAAGACTCACTCCGTTGAGGGAAATCGATCCTTTCCAGACCACGTAATGGGAAAATTCGTGCGGGAGTGAGACCTCGATTTTGAGATCGTCGCCGCGTTCGCCGATGGCCAGCGCCTGGGCGGTGCAGTCCACGTGGCCTTGGACGAAATGGCCGCCGAGGCGCCCGTCCGCCGGTAAGGCGCGTTCGAGGTTTACCGGGGCACCTGAACGCAATTTTCCCAGATTTGTGCGGGCAAGTGTTTCCTCCAGCAAATCGAAAGCGACCTGCTCCTTGCGATGAGCCGCCACGGTGAGGCAGCAGCCATTGATGGCGATGCTGTCTCCGGTTCGGATGCCACTAATGATCTTTTTGGCGGTCAGGGTCAGTTGAAGGGAAGAGGCGGTCTGCCGCAACCAAAGGCACTCCCCCACTTCTTCAACGAGTCCGGTAAACATCAAAAGATCCTCCAACGCGAAAAGAACAAAATGGCGACAAGGGCATAAACGGGGATAAGAACGGGCAGGGCGTAGCGGAACAAGTATCCAAAGAAGGAGGGAGTGTGCACCCCGAGTTGCCGCGAAATGTTTTTGACCATGAAATTCGGTCCGTTGCCGATGTAGGTGAGGGCTCCGAAAAAAACCGCCCCGAGGGAAATGGCCACGAGGAAGTGATTGTCGGACTCGATAAAGCGGTGAATATCCGCGGGGTTGTTGATGCTGAGTCCCTGGTCACCCAGCGCCACCGCCAAGAATGTCAGGTAAGTTGGCGCATTGTCGAGAAATCCCGAGAGCAGGCCGGTGGCCCAATAGAACTGCATCGGGGTGTGCAGCCCCAGGTCGCCGGAATTTTTTTCGAGATAATCGAGGGCAGGTATCATGGTCGCGAAGATGCCAATGAAAAGCCAGGCAACTTCCTTGATGGGTTCAAAATTGAAATCGTTGGACTCGTGCACGGATTTTGCCGTGGTGAAAAATGAAGCAGCGGCGGCGGCGATCATGATGAAATCGGGCACAAAGGGGGGGAAAATCTTGTTGCCCAGCACGGCGGCGATGATGATGACGATGAAGACGATGTTGTGGAGGCCGTCGAAACGCCACGTCTCCGAGGCGGTCATCTCCTCGGTCACCTCCGCGGGCGGCTTGCGAAAGTTGAGGGAATCAACGACGTAAAAAATTCCCAACAACATGGCAATAGTAATGAGCCAGGCCACCCAGCAATGTTCCAGCACCCAGAAGAAGGGGACACCCTTGAGGAAACCGAGGAAAAGCGGCGGGTCGCCGATAGGGGTGAGGCAGCCTCCCACGTTGCTGACGATGAAAATGAAAAACACCACATGGAACGAAGTGATGCGATAGCGGTTCATCCGGATCCAGGGACGAATCAGAAGCATGGATGCCCCGGTCGTGCCGATGACATTCGAGATGACGGCCCCAAGGAAAAGAAATATTACGTTAATGAAGGGCCGGGACTGCCCCTTAACCGTGATGTGGATGCCCCCGGCCACCACAAAAAGCGAACCGATGAGCGCGATGAAGCTGATGTACTCGTGGGCCACGTGAAAAAGCCGCACGCTGTTTTGCAAAACGAAAAGATAGTACGAAACCGTGATGATTCCGAGACCCACCGCAACCTTGGGATAATTGCGATGCCACCATTTTTCAAAAAGCAGGGGGCCAGCCGCGATGAGAAGAAGGAGGACCCCAAATGGCAGGATCATCCACGGATTCACCTCGGCGGAAGGGTTGGCGGCGGCAAGAAAAACTGGCATACGCATTTTTTCATGGACATCTTCCTCCCGGCCTTCAAGAAGAAAGGGTTTTTCTACAATGTTCTTGCGATTGCCTCTTTCCCTTCTTTGCGTTTCCCTTTGTTCCTGCGCCTCGGTGAGCGTGAAAAAAACCGAGCGCTTGGTAAACCACGCCCCCAGCCGGGTGCCGGAGAAAATTTTTGTGCGGCCTTTCAGTTTCTACGAGCCCAACCTGCGGGTTGATCGCAGTGGCGAAAGTCTCGAGTGGCTCCGGAACGAATTGCGGGAAAAATTCACCCGCAATCTGGTGAAACGCCTCAAAAAGCACGTGGCCCCCGCCGAGGCGATCGCCGCGACTGCGCCACTGCCTCAGGGAAATTACTGGCTGGTGGAGGGACGGTTCGACCGTGTCTATCAAGGCAGCCGGCTGATGCGTTCGTTGGTGGGATTTGGCTTCGGTGGTACTAAACTGGAGACCAGCATTGTCGTTCTTGATTTGTCGGAAAAAAAACCACGCCCCTTTCTCCTGATCGAAACCACGGGAGGCTCAAACGCTTCGCCTGGGGCGATTGGCTCGGCCATGTATTTTGTCAGCGGCGTCACCGCTCTTGGTTCGATGGGAAATCTGGTGGAGGGGGTTCGTTCCGGCCTGACTTTTGACACCATCCGTACGACCAAAGAACACACATCTGCGATTTCCGAGTATCTTTACCAACAGGGCGCCATCCCGGCGGAAGCGGCCCTTGCGCCGAAACGTCTTGGGGCCCTGACCAAGGATTGGTGGTGGCCCTTTAGACCCGAGGTGGAGAAAAAGGGATCCATCACGGTCACTCCTGCAGAAGCGTCTCGCTGAGGTTTTTCCTCCTCCGCAATCTTCCGCAGGCCAGTTCCCACTCTGGCAAGATTAGGAATGCCCCGTTGCTGTCTCGCCGGCTAGGATGGCCGCTCCGGAAGAAGTACCCAGCCGCGTGGCGCCAGCCTCAATCATGGCCAGCGCCGTGGCCCGATCGCGAATGCCACCGGAGGCTTTCACTTCACATCGGCCTGACACCGATTGGTGCATGAGGCGAACGTCCGCCAAGGTGGCTCCGCCCGTACTGAAACCCGTGGACGTTTTCACAAAGGTTGCGCCGGCCTCCACGGACAGTTTACCGGCCCGAATTTTCTCTTCATCGGTCAGCAGGCAGGTTTCGAAAATGACCTTGACGGCGCGGCCTTCCGCGGCGGCCACCACGGCTTGCAAATCGGCCAGAATATAGGAGTCGTCGCCTTGTTTGAGGCGTCCGACCTGGATCACCGTGTCAATTTCCGTGGCACCGTCCGCTACCGCCTGACCTGTCTCGAAAGCCTTCGCCGCCGTGCCCATGGCTCCCAGAGGAAAGCCCGTCACGGCAGCCACCGCGACACCCGTTCCCTGCACGTGGAGGACAGCTTCCTTCACCCAGGAGCTGTTGACACAGACACTGAAAAAACCGTGCGCAACGGCTTCCTGGCAGAATTTCTCAATGTCGGATTGCTTCGCTTCCGGCTTCAGCAGAGTGTGGTCGATGAATTTTGCTAGGTTCATGAGAATCGAACAAAGTCGCGCAAAATTTGAAACCTGAGAAAGAACATTCCGCGCAAAGAGTAGCGAACGACCTTGTCCCCATCGCGCCCCAGCAATCCGAGGTACAGATTATGAAAAAACCGAGAGGCGGCGCTGAGCACAGACGCGCCGGGCACCAATAACAGATGGGAAATCATTCCGGTGTCATGTTATGGGTTCGGAGAAATATCTCAAGTTGCCCGACGTCGAAATCCGCCAGCACCTTGCCATCGGGAGTTTCCAAGGTTGGCGTCAGTCCCTGGCCAGAAATAGACCGCATCCGGGCATAAGCCGTTTCATCAGTGAGAATATCCGCCTTGATGAAGCGGTAGCCGCGTGCCTCCAGCCAGCCGACGGCTTGAACGCACCAGGGACACCACGGTTTGATGTATAGAATCATGAGCATTTAACAAACGCCCTGGATTGCCACTTGTCAGCCTCTACTTTTGCCATAAACTCACGCTTCCTCAAATGGCGCATTCGTCTAGAGGCCTAGGACACGGCCCTCTCAAGGCCGGTACACGGGTTCGAATCCCGTATGCGCTGCCAGTCGGCCTCTCTGAATGTCGCCTCCGTTTTGTAAATTAGGTAGGTAAAACGGTGATTGGTCGAAATTCGTAGAAACTTGACGAAACTCGCTGCAAGTGCTTTTTGGGCACTGTGGGCACTGGAATACAGCTTGCGGTTGTGAAAGTGAGTGAGAAGCGCAAGAGGCCGTGGAAGGTCGATGTGCCGGCGTCGCTGGCGGGAAAGCGGCAACGTCATTTCTTTCTGTCAAAGAGGGACGCTGAAAAGTTCGCGCAAGATTTCATCGATGCGTCTCTCCGTGGCGGTGTGGCTTCGGCACTCGATGGGCTAACGGTCGGCCAGGCATTGACGCAATATCTCGACGCAAAACTGGCGGGGGTGGGCAAGAGGCAGTCTGAGACGTTAAAACTCCATGGCGACCGAATACGGCGCAAGCTGGGGCCGCTGCGTTTGGCTTCATTGACTGTCCGCGATATTGAACGGTTCATTTCTCGGCCGGAATGGTCAAGGCGCACGCAATGGAATGCTTTTGCATATTTACGGACATTTCTGCGCTGGTGCACCCGACGTGAGCTCATGGCGAAAAATCCCGCGGAGCGTCTGGCGGAAGAGATCCAAAAACCTGAGTCGTCATTAGAAATTCTCAGTTGTGAGGAAATGCGGTTGTTGCTGGGTCTCACTAAGCGCGATGGTGTCATGCGATCGTTTGTTGTGCTGGGGGCCTTCGCGGGTCTGAGGTCCGCTGAGTTGATGCGTATCGAGTGGGCGGATATAAATCGGGATGAACGGGAAATTCACGTGAGGCCGGGCGTCATTAAAAAGACGCGGGGAGTGCGGGAGCGTTATACGACGATCAACGCGACATGCGCGCGCTGGCTGCCTGAGAACGGCAAGGGGAAGATAATTCCTCACACACAACGGGCTTTTGCGCGGAGGTCGGAAAAGCTGATCTCGCGTATGCGTCGAGTGATGACGCGTTGCAAAATAGCGGGCGTAGAGCGGTGGAATGACTGGCCGCAAAATTGTCTGCGGCATTCTTTCGCCAGCTATCTTTTAGCCGTTAAACAAGACGCGGGCTTCGTCGCTTATCAGATGGGCCACACTTCTGCGGACATGATTTACAAGACGTATGCCAGTGCCGTTCGAAAGTCTGATGCGGAAAAATGGTGGGGAATATGAAGGCCCCGAATCTACTTTAGTTTGTTGAGCGGAGTTCCTTCTAGCAATTGCAGGGCTGCGCTCTTCTGTGGGCCGGAAAGGTATCCTTGTTTTTTCAGCCATTGAACAAGCGCGGTGCGTGCTTGGATGGATGCGGGAATACCGTTGTCCTCTTCGTATTGGGTGACTGCGTCTGCCTGCGCGTCATTGAGCCGCAACGTAATTACATGGCGTAGTTTTTCCTTTGCTGGGCGTTTGGGTCTCGGCATGCGGTTTATTTCTCGGTGACATTCGCTGCTATGCAAGCTTATTGATCATTTCGAGCAGCTGCAAACAGCAAAAAGCTATTAAATGAATACAATTTAACTTGCGCGGCGTGTCGGTCTCCATCCGAAAACCTTGGCCCGTTTCGCTCGGGAGAACGTGATACCTGGGGAATTTGTGGGGGGGCGTCATGGTTGGTCGTTCAATCTTGAGCATGTAAAGCGAGCATTGCTAGGGAAGAGGGGAAATAAGGCTGCAAAGCGTTTGTCCGTCCAATGAGGACATATTTTGAGGAGTCGGGTACGATGCCGCCAAGAAAACCAAGGGACGTAAACGCTTTCTCTGCGTGGATACCCTGGGCCTCATTCTTGATGTGGTCTTGGTGCCGGCCAACACCACGGAACGCGAAGGAGCCAAAGTCCTGCTTGAACCCGTGCTGGAG
>JBGTGQ010000047.1:0-1910 GCA_041746635.1 Terrimicrobiaceae bacterium | reverse complement strand
AGGCGCTGGGCCTGCCAATCATGAAGTCCGCCAGATTGTCGCCCGAGAATCGCGAACCAAAGGTGAAGTTGCCATCCGAAAGAAAATCCTGATCGAGAATGGTGTGTTCACGCACGATGTCGACTCCAAAATCGATCTCGTGCCGCCCTTTGATCTTCGTCCAGGAGTGGGTGAGGTTGTACTGATTGCGCGGCACTCTATAGAGCGCATTATAGGACTGGCCGAAATACTGGCTGATGGACATGCGGAACGTGCTGCCGATGCTGAGCGTGGGGACGTTGATACCGAGTTCCCGGTGGCCGGGAAACTGCGTGGGGCCATTGGCGATGTTCGATGTGCGATTGAAGGAGAGGGTGGTGTTGGAGATGAGCGTCGGGGTGGCGGTCAAGGTGTAATTGAATACGGCGCTTTGGCTCTGCCACCGGCGGTCGGGGAGCGCCGTCAGCAGATTTGCGGGATCGACGATGGCGGGGATCTTCAGTTCATCGAAGAAGTAACGGCCGGAGACTTGATGCTTGGCGTCTGTAATAAAATAAGTGTAGCATTATGAGCGAGGCGAGATAGTGTAGTTCCATTCACCGTGGAAGCTGTCGGGGAGCAGGTGGATGGAGGCAAATTCCTGTTTGCTGACCTTGACTCCTTTCGGGTACTTGCCCGTGTCGAGTTGGCTTTGAACTCCAAGGCCGGTTTTCGTGGTGGTGGCGGCGATCAGGTTGACGATGACTTCGTGACTCACGAGCGGTTTGCCGCGCCAGTTCTTCGTGATGAAGGAGAACAGGCGATGCTCGATTTTGTTCCATTTGCTAGTTCCGGGAGGGAAGTGGCAGACCGAGATTTCCAGCTTGGTTTCGTCGGCCAGTTTCTGCAACTCGAATTTCCAGAGCCGCACTCGAGAACCGTTGCTGCCTCCGCCGTCGGCTGTAATCAGAAGCTGACGAGCCCCGGGATACGCCTCTCGGCCCATCATGTTCCACCATCGCCGAATGCTCTCGACGGCGAATGCCGACGTGTCATGGTCAGTGCCAACGCTCACCCAGCCCGCATTCCGTCCCAGATCATAAACTCCGTAGGGAGTGTCTTTCTGCTTTTCGAAATCGTGCACCTGGACGAGTTCGGGCTGGCCCTTTGGATGCCACTCGCGGCCTCCGTTCTTGTATTCTCCTACCTGTTCCTTCTTTTTTGCGTCCACCGAAATCGCCGGGTGGCCGGTTTTCAGGAACGCCGCCGCCCGCGCATTGATATGCTCAAACTGCGCATTGCGGTCCGGATGCGAAGAACCCTCTTTCGTCTTGCGGTTCGCCTGCAGGCTGTATTTCTGTTGATGCAACAGTTCTGCCACCAGCATATGGCTCACCTGGTGTCCTTGCCCTCGCAGTTCCGCCGCCAGATTCCGGACGCTTTTACAGGTCCAACGAAGCGGCGACTGCGGATCCCCTCGTGTCGTTGGCTCCAGCAGCTTTTCCAGATCCGACAGGAGAGTTGGATCTTTGAGCAATGTACTCTTCCGGCCGCCGCCCTTTTGACGGATCGGCCCGCGTGTCCCCGGCGAGCGATCCGGCTCTTTTTGTAATTCCTTCAAACCCACCGCGATCGCTCGCCGGGAAACGCCGCTGGCGCGCGAAACCAGCGATATGCCGCCCCGTCCGTGGGCGACACTCTCCGCCGCCGCCCATAACCGCCGCGAGCGTTCATCCAGCCACACCCCCAACTGAGAGAAACGCCGTTTGATCTCAGACTCACTGGCCACAAAAACATTCTAAGGCAGAAATGGTTTTATTGCTACACTTATTTTCTTACACTTACTAAACTGGAAAGGGGCGGCAACCGCCGCCCCCTCATACAACGGCTGAGCGGGCAATTCGTCGGCAGGCTCCGGTCAGCCGCCAAGGAGATCAAGCCCCTCGGATCCT
>JBGTGQ010000046.1:0-46896 GCA_041746635.1 Terrimicrobiaceae bacterium | reverse complement strand
TGTGAATGCGCCGCACAATAACGCCCTGCTAAAGCCGGATGCGGGAAATCTGCACGTCCGGTTTGACGAGGGGGAAGGAAGTCGGCGGTCATTGGCCTTGTGCCTCTCATTCCGTGGCTTCCCTCCCTACTCTACTGGCTGAAAATGACTTTTTAGACATGTTCTCAGACTTTTTCGCGTTCCGTTTTGCCCAAGAGGCCCGAGGGTTTGATCAGAAGGATGAGGATGAGCACGGCAAAGACAATGGCGTCGCGGTAGGTGGGATTGATGTATCCGACCACCAGCGCCTCCAGTAGTCCAATGAGAATGCCGCCAAGGGCCGCGCCGGGGATATTTCCGATGCCGCCCAGCACGGCGGCGACAAAGGCTTTGAGTCCGATGTTGATGCCCATGAGAGGATCAATGCTGGGTTGCTGGATTGAGGTGAGGATGCCCGCAGCCCCGGCGAGCGCGGACCCGAGACCGAAGGTGAAGGAAATGACGACATCGGTGTTCACGCCCATGAGCGAGGCCGCGACGGGATTGAAGGAGAGGGCGCGCATGGCCATGCCGGTGCGGGTGTGGAGCACGATGGCGCGCAGGCCGATGAGCAGAAAAAAGGTCACGCCGAAGACGAGGATCTGGCCGACAGTGATGGCGAGAGAGGAAAGAGCGCCCCACGATGCGGGAATTTCCAAGGCGCGGTCGGTGATGATTTCGGGGAAGGACTGTGGATCAACCCCGAAGGCATATTGGCCGGCGCTTTCGAGAAAAAGGGAAACGCCGATGGCGGTGATGAGGACGGTGAGACGGGGGCGGTCCCGCAAGGGACGATAGCAAAGTTTTTCGATGAGGATCCCGATGCCCGCGCAGATGAGCATGGCGGCAAGCAAAACCGCCGCCGCGCCGGAAAAGGAGGGTCCGCCCCCGAAGAGCGTCAGCAATCTTGGGGCCGTGTAGAGGCCGGCAAAAGCCCCGAGCATGAACACGTCGCCGTGGGCAAAATTGATGAAGCGCAGCACCCCGAAGACCATGGTGTAGCCAAGCGCGATGAGGGCGTAGATGGAGCCTTGGGCCAGCCCGTTGATGAGCTGCTGGAGGAACTCGATCAAGTTGAGGGTTGAGAGTTGAGACTCCCGCCTCGGGAGAGCCAGGGTGTGTGGGGGATAATTGAGAGGAGCAAATTAAGAAAGAAGTTCATCACGGGTTCATCCTCTCAACTCTCAGCTTTTAACTCTCAACATGGCTTCACGGCTGCACCGTTTCGACGAATTGAAAACCGCCGTTGCCCACGGTGAGAATCACGGCTGGTTTGGAGGCATTACGGGCGGAGTCGAGGGTGATGTTGCCGGTGATGCCGTCGTGGTCTTTGGTGGCGGCGATGGCGGCGCGGAGTTTTTCCGGATCAGTCGTGCCGGCGCGCTTGATCGCCTCGGCCAGGATCATGGCGCTGTCGTAGCCGAGGGCGGCCATGTCGTCGGGAATCTCGCCGTACTTGGCCTGGAATTTCTGGACGAATTTTTGCGTCTCCGGCGACTGTTCCTCAGCGGAAAAGTGGCAGGAGAAAAACGAGCCGTCGAGGCTCTTGCCCGCGACCTTAAGCAGGGAATCGCCCACCCAGCCGTCGCCGCCGAGGAGGGGAACCTTGAGGCCGAGCAGCCGGGCCTGTTTGCCCATGAGCGCGACTTCCGCGTAGTAGCCCGGAATGAAGATGGCATCGGGCCTGGCCGCCTTGATCGAGGTGAGCTGCGGTTTGAAATCCTTGTCTCCGGTGGAATATTTTTGGTCGCGCACGATCTCGCCGCCGTTGGCGGTGAAGTCTTTCTTGAAAAATTCGGCCAGTCCGACGCTGTAGTCCTGCTTGACGTCGGTCAGCACGGCGATTTTTTTCCAGCCTTTCGAGCGGGCAAATTTCGACATGACCGTGCCTTGGAACGGATCAATGAAGCAGATGCGAAAAATGTAATCGCCCACCTCCGTGACCTTGGGATTGGTCGAGGCCGGGGTGATCATGGGTATTTTATTTTGCTGGCAGATGGGGGCGGCTTCGAGGGATTTCGAGGAGGCGACCTCGCCCAGGATGGCCACGACTTTGTCCTGGGAAATGAGTTTGCGCACGATGGTGGCGGGCTGACCGGCTTGGGATTGGTCGTCCTCGGTGATGAGCTTGAGTTTTTTCCCCAGCACGCCGCCGGCTGCGTTGATTTCCTCGATGGCGAGTTCGGTGCCCTTGTGGGAGGACTGGCCGAAGCTGGCACTGCCCCCGGTGAGCGAGGCGTATTCGCCAATGGGAATTTCCCCGGCGGCGCGGGCCGTCAGGATGGAGACCATCCCGGTCAGCGCGCCGGCCAGAAGTAGGGATCGAAGCATGGCCATGTCTTAGGAACTGGCTTCCCGGTCTGCAACCGTCAATACCAAAGAGCAAGGGTTAGAAATTCAGCGTTGGAAGGTGGGATTTGATCCAATGGAAAGCCTCCATCAGCAGGCCGAAGCCCTTTATCAGCAAAACCCAAAGCAGCTTGGCCACGAGAGCAAAGTAAACCATCGTCAGGACGCCCCAGGCCAGGGAGACGATAATCATGAGGCCATCGCGCTCGATCCAAGCCACGGCAGCAAAGATAATCATCAGGGCCGGCAGGCTGTTGTTGAAAGGCAGGTTGGCCATGGGAAGAGCCAGCAAGAGGCCTCCGGTAAAAATCAACCAGCCGGTGCGGCGGGTGCCGTTCGGGCCGGTCACCCAGTGTTCGAGGCGGGGGCGGGTGAATTTCCGACAAACCCGCAACAGCCGTTGGAAAAAATGCAGCACCTTGACCCAGCCGCCGCCGTGGATGCGGCTCTTGCGCATCACGGCCGGAAGGGTCGGGGTGGCGTGGCCGCGGGCCATTTGCCAGCCCGCCGCCATGAAGGTGATTCCGCTGGCCATGGTGTAGGGCCCGAGGGGAAGGGGTTGGAGAAAAGGGATGGCCAGCAGGATGCAGACGAAACAAAAACTCGCCGGGCCGATGCGCGCCAGAGCCTCTTGCAGGGAAATGCCGTCACCGCGAGCCCAAGTGATGCAGTCGTTCAAGGCCTCATCAAGTCCGTGGTCACCTGCGGGCGGGCTCGGAGTGGAAGGATCCATTACGGGGCGCGCATCCCGCCCTTCAGTGCGCTTTCGCGCGGGCCTCGACGGCGGTCGAGGTGGAAACGCGGTCGGTGTAGGCCAGCAGGAGGGCGGAGGCCACGAAGGTGAGGTGAACCATGATCTGCCAGAAGACGGTCTCGTATGTGGTCGAAGGGGTGCCGATTTCGATAAAGGTCTTGAGCAGATGAATGGAGGAGATGCCGATGAGGGCGGTGGCGAGCTTCACTTTAAGCACGCCGGCGTTGACGTGGGAAAGCCACTCCGGCTGATCCGGATGACCCTCAAGGCGCAGCCGCGAGACGAAGGTCTCGTAGCCGCCCACGATGACCATGATGAGGAGGTTCGCGATCATGACCACATCGATCAAACCGAGGACCGCCAGCATGATGTCTTTTTCGCCGAAGACCTTCCCGTCCGCGCCATGACCGGCAACCACCTTTAGGACCAGATGCACCAGCTCCACCAGGAAGTGATAAACATACACACCCTGCGCCACGATGAGCCCGAAATACAGCGGCGCCTGCAGCCAGCGGCTCAGGAAAATAAATTTGCCCAGAATGTTTAGGTAGCTTGGAGAGGACTGGTGTGGCATGGAAGTGAGGCGAAATGAGTAGCAGCGTCCGTGTCGCGGCGCAACCTGTGGAAACAAAATGCTTCCCATGCTCCGGCGGCTCGCGTTTTCTCCCTCTTCGCCATGGACCTGCTCAAGCAACTGATTGATTTTATCTTGCATGCCGAGAACCACCTCGTCTGGTTCATCCAGAATTACGGCGTGTGGATCTATGTGCTCCTTTTCGCCATTATTTTTTGCGAGACCGGACTTGTGATCACCCCCTTTCTGCCGGGTGACTCCCTGCTTTTTGCCGTGGGCGCGCTGGCGGCCCGTCCGGAAATGGGGCTTCGGGTGGAAATCATCACCCCGCTCCTTTTGGTCGCGGGCATTCTGGGCGACACCGTCAATTACAGCATCGGCAAATGGATTGGGCCGCGGGTTTTCCAATTTGAATCCAACCGCTTTTTTAACCGCGACCACCTGCTCAAGGCCCATGCCTTCTATGAAAAATACGGCGGGCGGGCCATCATTCTGGCGCGGTTCGTTCCGATTGTGCGCACGTTCGCGCCCTTTGTGGCCGGAGTCGGCACCATGAATTACCCGAAATTCGTGGTCTATAATGTGACCGGCGCGATCCTGTGGGTCGGACTTTTCATCGGCGCCGGTTATCTCTTTGGTAACATGCCCTTCGTCCAGAAGAACATGAAGGTGGTCATTCTCGGCATCATCATTGTCTCGGTTCTGCCCATTGCTTGGGAAATGGGCAAAGCTTGGATGGAGAAGCGCCGCAATAGCGCGGCTTGATCTGCGCGTCAAATGCCTAAAAATCAACAAGCACAAGCTGCTTGTTGAAAATTTTGCAGCAGGATCAGTCTATCGCTTCTCTCTACAAGCGAGGGAAATCCCTCTGCGCTTAAACTTGGCACGGAGATTGCTTTTACGGTTTTTGCCGTCCGCTTTGGCGGGTGGCAATCTCACCATCAGCAACCAACACCACTCATCCATGCTAAAACGAAATCTTCTCTTATCGACCCTGACGATGGCCGCCCTAGCCAGCACTTGGGTTTTCCTTCCAAACCAAACCTTCGCGCAGGATGCTCCTGCTGCGGAAGCACCGGCCGCTCCGGCCGAAAAAACCGCTCCCGACATGGAGCAGCGTGTCGCGGATCTCGAGGCCTACATCAATAATACTCCTCGCGGGGCGAACGCTGCTGATGCCACGGTCGGCACCAACATTCCTGGTCCTGGCCCGGGCCACAATGCCTGGCAGATGGTTGCCACCGCCTTGGTGTTGTTCATGACTCTTCCAGGTTTGGCTCTGTTCTATGGCGGCCTTGTCCGCTCCAAGAACGTGCTCTCCATGCTCGCGATGTGCCTCGGGATAACCGGGTTGGTTTCGATCCTCTGGTATTTCGTGGGTTACAGCCTTTGCTTCGCTGGCGGAAATGCCTTCATCGGCAGCTTGGATAGCGCCATGTTCAAGGGTCTTGCGCCGGGCAATGTCGGCGCGGGATGGTGGTGGATTTCGGACTACATGTGGGCCATGTTCCAACTGACTTTCGCGATCATCACGCCGGCACTTATCTTCGGTGCCACGGCTGAGCGCATGAAATTCTCTGCGGTGCTGCTGTTCACCGCAATCTGGATGTTTCTGGTCTATTTCCCGCTCGCACACATGGTTTGGGCGACGAACGGCTTCATGTGCGGCCCCTTGAATCCTGACGCCGGCATCAAGGCCATCGATTTCGCGGGTGGCACGGTTGTGCACATGTCCTCCGGTTGGTCGGCCTTGGTCCTCTGCCTTATCCTTGGACCCCGCCTCGGTTTCGGCAAGGAGCCCATGCCTCCACACTCCATGGTGCTATGCATGGTTGGCACCGGCATGCTCTATGTCGGCTGGTTCGGCTTCAATGCCGGCTCGGCTCTCGGCGCGGAAGCCATCGCCTCGAACGCCTTCACCACAACCCTCCTCTGCGCGGCCACGGCCGGATTTGTTTGGGGTATTGTGGAATGGATCTTCAAGGGCAAACCCAGCGTGCTCGGTTTTTGCTCGGGTATCGTGGCCGGCTTGGTCGTGATCACGCCCGCCGCCGGCTTCGTCACTCCGACGAGCGCCATGATCATGGCGGTTCTCGCCGGTATCGTGCCGTTCTTTGCGGTTGTTTACCTCAAGAAACTGATCGGCTACGACGACGCTTTGGATACGTTCGGTATCCATGGTGTGGGCGGCACCCTGGGTGCAATTCTCACCGGCATCTTCGCCGATCCCGCTGTGAATTCGGTGGTCACCGAGGAGATCAAGAATGGCCTTATCGTCGCGCAGCTCTCGGCGATTGCGGTTACAATAGTTCTTTCCGTTGTGGCCACGGCCATCATCGCCTCCATCGTCAAATTTACCATCGGCCTGCGTCCGACGCCCGAGACGGAATCGGAAGGTCTCGATACCGCCGAGCATGGTGAAGAAGGTTATCTCCTCAACAGCTAACCTGAACCGATTAATAGCCAGGAGATACTGATATGAAAAAAATTGAAGCAATCATCAAGCCGTTCAAACTGGAAGAAGTCAAAGACGCGCTGGCGGACCTTGGGATCGAGGGAATGACCGTGAGCGAAGTGAAGGGCTTCGGAAGGCAAAAGGGGCACACGGAAATCTACCGCGGCAGCGAATACACGGTGGACTTCCTGCCCAAGATTAAAATCGAAGTGGTGCTGGCCGACTCTCTCTTGGAGAGCGCGCTGGCCGCCATCGTCAAAGCAGCCAAAACCGGAAAAATCGGCGACGGAAAAGTGTTCGTCTCCCCGGTCGAGGAAGCCATCCGCATCCGCACGGATGAGACCGGCGAAAAAGCCGTCTAAAGATCGTCTAGCAGGGTAAAACAGGGGTAAGCAAACCGGCGGGGGAGGGAGAACCCCCGCCGGTTTCGCGTTTTCGGGAGACCCGCTCTGGCGTTTCCTCTCAAACGTACACTTAAACCTGAACTTAAGCCTGAACACAAACTCCGGAAGCGCCTGGGTGCCAAAGAGCAGTACGCGGGGCTTGGGGTGACGGGGCATGGGGTATTGTGGTGGAGGGAGCGGCTTCCTCAACGCCCATGCTTAGGGAGAACGACAACGCGTTTCCCTCCAATGAAAAAAGGCGGACAGTTGCCTGTCCGCCTTTTTTAGGGAGGAGATCTGAAGGAGGGTTATTCTTCCTTCTTCGCCTTAGGGGCGCGTTTGGGTTTTTCCTCGGGGCTTTCGGCCGGAACTTCCTTGACCTTGGCGGCCTTGGTGGTGGCTTTCTTGGTGGTGGGTTCGGGTGTTACTTCCTCAACCACGGCGATGTCCACCCACTCGATGTAGGCCATGGGGGCGGAATCGCTGGCGCGGGGCCCCAGCTTGATGATGCGGGTGTAGCCGCCGTTGCGGGTGGCGCTGCGGGGTCCGATCTCCGTGAACAGTTTTCCCACCGCTTGGGCGGTTCGGGTGCTGTTGTTGTGGAGCAAGGCCAGGGCGGTGCGGCGGGCATGAATGCCGCCGCGCTTGGCCAGCGTGACCAACTTCTCGGCGATGGGACGCACGGCCTTGGCCTTGGCCAGGGTCGTTTTGATCCGCCCGTGCTCAATGAGGCTGCTGGCCTGATTGGCCAGGAGGGCATTGCGGTGCTCGGCGGTGCGCCCGAGTTTGACGGTTTTGTTGCGGTGACGCATGGCTGGTTATTTGGCTTCGGCGACAATATCCACCAGGCCGGCCTCGAATTTCATGCCGAGACCGAGTTGAAGTTGTTGGAGTTTGTCCTTGATTTCGTTGAGCGACTTCTTGCCGAAGTTGCGGTATTTGAGCATCTCGGCCTCGGTCTTCATGGCGAGCTGGCCGACGGTGGTGATGTTGGCGTTGTTGAGACAGTTGGCCGCGCGGACGGAAAGCTCGATCTCGTTGACGCTCATGTTGAGGAGCTTCTTGAGGCGGGTGTTTTCCTGGCTGACCTCCTCCGGGGTTTCGTCGAACTCCACCTTGGTGTCGTCGTATCCGACAAACACATCGAAGTGGTGGCGCAGGATGGCGGAGGCTTGCAGCAACGCCTCGTCCGGGGTGATGCGACCGTCCGTCCAGATGTCGAGGATGAGCTTGTCGTAATCGGTGCGCTGACCGACGCGGGTGGCTTCCACGGCGTATTTCACGCGGGTGACAGGCGAGAAGATCGAGTCAATCGCAATCACGCCAATGGGCTGCTCGGCGTGTTTGTTTTCATCGCCGGTGGCGAAACCGCGGCCGACCTTGATTTCGAGTTCGACTTCAAACTTCTGCTTTTTGTCGAGAGTCGCGATGTGTTGCTTGGGATTGACCACTTCAACGCCCTGCACGCACTGGATGTCGGCGGCGGTGATGGCGCCTTCCTTGTTGACCGAAATCGTGACCGTGCGGGTGTCGTGATCGGGAGCTTTGAATTTGACCTTTTTGAGGTTGAGAATGATGTCCACCACGTCTTCGACCACGCCGGGCAGGCTGGTGAATTCGTGCGGGGCACCTTCGATGCGCACGGTGGTGATGGAGGCGCCTTCCAGCGAGGAGAGGAGGACGCGGCGCAGGGAGTTGCCGACGGTGTGACCGTAACCGGCATCAAAGGGCTCTGCGATGAACTTGGCGTAGGTATCGGTTGCCGTGGCCTCGTCTTTGACAAGGGTTTTCGGCATCTCGAATCTTCCGAGACGGATTGACATGGGATTTTTTGTATTTTTCTTCGCCGGGTTACCCTGGGCGCTTTTGGCGGGACATCGAAGACGCCCACCCCAGGACCTACGGCGCGGTTTTTTAAGCGCGGGGGTGAGAGAATAGGAGGATGGACGGGAATGTCAAGGCACGAACTGGCGCCGTGCGGAAGGAGGGCTGGCCGGAGATGGGGCGCTGACCCTATGGCGCAGGCGCTGGCACCATTGTATTTTTCCCTCATGGAAAACGACTTCCCAACGACCGGGGGCCCGCCAAAAGCGGGCGGGGCCGGGGCGCTGTCGGGCAATTTTGCTAGGTATTTCCCAGGAAGGGTCTATTTTCAAGTTCGGTCTGTTGCGAAGTCGTCTCTACGCAACAAACATAATGTCTAAAAATTCTGAATCCCCCCGGCCTGAGCAGGCGGCGGAGACGCGCATCGAGCAAGCCAGGATCCATATCGAGCAAGCGGAAACTCGCATCGACCAAGCCAAGACCAATTCCGAACAGTCTGAGACGCGAATGGAACAATCCGGCGTGCGGACGAAGCAAGCGGGAATGCAGAGCGATCAAGCCAAGACCCGAACGGAGCAGTCCAGAACGCGAGCCGAACAAACGAAAACCAGCGCCAAGCAATCCCGGACGCGCTCGGAGCAGGCCGAGACGCGAACCGAGCAAGCGAGGACCTGGGCGATGGAGCAGGCGCTGCGTGCCTCCGAGCTGCGCTACCGGCGGCTCTTCGAGACGGCGAGGGATGGCATTTTGATTCTTGATGCCGTCACCGGCATGGTGGTGGATGTGAATCCCTTCCTCATCGAACTATTGGGGTTTTCGGAAGAGGAGTTTCTGGGCAAGGCGGTCTGGGATCTGGGCTTCTTCAAGGATGTGGTGGCGAACGAGGCGAAGTTCGCGGAGTTGCGGGAGAAGGAGTACGTGCGCTACGAACACCTGCCGCTTGAAACCAAGAATGGGCGGAAGATCGGGGCGGAGTTCGTCAGCAATGTCTATCTGGTGGAGGGCGAGAAGGTGATCCAGTGCAACATCCGCGACGTGACCGAACGGCGGCGGGCGGAGGAAGCCGTGCAGCAACTCAATGCCACCCTGGAGCAGCGCGTGATCGAACGCACCAACCAGCTCGAGGCGGCCAACCGCGAATTGGAGGCGTTCAGCTATTCCGTCTCGCACGATTTGCGCGCGCCGCTCCGGGCGGTGGATGGATTTTCCCAGGCAGTGCTGGAGGATTACGGGCCGCAGCTGCCGGAGGAAGCGATGCGCTTCCTGCAAAGGATCCGCGCCGGAACCCAGAAGATGGGGAAATTGATTGATGATCTGCTGACCTTTTCCCGCATGAGCCGCCTACCCGCCAAAAAAGAACCCATCGCCTCGGCTCTGCTCGTGCAATCGGCGCTGGAAGACCTGGAAAGTCTGCGACAGGACCGCGAGGTCGAGATCCGCATCGCCGATCTGCCGGTCTGCCAGGGTGACCCGGCGCTGCTCCGGCAAGTGTGGGTGAACCTGCTGGCCAACGCGCTGAAATACACCAGCAAACGCGAGCACGCCCTCATTGAAATCGGCAGCGGGACGGAAAACGGCGCGATGACGTTTTTCATCCGCGACAACGGGGCGGGCTTCGACATGCGTTATGTCGATAAACTTTTCGGCATCTTCCAGCGGCTGCACCGCGCGGAGGATTACCAGGGCACGGGGGTCGGCTTGGCCACCGTGCAGCGCATCATCCACCGCCATGGCGGGCGGGTGTGGGCCGAGGCTGCGGTGGATCGCGGGGCCACGTTTTTTTTCACCTTGCAGGAAGACACAACGCTATGAACAAACGAAAAACAGGAGAACTTCTGCTGGTCGAGGACAACCCCGACGACCTCGAACTGGCCCAGCGCGCATTCACGAAAGCCAATCTGGACGTCCGCCTGCACGTGGCCCGCGATGGCGCCGAGGCCCTGGATTTCGTCTTTGGCGAGGGGCCCCACAGCGGGCGCAAGATCACGGACCGGCTCGATCTCATTCTGCTCGACCTCAAGCTGCCCAAGGTGGACGGACTGGATGTGCTGCGCCGCCTCAAAAGCGACCCGCGCACCCGCGCGATTCCGGTGGTCGTGCTCACCTCGTCGCAGGAAGAATCCGATGTGACTGAGAGCTATGGGCTGGGGGCCAACAGCTTTATCGTGAAGCCGGTGAACTTCGAGCAATTCACCGCCTCCGTGCAGGAACTGGGGCTTTACTGGCTGCTCCTCAACCACCCGCCCAGGATCGGGTCCTAGCCATGGCGGATCGTCCGATAAAAATCTTGATGCTGGAGGATGATCCTGCCGATGCGGAATTAATCCTGCGGGAGCTCCGCCGCGCGGGGTTTGCCCCCGACTACCTGCGGGTGGAGACCGAGGAGGACTATCTCCAGCATCTCCAGGCCGGTCTCGACGTGATTCTGTCGGACTTTCAGATGCCGCAATTCAACGGCCTCCGCGCCCTGGAATTGCTCAACGCAAACCGACTCGACATCCCCTTCATCCTCATCTCGGGCACGATCGGCGAGGATCTTGCCGTGCAGGCCATGAAGCAGGGCGCGGCCGACTATCTGCTCAAAGACCGGTTGTCCCGTCTCGGACAAGCAATCGAGCATGCGCTGGAAGAAGCCAGGCTGCGGAAGGAAGGCGAACGGATGCAGCAGCAGGTTCTCCTGCAATCCCGGGCACTGGATGCCGCCGCAAATGCCATCATCATCACAGACCAGCAGGGAAATGCCACTTGGGTCAACCCCGCTTTCTGCGCCTTGACGGGGTACACCTCGGAGGAAATCGTGGGACAAAATCCGCGCCTGCTCAAATCCGGCAAGCACGGGCCGGAATTTTACCGTCAGCTCTGGGAAACCATCTCCGCCGGAAAAGTCTGGCAGGGTGAATTTATCAACCGGCGCAAAGACGGATCGCTCTACCACGAGGAAGCGACCATCACGCCGATGCGGGCCGCCGATGGCGCGATCACCCACTACATCGCGGTGAAGCAGGACATCACCGAGCGCAAGCTGGCCAGCGAGCAACTGCGCATGCGCGATCAGGCGCTGGACCAGGTATCCCAGGGCGTGCTCATGTGCGATGAACACCGGATCACCACCTATGCCAACGCCGGTTTCGCCAAACTCACCGGCTATGCCGAGAGCGAGATCCTGGGCCGCAATTGCTCCCTCCTGCAAGGCCCGGACACCGATCCCGACACCGTCCTGACCATCCGGGCCGCCCTCAATGCCGGGGAAACTTTTGAGGGGGAAATCCTCAATTACCGCAAGGACGGGACCCCCTTCTGGAACGAACTCTCGTTAACTCCGATCCCCAGCGAGGAAGGACAACCCATCCAATTCATCGGCATCCAACACGACGTGACCGGGCGCAAACGGGCGGAGGAAAAAGTGCGCCTCAGCTCCGAGCGACTGGAAACTGCGACCAAGGCGGGCGGGGTGGGGGTTTGGGAATTTGATTGCCAGGCGGGCCTGGTGACATGGGACAAACAGATGTTCGCACTCTACGGCCAGTCCCGCGAAGGCAGCAATGCGGTTTACGAACGTTGGGCCGGCAGCCTTCATCCCGAAGACCGAGCCCGCACCGAGGCGGAACTGGCGGATGCCCTGCACGATAAGACCAAGCCCTTCAACACCGAATTCCGCATCATCCGGAAAGACGATGGCGCCACGCGCTACATCCGTGCCATCGCCAGTTTGCTGTACGATCAATCCGGCAACCCCTGGCGCATGATCGGCACCAACCTGGACGTGACGGAGGAACGGGAACACGAGCACGCTCTGGCCCTCGGCCTCGCCCAGGAAAAGGAACTCTCCGAACAAGCCCGCGCCGGCGACCGGGCCAAGGGCGAATTCCTCGCCGTGATGAGCCACGAAATCCGCACCCCGCTCAACGGCATCCTCGGCTTTTCCGAGTTGCTGGCCAAGACACCCGAGCTGCCGGCCGAATCCCGCGATTACGTGGAAACCATCACCTCCAGCGGCGAGGCCCTGCTGCGCATCCTCGATGATGTGCTCGATTTCAGCCGCCTCGAAGCCGGTCACGTGCAGATGGAGAGGACCCGTTTCGCCCCCCGCGAAATCCTCGGCGACATCCGCACCCTGCTCTCCCAGCAGGCCCGGGAGAAGGGCTTGACTCTGGAAGTGGCCATGGACGCAAGCATTCCGGAATATCTGGCCGGCGACGCCGGCCGCCTGCGGCAAATCCTGCTCAACCTCACCGGCAATGCCCTCAAGTTCACCGAGGCCGGCACCGTCACCCTCGGCCTGCGTCCCAGGCAGGGAGAGACGAAGCACGAGTTCTTCGTCAAAGACACCGGCGGCGGCATTACCCCCGCGCAGGTCAAAAAGATCTTCCAGCCCTTCACCCAGGCGGATTCCACCATTTCCCGCCGCCACGGCGGCACGGGACTCGGGCTCTCGATTTCCCGCCGTCTGGCCGAACTCATGGGGGGAACCCTCACCGTGCGCAGCCAGCCCGGCTTGGGCTCGGAATTTGTCCTCACCCTGACACTCGACGAGGCCGGGCCTTTGCCGGAAGTCGCCGGTCCGCCGCAAATGCTCGACGCCAGTTTCGCCGCCGGACATCCCCTGCGCATCCTGGTGGTGGAGGACGATCGGGTGAATCTCAAGTTCATGCTCGCCCTCCTCCGCCGCCTCGGCTACGAACCCCTCGCCGCCACCAACGGTCGTGAGGCCGTGGAGATCCAGCAGCGCGAGCAGCCCGACTGCATCCTGATGGATCTGCAAATGCCGGAGATGGACGGCATTGAGGCCACGAAAAAAATCCGGGCGAGGGAAAAAGCCTCCTGCGCCGCCCGTGTCGCCTTTATCTCCGCGCTTACGGCCAACATTGTCCCCGCCGACCGCCAGCGGTGTTTCGACGCTGGCATGGACACCTACCTGAACAAACCGGTTCGAATGACAGCCCTCACCGCCATCCTCGCCCAAGCCTCGCTGGCGCGAGCCGATAATCCCGTGCACGACCGATGAAGGCCACATCCCCCTTGATGGCCCGACTGAAAGCCCGTTTGCGCGGCGTCAGGGGAAGCCGCTCTGCCAATGCTGGACCGCGCGGATATGGATTTTGCGGCCTTGAGCCAGATCAACCAGACCAACAAAATTTTCCTGGGTGAGGATATTCCCGAAAACCTCCAAAGCGACGCCGGCCGCCTCCGGCAAATCTTGATCAACCTCGCGGGCAATGCCATCAAGTTTACCCAGAACGGGTCGGTGATTTTTGGCTTACGGTCGGCCGCCAGCCCGGCAAATTGCGAGTTTTTCGTCAAGGTCACCGGGCCTGGCGTTTCACCGGAACAGGCCGAACGCATTTTCCAGCCTTTCACCCAGGCGGATTCCAGCATCTCCCGCCGCCATGGTGGGGCCGGCATGGGCCTGGCCATTTCCCGCCGCTTCGCCGAGCTCTTGGGCGGAACCCTCACCGTCCGAAGCGAGCCGGGTGAGGGAGCAGAGTTTGTCCTCACCCTGCCGGCCGGTTCGATGGAAGCCGCGCCCCGCCGCGTCAACGGAAGCCCCGCGCAGACGCCGGGTCCGGGTTTCGCCGACCAGCATCCGCTTCGCATTCTCGTGGTCGAGGACGACCGGGTGAATCTCAAGCTCATCGTCAATCTCCTGCGAAAACTAGGCTACGAACCTCTCACCGCCTGCAATGGCCGCGAAGCCGTCAAAATTTACGACGAGGAACATCCGGATTGCCTGCTGATGGATCTGCAAATGCCGGAAATGGACGGCATCGAAGCAACCACGAGAATCCGGTCCCGGGAAAAATCCCGTTCCCGCGGCCCCGCCTTCATTGCCGCCGTCACCGCCAACATTTTCCCGGCCGCCCGCCAGCAGTGCTTCGACGCCGGTATGAATACGTACATCAACAAACCGGTGAAAGTGGCCAACCTAGTCGCGCTGCTGACCGAGGCCAGTGCGCACGCGGCGCTTTCGTAGCCGTGCTTGGGAGGGCGAGGCTTCGTCCGAGCCGTGATATAAATGGGCTCTACATGGGAGTTCGCCTGAACGACTACGGAAGCACCGACCCCAACGTCTTCTTCACCGCGCTGGCCGGCGGCTTCCCCAACCCCATCCCGGAAGCCAGCTCGACTGCGATGGTCATCACGGGAATGTTCCCAGCGGTCGGCAGGGTTCCGAAGCCTTCGATCAGCAGGCAAGCGTTGACGCGGTACCGCAGGGATTCCCGTCCGGTGGCCAGCACTCGCAAGGCCGGACCAAAGTAGGTAAATACCCCATAGCCGCCTGACGCGGTGGCAGCATACTTTGATGCCATGAACAAAGGAAAATTATGTTAGGCACGATCTTGATCGTCCTTCTCGTCCTCATGTTGCTGGGTGCCCTCCCCAATTGGCCGCACAGCAAAAATTGGGGCTACGGTCCCACCGGGGGATTGGGTCTGGTGCTGGTGATTCTGGTGATCCTCCTGCTCTTGGGGAAAATCTGACCTGAAGAACGGGGCGAAAGCCCCGCCGCAGAAAATCGGGCCGGGACGGGCGGTGCAAGGACGCGGGAGGGAAGTTTTTCTTCCTTCCGATCAGCTGCCGGTTGATGTATGCTTCATTAGTCAACCCCCACGCGGCGCGCGTGCACTGATGAAACCCAAAGCGAAAACACCGCCGACGGTAACGAATGGCGGGACATCGATCTCCGGCCCCGCTCCCGGTGACTGCCGTTCGCAAATTGCTGAGCTGCCCCAAGCCCGGGTGGCCGCGATCAGTGAATCCTCACGCGGCGCCATGCAAGACATCACCGAACGCAAGCGGGCGGAGGAATTGCTCCGGGCCAGCGAGGAACGCTACCGCACCCTCTTCGAGCACGCGCCGGATGGCATCGTCATCGTCGATACCGACGGCTACTACCTAGACACCAACGCCAGCAGTTGCCGGATGCTGGGTTACAAGCGGGAAGAGTTTATCGGCCTGCACGCGTCGAACATCGTGGCCCCGGACGAAATTCCTGACATCGAGCCGGCCATCGACGCGATCAAGTCCCAGCCGAATTACCACCGGGAGTGGCGCTTCCGGCGCAAGGACGGTTCGGTTTTCCCGGCGGACGTAATCGCAACCATGATGCCCGATGGAGACGTCCTGGCGATGATCCGCGATATCACCGGGCGAAAAGAGGCGGAGGCCGCGCTGAAAGAACTGAACACGAACCTGGAACACAAAGTGGCCGAGCGCACCGGCGAATTGCAATCCGCCCTCGTCTTGGCCGAGGCGGCCGACCGGATCAAGTCCGCTTTCCTGGCCACGATGTCCCATGAATTGCGCACACCGCTGAATTCCATTATTGGATTCACCGGCATTGTGCTTCAGGGACTGGCCGGACCACTCAACCCCGAGCAGACCAAGCAACTCGGCATGGTGCGGAGCAGTGCGCTGCACTTGTTGGATTTGATCAACGACGTTCTGGACCTTTCCAAAATCGAGGCGGGCCAGCTCGAAGTACGGCCCGGTCCGTTCCCACTGCGAGATTCGCTCGAACACGTGGCCGCCTTGGTCAAGCCGCTGGCGGAAAAGAAAGGCCTGTTGCTGAACATCGTGATCCCGCCAGATCTCGGCGAAATGGTCAGCGACCGGCGGCGGGTGGAGCAGATCCTCATCAACTTGATGACCAATGCCATCAAATTTTCCGAACAAGGGTGCGTAACCATCTCCGCCGAGTTGCTTGCCGCATGCGGATCGCCGGCTGATTCGAGACTGTGTCCGGCCTTCCTTATCCGCGTGCAAGACACCGGCATCGGCATCAAGCCGGAAGATTTGACCAGTTTGTTCCAGCCTTTCCGGCAGGTGGACAGCGGGATTTCCCGTCAGCACGAAGGCACCGGGCTGGGGCTGGCCATATGCCGGAAGCTGGCCGGACTTCTGGGCGGCGAAATTTCCGCCACCAGTGAAGTGGCGAAAGGCAGCACCTTCAGCGTGAACATCCCCGTGAAGAAACCATCCCCACCATGAAACGCACCGTTCTATTGATCGAGGACAACGAGACAAACCGCTACCTGGCCACGTTTCTCTTGGAGAGACACGAGTGGACGGTGATTCCCGCGGCCGACGGCCACATCGGCATTGCCGCCGCCAGGAAATCACCGCCCGACCTGATTCTGCTCGATATCCAGTTGCCCACCATGGATGGCTATGCCGTCGCTCGGGCACTGCGGGAAATTCCCCCGCTGCGCGACACTCCGATTGTCGCGGTCACTTCGTATGCCATGGTGGGCGATCGCGAGAAATGCCTGGAAGCCGGTTGCAACGGCTATGTCGAGAAACCGATCAACCCGGAAACCTTCGTGGCGGAAATTGAAAAGTTCCTCCACCCACCAGTCGTTAAATAAGGAATAAGGATCGCCATGACTCGCATCCTCATCGTTGACGACAAGGAGGAGAATATTTACTACCTGCAGGCGCTGCTCGAGGCGAACGGCTGGGAGGTGGAAACCGCGCGGCACGGCGCCGAGGCCCTGGTCAAGGCGCGACAACGCCCCCCCGATCTCGTCATTTCCGACCTGCTCATGCCGGTGATGGACGGGTACACGCTCCTGCGGCTGTGGAAAGCCGATGCCATCCTCAAGAAGAGCAGCTTCATCGTTTACACCGCCACCTACACCGAACCGGAAGATGAGCGCCTAGCCTTGAGCCTCGGGGCCGACGCTTTCATTCTCAAACCGACGGAGCCGGATGCGTTTCTCGCCCGGCTTCGTGAAGTGCAGGAAAACGCCGCCGCCACCTTCCCGGATTCACCCAAAACTCCCGTCGGTGACGAGAAGGAACTGCTAAAGGTTTACAGCGAAACCCTCATTCGCAAACTGGAGGAGAAAACCCTCCAACTGGAGGAAAGCAACCGCGCCTTGCAGCAGGACATCGCCAGTCGGAAAAAAGCCGAGGACGCCCTGCGCCTGCTCAATTCCGCCGTGCTGCAAACCAAGGAATCCATCCTGATCACCGACGCAAATCTTGATTTGCCCGGGCCGAAAATCCTTTTTGTCAATCCCGCCTTCACCGAAATGACCGGGTACACGTCCGAGGAAGCCATCGGAAAAACCCCGCGTATCCTGCAGGGGCCGCGCACGGACAAAGCCGTTTTGCGGCGGCTGCGGAAAAACCTCGAGGGGGGTGCGATTTTCGAGGGCGAGGCCATCAATTACCGGAAAGACGGCACCGAATACATCCAGGAATGGCAGGTCGCGCCCCTGCGGGATGACCAAGGATCGGTCACCCATTATGTGGCCATCCAACGCGACATCACCTCCCGCAAAAAAGCGGAGGACGAGCTGCGCTGGAAAACCGCCTTCCTTGAGGCCCAGGTCAACTCCTCTCTCGACGGCATCCTGGTGGTCGATAACGAAGGGCGCAAGATCATCCAAAACCAACGGATGAGTGATCTCTGGAAGATCCCCCCCGACATCGTCGGGGATGACGACAACAGCGTTCAAGTTAATTTCGTGACAGAGCGGACAAAAAATCCCGCGGAATTTTCCGCCAAAGTCGCCCACCTTTATTCGCACCCGAATGAAGTCAGCCGGGACGAAATTGAATTGGTGGATGGGACGATCCTGGATCGCTTCACCGCTCCAGTGAAAGATGAAGACGGAAAGTATTACGGACGGATCTGGGCGTTTCGCGATATCACCCTGGAACGCAATCGCGAAGTCATGCTGGCGGAGGCCCTGGCCCACGAAATGGAACTTTCCGAAAAAGCCCGCGCGGGCGAGCGGGCCAAGAGCGAATTCCTCGCGGTCATGAGCCACGAGATCCGCACCCCCCTGCATGGCATAATTGGATTTTCCGAACTGCTCACCCGGGCACCGGAGTTGTTGCCCGAGTCGCGCGACCACGTCAAAACAATCGCCTCCAGTGGGGAGGCCCTGCTCCGCATCCTTGATGACGTGCTCGATTTCAGCCGCCTGGAGGCGGGCCGCTTGCAGATCGAAACACACCGCTTTGCGCCCCGGGAAATCCTCGGGGACGTTCGGACTCTGCTGGCCCGGCAAGCCGGGGACAAGGGGCTCGATCTCGTGCTTTCTATTGCGGCGGATACCCCGGAACATTTGGAGGGCGACGCCGGACGCCTGCGTCAGATCCTGCTCAACCTCACCGGCAATGCCATCAAATTCACCGAACGCGGCTCAATCACCTTGGGCCTGCGCCGTGGCCCCGTCGCAGGAAATTACGCGTATTTTGTCAAAGACACCGGGCCGGGCATTACGCCGGAGCAGGTCGAGCGCATCTTCCAACCCTTTACCCAGGCCGATTCCAGCATCTCCCGCCGTTATGGTGGCGCCGGTCTGGGTTTGTCGATCTCCCGCCGCCTGGCCGAGCTCATGGGGGGAACTCTTGAGGTGCGCAGCCAGCTTGGTCAGGGCGCGGAATTTGTCGTGACCGTGCCGCTCGTCGAGTCCAGCACGGTCGTCAAGCCGACGGCCGACGCTCAGGCCATCATCCTTGATGCCGACTTCGCCTCGCGCCACCCCCTGCGCGTTTTGGTGGTCGAGGACGACAAGGTGAACCTCAAACTCATCCTCATTCTCATGCGCAGACTGGGCTACGAGCCCCTCTCGGCCACAAACGGGCGGGAGGCGGTCGAACTGCAGCGACGGGAACACCCCGACTGCATCTTGATGGATTTGCAAATGCCGGAGATGGACGGCATCGAGGCCACGCAAAAAATCCGCGCCGAGGAACGCGCGTCGCCCGGCGACAATCCGGCTTTTATCTCCGCCCTCACCGCCAACATTTTTCCCGCTGACCGCCAGCGTTGCCTTGATGCGGGAATGAACGGCTACCTCAACAAGCCGGTGAGACTGGCTGATTTGGCCGGGATCTTGGAACAAGCTACGGACTTCAAGGCGAGTCGGAGCCATCATGCCGGTAGTGGACAACCCGCACCGGCTCAAGGGTCACCAGCCCGCCCTTGATCATACCGCTGAGCTTTTCCACAAACGCCTGAATCTTCGGTTCCGCATCGACCATCTCCACGATAACGGGAAGATCGGTGGAAAGGTTGAGAATTTTCGAAGTGTGGATGCGGCTGTTGGCCCCGAATCCCATGGCACTGCGGAAAACGGTGGCCCCGGCCAGGCCCTCCTCCCGCGCCTTGAGCACCAGGGCTTCGTAAAGTGGACGATGTTCCCACATGTCGCTTTCCCCGACATAAATTTTCAGGCGCAGGCAGTCTTCGGGAAGTTCCATAATTTTAAGATTTTAGGGGAAGAATGTTGGCCAGGGCAATCCCCGCCGCCGTGCCAAGAAGACAGAGCAGGACGGAAAGCAGAACATTTCCCGCCGCCCAAAGCCACTGGCCATCCTGCATGAGCATGACAGTTTGCAAACTGAACGAGGAAAACGTGGTGAATCCGCCCAGAATGCCGATGGCCACAAAGGCTCTCATCACAGGCGAGACCATCAAGGCGCCATCGGGACCGGTCAGGGCCATGAACGATCCGATGATAAAGGATCCCAGCACGTTGACGGTGAGGGTTCCCCAGGGAAATGTTCCCAGCCTCGCATCCACCAAGTTGGTCAGGGCAAACCGCGCCGCACTACCCAGCGCGCCGCCCAGCATGATCGCGACGTAGAGTTTCATCTCACAGAAGCCCACGAAGGGAACAAAAATTGAAGCACGCGATCATGGCAGCCTGTTGTTTCTTTCGCGACCTTGGGTGACGCCTTTCCGTTCCTACATTCGAGGAATGGTAATCCCAGTCTGCTTCATGTATTTGCCGCCGCGGTCCGCGTAACTCGTCTCGCACACGTCGTCTGCGAGGAAAAAGACAACCTGGGCCAGTCCCTCGTTGGCGTAAATCTTCGCCGGGAGCGGGGTGGTGTTGGAAATCTCCAGCGTGACATGACCCTCCCACTCGGGCTCGAACGGTGTCACATTGACAATGATGCCGCAGCGCGCATAGGTCGATTTGCCCACGCAAACGGTCAGCGCTTCGCGCGGGATGCGGAAATATTCCACGCTGCGGGCCAGGGCAAAGGAATTGGGCGGCACGATGCAAACGTCGGTGTCGATATCCACGAAGGATTTCGAGTCGAAGTTTTTCGGGTCAACCACCGTGCTGAAAATATTGGTGAAAACTTTGAACTCGCGCGAGACGCGAAGATCGTAGCCATAACTGGAGAGCCCGTAGCTAATGGCTCGCGAGCCGTCTTCCAACGTCTTGATCTGGCCGTCCACGAAAGGCTCAATCATGCCTTTCTCCTTCGCCATGCGGCGAATCCACTTGTCCGAACATACGCTCATTGGCGGAGGTTGAGAGTTGAGGGTTGAGAGTTGAGGGAGAAAAACAAAAGTGTGTGAACACGCCTCATCCCGGAATGGGCCACATCAAAATCCGCGCAATATTCCTTCATCCTCTCAACTCTCATCGTTCAACCCTCAACTTTTCAGAATGGCATCCCGGGGATGTTCATTCCGCCGGTGACTTTCTTCATTTCGCCTTCCGCCATTTTGCGCCCGTCCTCGATGGCCTGCTTCACGCCGGCGAGCACGAGATCCTCCAGGATTTCGACGTCCTGGGGATCGACCACGGAGGGATCGATTTTGATGGAAAGGATGTCGCCCGCGCCGGTTGCGGTCACGGTCACCTTGCCGCCGCCCGCGCTGGCTTCGACGGTTTTGGTGGCGAGTTCGGCTTGGGTGGCGGCCAGCTTGGATTGCATTTGCTGGGCCTGCTGGAGCATTTTCTGGATGTTCATTTGGCGGCAGTCTGGATTTCGCCCGCGAAGATTTCGAGGGCTTTCTTGATCAGGGGATCGTTTTTGAATTCTTCCATCGGGTCCTTGGCCGCTTCCGGCTCGGTTTTTTCCGCCGTGACCAGGGCAGGGACGTCCGCCGGAGCCTCCGGTTCCGGAATTTCCGGCTCGGCCAGATGATCGGCCACTTCAACCACGAGTTGAGTTTTTTTCCCCAGGGCTTCGCTCAATTTTGTCTCGGCATCCTTGCGTCCGGCCTCACCCACCACCGATTTCAGCTCGGAAGAAACGGAGGGCGGCAGATGCACCAGCACCGAGCCATCCGCCCGGCTTTCGGCGAAAACCCCCTTGGTCAGCCAGCGGAATTTGATGGAGGATTGATAGGTGGAAGCCACGCGATCCCAAGCCACCGAGGCGTCAATGGAAGCGGCTTCGGCGGGCTTCTCGACCGGTTTGGGGGCGGGAATCACGGCCGCTGGGGCCGCCGGCGCTGCGGGTTTTTTTTCGACCCGGGGAGCGACCGGGGCTTCGGCCGGCCGGACGACAGGACGCGGCGGAAGCGGCGTTCCGCCTTGCAGGGCGGTGAGAGTTTCAATGACGTCGTCGAGACTGGCTTGTTCGAGCAGATGCGCGGCCTTGATCACGGCGACATCGAACTGGAGTTTTTTGTCGGAGGCCCAGCGCATTCGCGCCTCGGTTTCGGCAAAATGGTCGAGCAGAACGAGGAGTTTTTCGCGTGGCACGGTGCCCTGCTTTTCCACACTGGCGACGAGCAAATCCCGCACGTGACCGATCAGGTCACCGAGCAGACGGGACATGTCCTTGCCGGCCTCGGCCTGCTGGGCGAGGACTTGCAAACCAGCGGTTACGTCGCGGGTGAAGATATGATTCACCAAGGCGGTGATGGTTTCGCGGGAGGTGAAACCAAAAACCGCCATCACGTCCTCGCCGGTGATTGTTGTTCCGCAAAAAGCCACCGCCTGATCCATCATGCTCTCGGCGTCGCGCAGTCCGCCTTCCGCGCCGCGGGCGATGGCCTCGGCGGCAGAGGCCTCGAGAATGATCTCCTCCTTGTCCGCGATGGTTTGCAGGTGGGCGGCGATGGCCACCGCCGGGATGCGCCGAAGGTCGAAACGCTGGCAGCGGCTGGTGATCGTGGCCGGAACTTTCTGCGCCTCCGTGGTGGCAAAGATGAATTTTACGTGCTCGGGCGGTTCCTCCAGCGTTTTGAGCAGGGCATTGAAGGCTCCCGCGCTGAGCATGTGAACCTCGTCAATCAGATAGATCTTGAATTGTCCGCTGGAGGGTGCGTAAGCGGCGTTCTCCCGCAGCTCGCGGATGTTTTCCACACCGTTGTTGCTGGCGCCGTCAATTTCCAACACGTCGAGGCTGCGTCCCTCGGCGATTTCCAAGCAGGCGTCGCATTTTCCGCAGGGCGAAGCGGTGGGGCCGTCCTTGCAGTTCAGCGCCTTGGCCAGGATGCGCGCCGTGGAGGTCTTGCCGATCCCGCGCGGGCCGACAAAAAGATACGCCTGCGCCACCCGGCCGGCAGAGATGGCATTCTGCAAGGTGCGGGTGATGTGCTCCTGCCCCACCACTTCCTCGAAGGTCTGGGGCCGGTACTTGCGGGCAAAAACACGATAGCTCACACGCGGAGGATAATTCGGAAGTCGGAAGTGGGAAGCCGGAAGTGGGGGCAATTCACGCGGAATGGACACCAGGCTATTTGCGTATTACTAATCGTATTACGATGAAAACCGTAACCCTGAAAATTCCCGACGGCCTCGACGTGAAAATCCAGCACGCCCTGACTCGGCGCAAGGAGAGTTTTTCCGCGCTGGCCCGGCGCGCGCTGGCCCGAGAGGTTGAGGAAGGAGAGGTCGATTTCGCGCGCCTAGCCGCCCCCCATCGTGGAATGTTCGACGGGGCTCCCGACCTTTCCAGCCGCGAAGGCTATGGAAATCACAACCCTCGTTGATGCCGGCCCGCTGATCGGCTGGCTCAATGCCACCGATCAATGGCATGAGTGGAGCGTGGCGACTCTCTCCGCCCGCCGCGGCCCGCTGCATACGACGGAAATCGTCCTCGGCGAAGCCTGCTGGCACCTCGGCGGCAACACCCAGCCGGCCCACGCGCTGCTCGATCTGGTAAGAAAAGGCGCCCTTGTGCTCGCCCGGCTGTGGCCCGAGCATCTGGCCGACACCCAGCAGATCATGCTCAAATACCCATCAATGGATGCCGCCGATGCCTCGCTGGTGTCACTCGCCGAGCTGTCGCCCAAGGCCACCCTCGTCACGACCGACCGGCGGGATTTTGAACGCTGCCGCGGGCTGCGCAATCGCGCCCTCAGACTCATTCTACCGCGATGATCACGCCCTACACAGAAAGGGCATATTGGTTGACCCACGATTCCACTTCCATGCGGGTAATGGGGGACACCGTCCTGTTACAGCGGGCTTCGAGTTCGCTGATCTCCCAGTCGCCGTCGTGGCAGACAGCCCAAAAGAGATTGCTGAGACGTTCGCAGTCTTGTATCGTTTGCCATGTGAGTGCCGCTCAAATTCTTGATTCCCTTCCGAAGCTCTCCGACGAGGAACTTCGACAGGTTTGTCACGTCCTCGACACGGTATTCCGTGAACGGCATCAAGTCGTGGTGGACGATGAATACGGCACGCTGACCGAAGAAGATTTTGCCACTCTCGCCGGCGAAGCGTGGTCGGTGATCGATGGCCATAAGTAACCCGGTACGCGGCGAAGTCTGGCTGGTGGATTTGGGCCTGGCCGGGAAAATTCGACCCGCGCTGGTTGTCAGTGCGGCTCTGGGCGATTCTGATCATGTGCTCTTCACGATTGTCCCGCATACGACTCAGAAAGGGATTTCATCTTACGAGGCATCCGTCGCGGTTCCCCAATTGAAAGACGGGTGTTTTAATATTCAGGGGCTGGCGAGTCTGCCCAAGCCGCGATTCGTCCGCCGCATCTGCAGCTTGAATGCCGGTCAAATGGAGCAAATCGAAGTTTGCCTGCGGCGTTGGTTGGGGTTGTAACCACCGCCGCCATTTGATCCCGAACAGGAAGAAGCTCCTCACGCAAAGGTTGGAAGGATGAAAAGGTGAATCATCGCGTCGATATTCCGAAGTTCCCGGTTGTGATTCTCTCGCCACGTTCTGACGAACGCGGACACGCAGCCGCCGTAATGATATGGTGGATTCCAGACCCTACCCAACCTCAATCGCATCCTCGATGACAAAAACTCCGCCCTGTCACTCAAAACGCTTTCACGCGCTGCGGCTGCCTTGGGAAAACTTCTCAGAGTCGAATTGATGGAGGCGTGATCGCGGGATTTGATTTTTACACACGGGCTCCCAATTCCCTGACTGTGTGATGTCAATATTACATGACCCCCTTCTCCCCCATCCTTCCCGCTGTCCCCAATCCCCCTTCAGAATTCAGCCTTTCCTCACCAGCCGTTGCAGATTACAATGCTTCGGGACCTTCGGCAGCGGCAAGGCGCTCACCTTCTCAATGCCTCCACCCTGCTCAAGGACACTCACATTTGCTCATGAGCCTAGTTAAATCCAAAAAACGCGTCTCTGACCACGGGGAGGTTTTCACTCCTGCCTGGATGGTCGAAGCCATGCTCGACTTGGTCAAGGGCGAGACTGAACGCATTGATTCGCGTTTTCTCGAGCCGGCTTGTGGGGACGGCAATTTCCTTGCGCCAGTTCTTCGGCGCAAGCTCGCCGCCGTGGAACTCAAATACGGCAAGTCTGATTTCGAACGTCGGTATTTCGCGCTGCTCGCGCTGATGTGCATTTATGGAATCGAGTTGCTGTCGGACAATATTACCGAGTGCCGCGCGAACCTATTGGAGATATTCGCCGAGTATCTGAACCTTGATCCGACGGACGACCTGTATCGCGCCGCGTTCTACGTTCTTTCGCAAAACCTCGTCCACGGCGACGCACGGACGATGCGCACCCACGACGCACTGCCACTCACCTTCCCCGAGTGGGGCTATCTGGGCAAAGGCAGGTTTCAACGGCGTGACTTCCGCTTCGACAGCCTCACCCAATCATCGGCCTACAGGGCCGAGGGGGAGCTTTGGGCCGGCAAGCACGAGATCTTCACACCCACCGAACCTGTTTACCCGCCGTTGACGGTGGATGAACTAGCCGCCCTTGCGCAGAAGACCGCTGTATGAGCACCCAAGCCAGCTTCACCTTACGCGCCCGCAATCCGGACGTGCTGACGTGCATTGCCAACCTTTCCAACGACGAGGTCTTCACTCCGCCGGAGTTCGCCAACCGGATGCTGGACGGCCTGACCGAAGCTTGGGCGGCCAACCACGGCGGCGCGGACATCTGGACGGATAAGACAGTGAAGTTTCTGGATCCCTGTACCAAATCTGGCGTGTTTTTGAGGGAGATCACCAGCCGCCTCACGAGAGGGCTGGAGAATCAGATCCCAAATTTGAAGAAGCGCGTGGATCATATCCTGACAAAGCAGGTGTTTGGCATCGGCATTACACAAATCACCAGTCTGCTGGCGCGGCGAAGCCTGTATTGCTCCAAACACGCCCACGGCAAGCACTCCATCGCCAAATCCTTCCCCAGCGACGATGGGAATATCTGGTTCCAGCGCATCGAGCACACATGGAAGGGCGATAGGTGCAAGTTTTGCGGAGCCGCGCGTTCGGTTTTTGAACGCGGCGGAGATTTGGAAACGCACGCCTATGCGCTCATTCACTGCGACAACATCAAGACTCGGATAGCCGAGATATTCGGAAAAAATATGCAATTCGACGTTATAATTGGAAATCCGCCGTATCAATTGAGCGATGACGGCTTTGGGACGAGCGCAGCACCCATCTACCACCATTTCGTAGAGCAAGCGAAGGCCTTGGAACCGCGATATTTGTCTATGGTCATTCCTGCTCGTTGGTTTGCGGGTGGCAAGGGGCTGGATGAGTTCAGGGAGTCGATGGTCAACGATGATCGTCTGCGCTCAATCGACGACTATCTCAGTGCGTCCGATGTCTTTCCAGGGGTGGGCCTCAAGGGCGGCGTTTGCTTCTTTCTCTGGGACCGGGACCATGCCGGGGAGTGTCGTGTCACCACTCATTTTAAGGGCTGGCCTGACTCAACGGCCACGCGTCAGCTTCTCGAAAAGGGTGCTGACGTATTTATTCGCTTCAATGAAGGTCTTTCGATTCTCAATAAAGTCGTTGCCTTGGAGCGTGGGGATGCTGATTCGCTTGTGTTGCCTGAAAATAAACGGTTCGATCGGCTGGTTAGTTCGAGAAAACCGTTTGGGCTCGAAACAACCTTCAAGGGCAAGCCGACCAAGCGGCCTGACGATGTCATGATCTATCAAAACGGTGGAACGGGTTACATTGCCAGAGGATCGATCCCGACCGGTAAGGAACTCATCGATAAGTGGAAGGTTTACACTGGTCGAGCCGCACCAGGCACCGGCAAAAAAGACACTTACCCGCACCGAATCATAAGCACCCCATTCATTGGGGAACCCAAATCCATCTCCTCTGAGACATACCTCTGCATTGGTCCACTCGATTCAAAAAAACAGGCAGAAAGCGTCTTGTCCTATCTCTCTTGCAGACTGACGCGTCTCCTGATTCTTCTGCACAAGCCATCACAAGACACGACGCGTAAGGTTTACACTTTCGTTCCGACTCAAAAGTGGACAAAGCTTTGGACGGACGATGCCCTCTACGCGAAATATGGCATCACTAAGAGTGAGATCGCGTTCATCGAAAAGGTTGTCCGACCGATGGACCTCAGGGGAGATTCAGAAGATGAGTAAAACCATCGATGAAATCCTTGCTCCGAAGCCGGAAGCCCGACCGCGCATTTACGCCTACGCCATCGCGGACAAAGCGCACGCAGGTCTGCTCAAGGTGGGGCAGACCACGCGCAATGTGAAGAAGCGCGTTGCCGAGCAACTCAAGACGGCGAACATCAAGAATTACACCATCGAGCTGGATGAGGCTGCCGAGCGCGACAACGGGACGACCTTTACGGACCACGATGTGCGCCTCGCCCTTATCAAGAAGGGTTTTGCGAATACCGATCTGGAATGGATGCGCTGCACGCTCAAGGAGCTGAAAACCGTCCTCACCGAGCTACGCACAGGGCAGTACTTCACAGGCACGCACCACCAGACATTCCCAATGCGACAGGAACAGGCGGATGCGGTCGAAAAGACCTTCGACTATTACCAGTCCATCTGGGCGGAAAACAAGAAGGCCGTCCCGCGCTTCCTCTGGAATGCCAAGATGCGCTTTGGCAAGACCTTCACTGCCTACCAACTCGCCAAAAAGCTCGCGGCCAAGCGGGTGCTGGTGCTGACCTTCAAGCCCGCCGTGGAAGACGCATGGCAAACGGACCTCGAATCTCATGTGGACTTCAACGGCTGGCAATACATGTCACGCAGCTCCGGGAGTGATCCGACGAAAGTTTCATCCAGGAAGCCTCTGGTCTATTTCGGCTCCTTTCAGGATCTGCTGGGCCGGGACGAGGCAGGGAACATCAAGGCGAGGAACGAATGGCTGCATGAAGTGAATTGGGATTTGGTCGTCTTTGACGAATACCACTTCGGGGCATGGCGCGAGACGGCCAAGGAACTCTTCGAAGGCGAGGAGGAAGCGGTGGCGAAGAAGGAGGCCAAGCTCGAATACGCCATTGGCCTGGAAGGCATGAATGTGGACCTCGGCGAACTCTCGGAGAAGGAGACCGAGTTTCTGCCGATCACCACGAAGTCTTACCTTTATCTCTCCGGCACGCCGTTCAAAGCTCTGGCGACCGGCGAGTTCATCGAGGAGCAGATTTTCAACTGGACTTACACGGACGAGCAGCGTGCCAAGGAGGCGTTTGCGCAGAAGAAGCCGGGTAAATGGAACCCCTACGGTGCCTTGCCGCAGATGCGGCTGCTGACTTACCAGATGCCTGATGAACTGGTGGCCATCGCCAGCGCCGGGGAGTTCGACGAGTTTGATCTGAACGCTTTCTTTGAGGCCACGGGCGAGGGCAAGAAAGCATTGTTCAAGCACAAGAGCGATGTACAGAAGTGGCTGGACATCATTCGCGGCGGTTATGCGCCCAAGGCGGCGGAATATCTGAAGACCGGCACCCGGCCGCCCTTTCCGTATTCGGATGTGCGCCTGCTGCCTTATCTCCAGCACTCGTTCTGGTTCCTGCCCAACGTGGCAGCCTGTCACGCGATGGCGAACCTGCTGGCTGAGAAGCAAAACGTTTTCTGGCACGACTACGATGCGATTGTCTCCGCTGGGGCCACGGCGGGCATCGGATTGGAAGCACTACCCCCGGTGCGCAAAGCCATTGGCAGCGGCTTCGACACCAAGACAATCACACTTTCCTGCGGCAAACTCACGACTGGTGTCACCGTGCCGCAATGGTCTTCGATTTTGATGCTGCGTAATTTGAAGTCACCTGAATCCTACTTCCAGGCGGCGTTCCGCGTGCAGTCGCCGTGGTCGATCAATAACCCGAATGGCGATAACCCGAACGAGGAGGAAATCCTCAAGCCGGTTTGCTTTGTGTTCGACTTTGCGCCGACGCGAGCACTGCGGCAGCTCTCGGAATACGGCATCGGGCTTTCGCCCAATGAGCCAAATCCTGAGAACGCGGTAAAAGACCTCGTGTCGTTCCTGCCCGTGTTGGCCTACGACGGGGGAAACATGACGCAGATCGATGCCGGAGGCATTCTCGACATCGCGATGGCCGGAACCTCGGCCACGCTGCTCGCCCGCAAGTGGGAGAGCGCGCTACTCGTGAACGTGGACAATGACACGCTGCGCCGCATCCTCGACAACGAAGAGGCGATGGCAGCCGTTGAGCGCATCGAGGGTTGGCGCTCGCTTGGTGACAACATCATCGAAACCATCATCAACAAGAGCGACAAGGTTAAGGAACTGAAAAACAAGGCGAAGGCGAAGGAACTGTCGGCAAAGGAGAAGAAGCGGCTCACTGATGAGGAGAAGGAATTCAAATCCAAGCGCAAGCTCGTCCAGGAGAAGCTCATCAAGTTCGCCACCCGCATCCCGGCGTTCATGTATTTGACCGATTACCGCGAGAACACGCTGCAAGACGTGATTACCAAGATCGAGCCAGATCTGTTTCAGACAGTCACCGGACTGACGGTGAAGGACTTCCACCTTCTGGTGCGGCTCAAGGTGTTCAACACCGAGCAGATGAATCAGGCCGTGTTCGCCTTCCGGCGCTATGAAGATGCTTCACTTCGATACACCGGAATCGAAAGTCATGCTGGCCTGACGCATTACGGGCTTTACGACACTGTAGTGGCGCGGGAGTAGTCTTCACCCAACCAAGTAGGTGGGTCAACTTTGTTTCGGGATCAATGGCGAGGAACGTCCAAACCTCGCCAACCTCGTCCCGGTTGTCGTGACTGCGAAGATTATTCTGCTTTTTGCCGATGAATCCCCAGATCTCGTCAACCTCGATCCGGTTGCAGGGGAGATTTACCATCTTGTCATTGAGGACACTCGCGCAAGCCTGACCAAAGCGAACGCCGAGGCGCATCACGGTATCGCGGTGAATTCCCGTCATGCGCTCAATGCTGCGGATGCTGCTTCCTTCTGCGGAGGGGCGAGGGGGCATGGTTTCTTGTCATACCACGCGATGGAAGCGGGATCAAATAGGTAATTCTCAGCATACAATGTCAACAACGATGGCAGCCCGTTCGCCACCTTTCGCCTTCGCCCGCCACTGCCTTCGTTCCCCCAGTCTTCAGTGGGGTTTAGGCTGGCCCAACGTAGTTCTGGAAACCAGGAAGTGCTGCCACAGCGTCGAATACAAAGGCGAGGCTATAGCGGGCGCGAGTTGCGCCGACATACATTTTTGCGGCAGATTTCTCTACATGTTTCAGATGTCCCGATGCCAGCCACTTTTGAGCACCACCGTGCGGAAATATCAGAACTCGGTCAAAAGTTTGGCCTTTTGACTCGCCGAAGTTCAGTGCTGGCAGGTCCATACACGTCGTTCTTCGGTCATACCGGAGGATCTGAGGAGAATATATGGTTACATAATGCGGGACATGCATGCTTGCCACCGTGAATACACCGTCGTGTCCCGTGATCGTCGCATTGAGTGATTTTGTAGGAGGCTCATTTGGGTAGAATCCATCGCCGAGGGTGGCGATGTGCTGGTGACAGCGGTGCGTGTGCTGCTCATACGACAAAGCGGCCAGGCCAGCTTTATCCCATTCCTGAAATTTCTTTACGATCTGCGCTCCAGAATAGCCCGAATTCTTGTTGGAATCGTTTGTGCGAAAGGTGGCTTGCCTATGGTCGCCTACGAGGCTCAGCTTGATCCCGGCCCGCAAGATCAGTTCTATAATTTCTAGATCCCAACCGGCCATGTCCTGAATCTCATCAATATAGATGTGATCAAATCTCTGGGCGAGTCGGCGCATCACTGCCCCGTCGGTCTTCGCGTTGCACGCGAATACGAATTTTGAGATTTTGTCTTCGTAGATCAGATTTCCGCCCGCAAAGTAATGGGCCGCGACGTTGCTTTCTGCGACTTTTTGGACTGATCGCCCTTCAATAAACTGGATGTTCTTGATCCGCTGATTGTGGAGGGCGGGTCGATAAGGCCGCGCCAGTTCACGTAGGAGGAATGAGAACCACGTCATTACCTCAGTTCTGGGGGGAATGGAGGGAGTCAGACTGTAAAACTTGCGATAAATCTCGGTCTCGTTGTTCCTGGTGTAGGTTACGATCACGGAACGGCAGTCTTCAGCCAAGGCCTCGGTTACTATTCGAGTCGTCTTACCGCCCCCTGCGGCGCACATGATGATGCGGTTATTCAACTGCTTTCCAAATATATTCTGGAACAGTCCAAGGCTCTGCCGTTCCAAAGAACGCAAGAGCGCAATCGGCCTTATTTTCTGTCATGTAGTGAAGCAATGTCTCATCTGTCGTAAATTTCCGACCGAGAATTTTTTCAATGGCAGCTTTGCCATTGGCTTTCAAAAGCTGCGGTTCAAGTGTTCTACATGCTTCGTCGTTATCGTAGAAAATGTGAATGTCAGCAGTGCCTTCATAGTCTTTGTATTTTGCCTTGAGATCAGCGACGCTTCCGTCGTTGTCGGTGACCACTGCCGCAGATCGTTTGAGTAAGGCCGCAATTTCAAGAAACCGTTTGAACGCCAGAGAATTCACGGAGATAACATCTATTGCATCTTGAAGTGGCATCTTTCCGTGTTTCTTCTTGTAGGCGATTTGAACGATGAGTTCGTCAGATGGCCCTTCGACCAGAATCACTCGTTTGGCCAAAATTAGCCTCAATGTATCGTGACCCGGAAGTCGCATGAAATAATCATGCGTGTCGGGCTTCAGATCCTTCAGGGTCATCCACGAATCTCGGTTGAAAAGTATCACAGCTTCTACACCCAGTTTGTTCAGGACGAAGCTACTGTGAGTGGTGATCAGAAGCTGCCTCATACCCCGCTTCGTGCCAATGTGTCCAATCAGTGAGTTTAGGTTGGAAAAAGAAAGGTGGTTTTCCGCTTCCTCAATCAGGATCACATGGGAGTCTGCTGACGACTCAAGAGCGAGTTTGATCTTAATTGAATTTTGCTCCCCTTTGCCGATAAGAGTCAACGGAACCTCATTTAGGTGAGGCATGATCCCAGCTTCCCAACTGGCTCGAGACGAAGTGTCCAGAGACACCGTCAATGTCTTGTCGGAAATGTGCCCCTGCTTTTTCGCCAATGCGTCATTTATACTTTGGACTTTTGGCTCCTGGATAAAGGCGTCCTTCATCATCCGGTAGGCTAACGCTAAATCTACCTTTTGCGATTCGCTCAAACTTTCCTTCACGATGTCTACCACATAGCGATTAGCGGTGACATTATTGCGGATGGAACTCGCATCAATGAAGCTGGGCTTTAACGCGATGGAGCGCGCGGTGATCTCGTTGTCGGCGAAGCTCCGCCAATTAATCTGGTAATACTCAATCGGTATGGTCCGAATCAAATTCGGATCGGAAACATATTTACCGAACTCATCCGCATACTCTTCATTGAAACTGATTGAAAGTGAGATACCAGGGCAGTCAACTTTTGCAGTGTTGTTTATTCCTTTAAGTTTTGCCAGTTCTGGAACTTCACTGAGATACAGTTCAATGAGGATACTCGGTGGCGGAGCAGCGACCTTGCCCTTGAGCTTTGCGATATAGTCAATTACGACCTCAGAGTTGAAAAGAAATGGGTGAAGTTCGGTCTGGAGCGGACGACCGTTGAGTTGACCACTCAAGGCGAGCTGCACCGCCTCTAACAACGTAGATTTTCCGCATTCGTTATTCCCGACGATTATGTTAAGATCTGGATTCAGCGAAAGATCCACAGATCGTAAGCAACGGTAATTTTTGATTCTTACGTGCGAAATGTTCACAGGGCGGCCTCAGTATTTTTGGCGATTAAAACACCGCGTGCCGCGAAATGCAACCGACACGCTCTTTTATACAGTTGTTCACTTTTTCCTCACACTCCCTACGAATGCCTGCCGCATCGAGCGGTGTGGCTGGTGCAAGGACCGCTGGGGCCTTTCCTGGCAGATCACGCCCCGCACGCTGACGGAGGCCATGGCCGCCGGCGGAGCGGAAGCCAAGCGGGCGTTCGAGGCGATGATGGAAATGACAAAGATCGACGTGGCGAAGATCGATGCCGCCCGGCTGGGGTGAGGCACGGTAGGGCGGGATCGATGGTCCCGCGACTATGGAAGGCAACCGCCCCGGCTGCGCCGGGAATTCGACGGACAGATCATCGATCTGTCCCTACCGTGTCGATTTCCACAACGGGTGTTGAACCCGATGCAATCACGAAACCGTTAACCGGTTTCTTCCCAATACCCCGTAATGATCCAGCACTCATCTTTTTTTGTCGCTCCTACCACACCGGAATCGTGCCACCTTTCGGCCTTCTGCACCATCGCCAATTGTTGAGAAGAATCGCAAAACTCAAATCCGAAGGGGATTGCCTGCCTGCGCAGATCAAGGGATTGACGGGGCGGCCTCAGCCGGATGGAGAATGCAATGAGTTCCGCCCGCCCCCATAGGGGTCTTGATATTTACGGGCGAGCACAGCTATCGCCCGAAAACGGTCGGCTTGCGAAGTCACCCGGCGGCTGGTAGCCTTCCCCTGTGAGCATTACTGCAACAGTCCAAAATGACACAGTCAAGCTGCGCAGGGGCATTCATCTGCCGAATGGGACGCAGCTGCGCGTGGAGTTGCCGTCCACCGAGGGTTCCGGTTGCGTCACAACCTTGGCGGACGCTCCCTCGCGCCATGCCAGATTTTGAGGACTTCAATAGTCTGGCGTTTTTCAAGAACCCGATAATAGAGACGGTAAGGAGGGAAGGGGATGGAATAAATTTCGCGCCTCAAGTCATACGCGATCCCCCGGCGAGGTGAGAATGACAACTGCTCCGCCTCGTTGACAAGGGCTTCACCAAAACGCACTGCTTCCGAGGGACCGTCGCGAGCAATCCGGCGAACGAGCCGGGAAAGGTCGTTTAGCGCCCGTTTTCGATAGACGACTCGGAAGCCCATTGACTGATCAGAGAACGAACTTCCCCGGCGGATTTTCCACCCTGCGGGTCGGCATCAGCCTCGGCAATGGCGGCGGAAAGTTCGATTTCCAACTCCGCGTCACTGCCGAATCGTCGCGAGATAAACCACGACTCCAACCGTTCACGCTCATTTTCCGGCAATAACGCAATAGCTGCTTCAATCTCGGCGACAGTGCTCACTGGTCTGAACACTAATAATAACCGGTCAATTTTACAAGCCCTTGAAGGAGTAACCTGCGTGCCGCATTTAAAGAAGAACGGCTCCGCATAGAGGGCTGCCCACAAACAGATTCAGGAACTCTCGACTTCCACCGCTTCACACACCTCGCGCCAGCCGGGAAAGTTCCACGTGTTGGGAAAACCTCTGCACTGGCCGGGCTTCACCGGCTGGACCCGGCAGTCCCGGCCCTCCAAAAAAATGCACTCGCCATTCGGCTTGTCCGTCAGGGCCAGACCGTCACGGTTCGGGCGCAGGCGGAAGCCTGGCCATTTGCAGCAATTCGTGCAGCGCTGGCATTGGTAATGGACTTTCCTCATTGCGGCGGGGGAAGGCGGTTTGCTACATCCTGCGGATGCGACTTCTTGTCACGGGTAAACCAGGGGTCAGGCAGCATTTCTTTGCATTTCCGTTTTGGAGAACTGCTAACAAAATCGTTGATGAAAGCCGGAGCGACTTCCCTTTTCTCAGGGATCGAAGAACCCACCAGGACAGAGTGAAGCCGGCTTGCGAAGCCGATCAACGGCTGGTAGTTTGCGGGCATGAGCAGCGTTGCGGAAATCGAAGACGCCATTGCCCGGCTTCCTTTGCAGGCGGCAGAGGAGGTGAAGGAGTGGCTGGAACAATGGCTTGAGGATCAGCGCGAAATGACGCCGGAGTTCTGTGCTTCCATCGAACGCGGCAAGACCGACTTGGCCGAGGGGCGTACACGCATCGAGCGTCCGTAAATGACCTCTGGCTGGTCCACGCAGGTTTTCTCGCGGGAGTTTGATGACGCGCTCATGCGGCTCCCCGCCAATATCCGCAGGCTGGTAGAGGAGAAGATTGCAGAAATGGGGAGCCGACTTGCTTCTTTCCCTCATTATCGCATGACAGGCCGGAAGGACTTTCGGCTTCGCGTGGGAGATTATCGGGTAATTTACGACTTCGACGCGGCCAAAAATGAGATTTACCTCATCACTTTGGGCAATCGCAGGGAAATCTATCGGTAGGGCCGTGCTTTCACAAGCGGGGAAAACGGGGATCGGGCAGCATTTTCGTTCATTTTCGGTTTGGAGAATTTTAGACAATGTCTTGTGAACTCCCGGTGAGCCCGCTTTTTCCATTCCGACGATCCAGAACCCAGCATTTTTGTCTCTCCTGCTCCCGCCAGAACCTTGGCGTTTTCGAAACCTCCGCGCAACCGCTGATCATTTCCGAGTAACCTGGTACCGGGTTTTTGAGTCAATTGTTCTTTCCCGGCGCGGCCGATTCGAGGCGATGGCGGATTTCCGCGAGAAGCTTGCGGCCCCGTGCGGGGTTGCCGCGTTTTTGGCGGGCAAGGAACCGGGCCTCAGCCTGGCGTTCGGCGAGCACGTGGGTCACAAAATTGTCGAACAACCTTTGCACGCTGAGGCCGGAAGACCGGGCCGCGCCGAGGAGCGCCTTGTGTTTCGATTCGTCGCAGCGATAAGGGATTGTTTTCATTTCGCGAGTTTCAGATGTTGGGCGGGGGTGACGACGCGGGGCGAGGCAAAGCTGAGTTCCCCGCGGCCAAAGTCCCGGGTGTTGTGGGTGACCAGGTGTTCCGCTCCCCCCGCGATGGCCAGTTCCAAAATATGATCGTCATCGGCATCTTCAAGGTTGAGGCGCCAGCGCAAGTAGATGGATTGCCAGACGGCGGCCGCGCAGAAATCATCGAGCAGCATTTCGCGTTCGGCCAGGGTCACTGGCACGTTTTTCCAGAATGTCTCGCGACGGATGAGATCTTCGTATTCGGCAAGCAACGCCGTCCCCATGATGGCGAGGTCTTCCAAAGCCAGGCAACGATCCAGGACTTCCGCACTGGCACCGGACAGGCTGCGCAACGCGGCCACGAAGACATTGGTATCCTGGACGATATCCATAAAATGAAATGATGACATCACTGGTGATGTCAGTCAAACAGGAACAGTCACTTGGGAGTTGCCAAGTCCACGGCTTCGCCTCCGACTTCCACCGCCTCACACACCTCCCGCCAGCCGGGAAAGTTCCACGTGTTGGGAAAACCGCTGCATTGGGAGGGCTTCACCGGCTGGACGCGGCAGTCCCGCCCATCGAGAAAAATGCATTCGCCATTCGGCTTGTCCGTCAGGGCCAGCCCGTCACGGTTGGGGCGCAGGCGGGTGTGGGTCTGGATGAAATCGGACTCCGGCATGTCAAGAAACGCGGAGATCGCCGTGATGTCGTGTTCGGTCAGCTTGACGAAACCGGGCCATTTGCAGCAATTCGTGCAGCGCTGGCATTGGTAATGGACTTTCCTCATTGCGGCGGGGGAAGGCGGTTTGCTACACCCTGCGGATGCGACTTCTTGTCACGGGCGGCTGCGGCTTCATCGGCAGCAATTTTGTGCGTTTCGTGCTGGAACATTACCAGCCGGAATTTCTCACCAATGTCGATGCCCTCACGTATGCGGGCAATCCCGACAACCTTGCCGGCGTGCCGGAGCAATACGGCGAACGCTACGAATTTTTCCAGGCCGATATCGCTCACGCCGACCAGATGGACACCCTCCTGCACGAGGAGCAGTTCTACGCCGTGATCAACTTCGCGGCCGAGTCGCACGTCGATCGCAGCATCAATTCCCCGCAAAATTTCATCCACACCAACATCGTCGGCACCAGCGTCCTGCTCGACGCCGCCCGCCGCCACGGCGTGCAGCGCTTCATCCAGGTCTCGACCGATGAAGTTTACGGGTCGTTAGGCGAAACCGGGCAGTTCACCGAGCAGTCGCCGATCGAGCCCAGCTCCCCCTACTCCGCGAGCAAGGCCGGGGCCGATCTCCTCGCCCTCGCCTGCCACCGCACCTTTGGCCAGGAAGTCATCGTCACCCGCTGCTCCAACAACTACGGCCCCTACCAGTTCCCGGAGAAATTGATCCCGCTCATGATCATCAAGGCGCTTCACGACCAGCCGCTCCCGGTTTACGGCGACGGTAAAAATGTGCGCGACTGGATCCATGTCGAAGACCATTGCGCCGCGATCGTGGCTGCGCTCTTCAAGGGCAAACCGGGCGCGGTTTACAATTTCGGCGGCGATGGCGAGATGGTAAATCTCGAAGTTGTCCGGCTCATCCTCGATCGGCTGGGCAAACCGCACAGTCTGATCTCGTTTGTCACCGACCGGCTCGGGCATGATCGCCGTTATGCGATCGACTCCAGTTTTGCCAAGCGCGAGCTGGAGTGGCACCCGCTGCACAGCGCCCGCGAAGGCATCGCCGCGACGGTGGATTGGTATCTCGACCATCGCGCCTGGTGGGAAACGCTCCTCGCCCGGACCGAGCGTTTCGAATAGTTCGCGAAATTCTCCCACCCCAGTCGGCCTCTAGGAATACGACCGACCGCACGTTTCGACACGATTCCTAGTTTCATGGGAGTTCCATGAACCTCATACTCGCCCGCCAAATTCTTCGCTCGGTCAGTGCACACCCGGATGGATGCCTCGAGGTGCACGGTCGCAAAATGTTGCACGAGGTACGCGCGATGAAGGACGCGGGCTGGCTCGAGCTGAGCAAGGCGGAAGGAACTCGCCGAGGGACTACCAGCGCCCGCCTTACCGAAGTCGGCCAACGGGTCAATCTCCTCTTCCAGGACGACGCGGTGGCGCAGCGCCTGCGCGACGCCTTTATGGCGCCTCGCCGCCGTGACGCTGCCTGAAGTTCCCCAAACGCTTTCCGTCCAATCCTAAGCCAGCCGATGCGGCGTGCTCCATCTTGACGTAGCGGCATTGCCGCAGAGTGTGCCGCCGCAGATGTCAGGACCGCACTCCACTTTAACCGCTCACTACAGCGCGCCGGATGAGAAACAGCGATTCCTCAGGCGAATCTTCGACGACGCGGCGCCGCATTATGAGGAGATCGCGCGACTCGGCTTTTTCGGCTCCGGCCAATGGTATCGCCGAGATGCTCTCCGCCGCGCCGGCCTGAAGACCGGGGCGCGCGTGCTCGACGTGGCGAGCGGCACTGGGCCGACGGCGAGAGCGATCAGAGACATCCTCGGCAACGAGAAGCTGATCACCTGCGTGGAGCCGAGCGCCGGCATGCTCGCGGAATCGCGGAAGCAACTCTGCTGCGAGCACATTCAGGCGACCGCCGAGGCCATTCCTGTCCCCGACGCATCGTTTGATTTTCTCACCATGGGCTTCGCCCTTCGCCATGTGGACGATCTCGACCGCGCCTTCGCTGAGTACCGGCGCGTGCTTAAATCCGGCGGCAAGGCGCTCATTCTCGAGCTGACATTGCCGGAGAGCCGCGCCGCCCGGTTGCTGCTCAAGATCTATTTCAAATACGCGCTGCCGTCGGTGATCCGTATCTTCAGGGGCAAAGCCGCCGCGGAAATGATGTGTTATTACTGGGACACGATGGAGCATGTCGTTTCCCCGGAGGCGGTCGTGCAAGCCCTCCAGCGTGCTGGATTTGAGAAAGTGGAACGCCGCGTCTCGATCGGTCTCTTCAGCGAATACGAAGCCGTGCGCGACTGATCGCTGCCTGGGAACGAAGCGATTTGCGGTTAATCAGCCGAAGCGGCCCGGACCCGGACCCACTCTGCCTTCATTTTCTCGAACTCCGGCTGGAACTTCTCGCTCGCGAAAAGGCGGTCGACGAACTGGTGCGCAAAAACGCGCGCGGCCTCGGAGTCGCTCGGAAAATGCACCCCGATGATCTCACGCGAATGCGAAATCGCGCGCGCGTCATTGAAGAAGAGGTCAGAAAACTCGGGCGCGAGTTCCGTATAGATGGAGGCGAGGATATGGGAAAAGGAGGCGTGACCGCTGGGAAAAGCGGCCCAATTCGGCTCATCGAGCGCCTTCACGGCCGGATCAATCTGGTAAGGCCGGATGCGCGCGTATTTGAATTTCAGCCGCCACACGTAGTGACTGGCATCGCGCCAAACGCGGCCGAGCAGCTCGGCGGTCACCGGCAGATCGTCCGGGTTAAACCACGAGCCGATGGAGCGGCCGACGTAGAAGAGGTTTCGCTGTTGAACCGGGAAGTGAGGGTGGCCCGATTTGACGCTCGAGCTGTAGCTCCACGGTGCGAAATACAAGCCCCGCTCGCCTTCCGTTTTCGTCCGGTTGGCTTGCAACCGCAGCAGGTAATCGAGCTCGCCGCGGGTCTGCATCGAGCTGTTCGCCGGGCAGGGCGGCAGCTGGAAGGTCTCGAGCGGGACTTTCACAAACTCCGGTTCCAGCGCCTCAACGCGCTCGATGAACTTCGGGTTCGTCTCCCACTTCTTTGCATCCGCCGGCAGGTCTGGACCGGCGGGCCTGGGGTCGAGCTGCGCGAGCTTCGCATAGTGACCTCGCGCCGGCGGGAGAGGCTTCGCCTTCGGAGCGGGCGAAGCCACGGCAGCGCCGGAGAATTGATTAAGCAGGAAAATCGCGGCGACGTAAACGAATGGGCGGGCGCAGCGCGCCTGACGACGGTTTGCAAGATGAGCGTTCATATTTGCTCATCTAGTCGGGGAGAGCGGCAAAAAGATGCAGACTATCTGCCGCCGACCACCGCGCCCGGCGCCTGGCGCACCCGATAGCCGATGATGTTTCCGCGCCCGTCGTATTCGAACTCGCAACGGGCTTCCATCAAATGCCGCACCATCAGCCTGCCCCGCCGCACGCGCGATTTGGTCGCAGCGAGGCTCAGGCCGAGTGTGCGCGCGACATCCCAATGAGCCAGCCCTTCATATTCCGCGAGGTAAACCGGATCCCGATAAGCGCCCGGCAGCGTTTCCAGATAACAGCGCGCGGAAGCGACCAGCACGGTGCGGATGTCGTCGGAGGCTGTGACCGGATCGTGCGGAATTTCCTCGCGCAGCGGAACGACGGTCGATTTGCGGCGGTAATGATCGACCAGCGTGCGCTGCGCAATGCCGTAAACCCAGGCTTCGACGCGCGTCTCATCCCGGAGCGTGCACCGCGCGCGAAGCGCCTTCAGAAGCGTTTCCTGGGTCAGGTCTTCGGCTATGGCCGGGCCTGAAACCCGCCGCCCGAAGTAAGCCGGCAGAAGGGCCGCGACTTCAACAAGCGTTCGATCGAAAACATCGGGGTCCATCGTGGCGTGCTGTTAATCAGACAGCGCTTGGCAGGTTCCGTTCGATGCAGCAGCGTGCGTTTGGGCACCTTGCCTTCGATTCGCCGCGGTCCGCCGCGTCGCAGTTGCTGGCTAACGATGGCCGCGCTGCGCATCCACAGACGTTCGGTCAACCAAACTTAGGGTCGGTTGCGTTTCCTCGTCTTAGTGGGGTCTCCCTAATAGCCCGCCTGTTTATCCACGACGTTCAGCAGCGGTTCGCCAGCCGCAAAGCGCCGCAAGTTTTCCCGCAACAGCTCCCAACGGCGCTCTTCTGTCACCTCCGCACGGGAAGCGACGTGCGGTGTGATGACAACGTTGCGCATCTCCCAAAGCGGACTGCCAGCCGGGAGCGGCTCTGGGTCGGTTACATCCAGACAAGCGCCCGCCAGCTTGCCGCTGCGCAGCGCGGCGACCAGCTCGTCGGTCACGACGATGCCGCCACGCGCGATGTTTACGAGATAAGCGCCCCGTTTCATGGCCGCGAAAGCTTTCCTGTTGAACAGACCCTTTGTCTCCGCTGTGAGCGGCACGGCAATAACCACGACATCCGCTTCGGGCAGCATCGAAAGCAAGTCAGGCGAGAGTCCGATCCGATCCACATAGTCGGGTTTGGGAATGCCGCTGGTCCGGCGCGTCGCCCAGACCGTCATGCCGAATGCTTTGCCTCGTCTGGCAATCTCGCTGCCGATGCCACCGAGACCGACTACCAGCATCGTCCGTCCCTCGAGGGCGACCGGAGCAAGATCGGAACGTCCGCGATTCCATTCTTTGCGGCTCTGGTTTGCGGCAAGAAAGCGCAGGTCGCGCGTCAAAGAGAGCAGCATGGCCATCGCATGGTCGGCAATGGCGGGGCCGTGAACCCCGCGATGGTTGGTCAGCACAATTCGCCCATTTGCCACCAGCGACTCGTTTCTTAGAACGCGATCAACGCCCGCGCTCATGGTCTGAACCCAGGCCAGGTTTTTTGCCTTCTGAATAAACTCCGGTGTCGCATACCTCTCGTCCACGCCATGGGCTTCTTCCGCCCGTGCCAGGGCTTGCGCCGCGCTCAGGCCGGGGACGATTCGCAGATTCGGAGCAATCTTGCGCAGCTCTTCCAGGTCTTCCGGAGACATTGATTCCGCGAAGTAAGTCAGCTCCGTCTTTCGGTCAGCCAACGGCACCGCGACACGGGCGTTGCGCAGCGACCCAATTTCTTCCGCAGAGGCCGGCCCATCCGAGGTCTGCTCCTTTGATGGCACAGAGCGCGAAGCGGAAGGGCTGGAACCTGCGTTACTTTGTGCCGGCGACTGCTCCGCCTGCAAACTAATCGAGATCGCAACAGCGCAGAGAGACGTTGCGTAGAAACAGCGGCGCTCGCTTCGAGAGATGGGCTTATTCATTCGGATATATCACCATGAGGTCGCAATCACTTGTCGTCGAACCTTTGCACTCGCCGCATCTGGCTCCTGCCGACGCCGGTCTCAGTGTTGATCGAACATTTGAGCCGTGGTCTGGTCTGCCTACGGAGTGGCGATGCCAATCGCGGCTGCGCTGAACGGAACCGGTAGAATGCTACGACGATCTTTTTTGCTGCTCTTTGCCGCGGCCGGCGCCGCTTTCGGAGATGAACCGCGGCCGGCACCAGTGACGGTCGCACCGGTGGTGCACGCGCCGATGACCTCGAGGACGGAGCTGACCGCGTCGGTCACCGCGCGGCGGGACTCGCGCTTGTCGGCGCGGACGAGCGGCTTGATTCTGGAGATGAAGGTCGAGGAAGGCCACCGGGTGAAAGAGGGCGATGTCCTGATGTCGCTTGATGCCGAGCTGGCGCGGCTGGCGCTGGAGCGGGCGCAGGCGGAGCGGGCGCAGGCGCAGGCGCAGCTGGCGGAAGCGGAACGGCTCCTGGGCGAAGCGCAAACGCTGGCCAAGGAAGGCAGCAGCTCGCGCTCGGAGGCGGCGACGCGTCAAGGCGAAGTGCGTGCGCAGACCGCTGCGGTCGAGCGTTTCGAGGCGCAGGTGCGCGAACAAGCCGCGCTCGTCGAGCGCCATCAATTAATCGCGCCGTTCGATGGTGTGATCAGCCGGAAGCTGACCGAAGTGGGCGAGTGGGTGCAGACGGGCACGCCGGTGGTCGAGCTTGTGGAAACCGGCCACCTGCGGGTGGATGTGCAGGCGCCGCAGGAAATGTTCGCGTCATTGCAATCGGGCGAGACGGAGGTGCACGTGCGCCTCGACGCTTATCCGGGGCGGGAATTGCCCGCAAAGGTGATCGCGCAGGTGCCGGTGAAAGACGCGACCGCGCGCACGTTTCTGGTGCGGCTGGAGATCGACGACCCGAAGAGGCTGGCCGCGCCCGGGATGTCCGGCCGGGCGATCTTTCAAATCAAAAGTGAAGAGCCGGTCTGGCAGGTGCCGCGCGATGCGGTGGTGCGTTCCGCGAATGGCACGGTGAAAGTCTGGATCGTGAAAGGCCGCGACGACGCCGCGACTGCGCACAGCCGCGAGGTCAAGCTCGGCAACTCGTTAGCCGACCAGGTCGAGGTGCGCGAAGGCGTGGCGGGAGAAAGCGCCGTGGTCGTGCGGGGCAATGAAGCGCTGCGGGAAGGGCAACGCGTGCAGATTCTTTCCAGTCAGCCGACGGCGGGACGTTAGAAGCAGATTCCGGCCATGATGGAAGCCCTTCTTAAGCGCGGCACACTCGTGACCGTGGTGATCGCGATGATCATGCTCCTGGGCATCATCGCCGCCACGCGGGTGCCGGTGCAGATGATCCCGGACCTCGATGTGCGGATCATCACGGTCCAGACGCGCTGGCCGGGCGCGACGCCGCAGGATGTCGAAAAGGAGATCGTCATCGAGCAGGAGCAATACCTGCGCAACCTGCCGAACCTGAAGCGACTCATCTCGGAGGCCGAGACCGGGCAGGCCAGGATCGAGCTCGAATTTTCCTTCGGCACCGATGAGACCGAGGCGCTCATCCGGGTGAACAACGCGCTCAGCCAGGTGCCGGATTACCCCGAAAACGTGGATGAGCCGGTGCTCTTCAGTGATTCGTTTTCTTCGAACGCGTTCATGAGCTTCAGCGTCGTACCTTCGCCGGGTAATCCGAAGGGTCTCGACATCGATATGATGCGCGACTTCATCGATGACAACGTGCGCCCGCAGCTCGAACGCGTGCCGGGGGTGTCGCAGGCGGAGATCGGCGGCGGGGCGCAACGGCAGATCCAGGTCATGATCGACGCCGCCCGCCTGGCAGAACGCGGCCTCTCCCTCACGCAGGTGCGCGAGGCGATCCGCGCGCGCAATCTCGACGTCTCCGCCGGCGATGTGGATGAAGGGAAACGCCGCTATCTCGTCCGCACCGTGGGCCGCTTCGAGACGGTGGCGGAGATCGAGGATCTCATTCTCATCCGGCGCGAGGACGCAATCACGCGGCTGCGCGATGTCGCGACCGTGCAGCTCGATCATTCCGAGATTACCTCGCGATCGCTGACCGACGGCCAGTCAAACATCCGCATCTCTCTGCGACGCCAGATCGGCTCGAACGTGATCGAGATTAAAAAGGCGGTCCTGCCTGTGGTCGAGCAGCTCAACCGCGATCTCCTCGCGCCGACCGGCTTGCAGATGTTTCTCTCGAACGACGACGTGCGCTACGTCGAGTCGGCGGTGAAAAACGTCTGGCAGAACATCTTCATCGGCGCCGCGCTCGCGGCCGGCGTGCTCTACCTTTTCCTGCGTTCCGGCTCCGCCACGCTCATCGGCATGATGGGCATGCCGGTTTGCACCGTCGCGAGCTTTATCGGCCTGCTCGTCATGGGCCGCACGATCAACGTCATCTCGCTCGCCGGTGTCGCTTTCGCCATCGGCATGACGGTGGACAACACCATCGTCGTCCTCGAGAGCATCGAGCAGGAGCGACAAAAGGGGCGCGACCGTTTTCAGGCGGCGCTCCACGGCACGCGCAATGTCTGGGCCGCCGTCCTCTCGGGGACCATGACGACCGTCCTCGTTTTTCTGCCGATCTTTCTTATAACCGAGGAAGCCGGCCAGTTGTTTTCCGATATCGCGATCGCGATCTCGTTCTCCGTTCTCGCGTCCATGCTGGTCGCGGTCACGATCGTGCCGGTGGCGTATGCGAACCTGCCGGAACGCCACCTCCGCCATGGCGCTGCGCCGCGCGCGGGCGGGAGATCGCGCGCGCTGCAGCCGATTCTCTGGATTTTATCGAGCGGGCGACGCCGGGTGGCGTGGCTCGTCGGAACGGCCGTGCTCACGATCGGCGCGCTCATTGTTCTCACCCCGCCCGCCGAGTACCTGCCGGAAGGCGAGGAAGCGAAATCGTTTTCCACCATGATCGCGCCGCCCGGTTACAGCATCGACGAGATGGAGAAGATCGGGCTCGCATTGCAGGAAGAATTTCTGCCGGCGCGCGAGCAGGAGCCGTCGCTCTTTGATGAAGGCAAGACCAGCATCCCCGCTCTCGCGCGCTTCCATCTCAACGTGCAGGCGGAGCGGCTCCGCGTCATCGCCGAGACCAAGGATCCCGCGCACATCGACGCCTTCATCGATGTGATCGATCAACGCTTCCGCGCCTACCCCGGCATGCGCGCGTTTTCCTCGCGCGGCTCGATCATTTCCAGCAACGACGGCGGCACGCGCAGCGTGAATCTCGACATCAGCGGGCCGGAGCTGGGGCCGATATATGAAACTGCGCAGACGGCTTACCGGCGCGCCGGCGAGGTGCTGGAGAATGCGCGAATCAACTCCACCCCTTCCTCGCTGACCCTGGGCCAGCCGCTCCTGGAAATCAGGCCACGCTGGGAACGCCTTGCCGAGCTGGGATTCACCACCCAGGAATTTGGCTACACCGTCTCCGCGCTCTCCGATGGGGCGTTCGTGGACGAATTTTTCCTCGCCGACGACAAGGTCGACATTTTCCTCTACAGCCGTTCGCTCAATCGTCAGCAGCTCGCGCGGATTCCTGATTTCGCCATCCATTCGCCGCGGGGCGCGGTCGTCCCCCTCAGCAGCGTGGCCGACATCGAGGAGACGGTCGATTCTGCGAATATTCGCCGCGTCGATGGCCGCCGAACTGTCACGTTGAACATCATCCCGCCTCGCTCGGTGCCGCTCGAAACAGGAGTCGAGCTGGTGCGCGAAAAAGTCGTGCGCCATCTCCGCGAGAGTAACGCGCTCCCGCCCGGCGTCACGGTGGACATCTCGGGCGCGAGCGATCAACTCGACGCCACCCGCAAGTCGCTCGGCGCAAATCTCTGGGTCGCGGTGGTGCTTTGCTATCTCCAGCTCGTCATCATTTACCGGCATTGGGGCGACCCGCTCATCATTCTGGCGACTGTTCCGCTCGGCATCAGTGGCGGCATCGGCGGTCTCTGGTTGCTCAATCTCGTGGGTGGCTGGCTCCCGCTGCTCGGGCTCAGCGCCGTGCGACAGCCATTCGACATGATCACCATGCTCGGCTTCCTCATCCTCCTCGGCACAGCGGTCAATAACCCGATCCTCATCGTTGACCGCGCGATGCAGAACTTCCGCGAGTTCGGGCAGTCGGCTCTCGAAGCGGTGCAGGATGCCGTCGCCTCGCGTCTGCGCCCGATCATGATGACGACCGCCACCACCACGATGGGCTTGGCTCCGCTCGTTTTCATTCCCGGAGCCGGCAGCGAACTTTATCGCGGCGTGGGAGCGATCGTCCTTTTCGGTCTCGCGTTCACCAGCTTCATCACCGTCACGTTTTTGCCGGCTCTGCTCGTCACCATCATGAACGTGACCGCGCGGTTCGGGCGGAAGACCGACACACCGATCCCGGAGCCGGAGCTGGTTAGTTCGATCTCGTAACCATCCGCATGCGCTCCTTCGAAGATGCGGATGTGTGTTTTCCCGCTGAGCGGGCTCTCCAGAGCGACGGTTGCTTTGCCCCAAATTGACTCTCGGATTTCGGCCAGCGACAGCCGCCGGCTTTGATCGCAGCGGCGGATGGGGCAAGCGGTGATAATCCGCGCGCAGTTTGGCGGCGTGTGCTCGCGCTGGTTGCGGCGCCACCCGGCTACCTTGTAAACATTGCGTCGCTTCAGCTCGGCGAAGAGGGAATGCATCGTGCAGGCCTGCGCTTCCATCTCTCTGCGCATCGCACCCGACGCACTAAGTCTTTTTGCTTCCCCGCCCTGCCGGTTAACGCCCCGTGAAAAAAGCGCCGTAACCCGCTGAAGTCTGACCCTGATCCAAAACTTTGTGGAACGGCGGCAACGTGGTCCAGGCCGGGCCGGATTCTATGTCCGCGCGCTATGTTCCTCGTCGAGATCGCGCAACTGTTCGATGATCTCCTTCAGCCGCACGCCCGTCTCGGTCAGACTATATTCCACGCGGCTCACCTTGCCGGAGAACTCCTCGCGCTCGATCAGGTCGTAATCGAGCAGCTTGCGCAATCGCTCGTTCAACACCTTCGTCGAGATGCCGGGAATAAAACGCTCGAGCTGGCCCGGCCGTTTCACGCCACGCCCGAGCGCCGCCACGACCGCAGCCGACCATTTGCAACCGACCACATCCTCGAGCCGGCGGTAGGACTTGCGTTCGGTGAGTGAGAGATGTTTGGCCTTCGCGCGCATCCCGGCAACATGCCGGAAAATCAGGTGCAAGTCAGGCCGGGAACAAAACGGTGCCCCCGCACGGCATTGTGCCCTCTTGGCCGGCGGAAGTGCTCCCGTAGAGTGATCCCATGAAAACCAAAGCCATCTTCTATCATGCCGGGTGCCCCGTCTGCGTTGCCGCGGAGGAAAACGTCGCGCGCGCGCTCGACCACGATCGCTACGACGTCGAGGTCGTCCATCTCGGCGAAAACAAGACCCGCCTCGCCGAGGCCGAGCAGGCCGGAGT
>JBGTGQ010000045.1:0-2894 GCA_041746635.1 Terrimicrobiaceae bacterium | reverse complement strand
CTATTGGCATTCCCATGTCCTCGCCGCGCTAGTGAATTCGCCGACCTCGTAGCCGATCGGCCTGCTCCAGGTGGTGAACCATCCTGCGAGGTCCTCTTCCTCGATGAAGCGGCGGTTCGATAAACTAGTTTATGCTATCGCTACGGAACTTAGCTGGCACAGCCTCGGGGTTCTTGCTGCGAATGGCTTTGGCGCGGGTCTCTATCGATTCTCGGATTTGGGATTCGTCGTGTGATGGGTTGGCCCCCGTCGCATGCTTGTTAGTCGGGACTGGTACCATTTCCGCAGTGTCCGGAGCAGGCGGGCGAGCCTGTAAGGCTCAAGCTCGCCAGACTGCTCCGGCACTTTCGGAAGGTTCCTAACATGGCATCTTCCCGGTGCCATGAAATCATCCAGCAAAGCCCAGTCAGTCTATCGGAACCAGAACGTCCTCATCCGCGCCGTCTTCGAACGCGCCGGAGACAACCGCAAGGTCCTTTGCGTCGCCATCGACTATGCGAAGCGCAAACACGTCGCCCTCATCTGTGACGGCAATGGTGATGTGCTCAAGAAGTCGTTTCCCGTTGAGAACAACGCCGCTGGCATCGCCCACTTGAGCAAGGAAATCTCCGCCACCGCCCGCCACCGCAAAATCCCCAAAGACCAGATCTACCTCGGCGGCGAGGACGAGGCCGCCTACGTCGCCAACTTCACCGAAGCCCTCCGCGCAAAAGGTTATCTAGTCGTTAGAGTCAATGCTTACGAGGCCAAGGAGAATCGTGAAAACCTCCTTGCCAGCACCGACACTCTCGACCTGCTAGGCATTGCCAAGACCTTGCTTTCCCGCCGCGCCCGCCTCACCGGAGAAACGGGTTCCGCCAATCCCGCCTATCATCATCTGCGCGAAATCACCCGTTGCCGCCGCACCCTCGTCCGCCAGCAAACCGCCGCGTCTAACCGCATTCACGCACTCGCCGACCAACTCTTTCCAGGTTTCCTCAACGGTTCCAAAAGCGCGCTAACACCCTTCAGCGACGCTTCGCTGGAACTCATGAAAGAGCGCTTCAGCTCGCCCGAGATCGCCCGCCGCAAGCCCACCAGCCTTGCCAACCTCCTGCGCCGCCACCGTGTCCAACTTCCCGACGAAACCGCCTCCAGGATCATCCTGTTAGCTCGCGAGGCCCTGCCACCCGCCGCCCACCGCGTCACCACCCTTCAGCGCACACTCGTTGCCACCGTCGATCTCTATCAATGCCTCCAGCGCAATGCCAACGAACTCCGCACCGACGCCGCGCTCACCCTCGCCACCACTCCCTACGTCATGCTAACAAGCATTCCCGGCATTGGTTTCGTCCTGGCAGCCGGCCTCGCCGGTGAACTCGGCGATCCCAAACACCTCGGCAAGTTAGATTCACTTTGCGCCTACGCCGGCATCGTCCCGCGCACCCTCCAGAGCGGCGGCCCCGACTCGCCCGCCGTCCAAGGCCACGCCTCACCCCGCTGCAACCGCATCCTCAAAGACTGGACCGTCCAGAGCGCCCAGAAGATCCACCTCTACGGCCCGCCCGAACTCAAGGACCGCATCACCCGCTGGAATGCTAACGGCCAACATGGCATCTTCGCCGCCGCCCGTCATCACCTCCGGCTCACCAGCACTTTAGTGAAAAACGAACATCCCTATCTCGCCCCCCAAGGTCGCGGACGCCAAGCCGCGCCCGAAGAGCGTGCCGCCGCCGCCCACGCCACCTGGGCCGTTCTCCAGCGCAAATGGCGGACCGTTAGCAGCGGCCTCGACCTCATCATCGACGAAACCCACCCTCTGGGCTTCTGGCGCAAAGTAATGCTAGAACTCCACGGCATCGACCTACCTGAGCGTCCATGAACCACCTTCCCACCAACCCCAGCGACCCTAACGGAATGAATCGCTAACACGGGACTGATAAAACGGAGACGGGGCGACCGGATGGCTATAGTTGGGATGCCGCACGCAAGTGACGGCTTGGGTCAGTAAGCCAAGACACCGGTCGCCCCCGATCCGACCTGTCGGAGAAGATACTAAGAACTCCGCAGGCCGGACCATGGCTTCAAGATACTCCGCTCCGGCAACTTGTCGAGAGCACGTCACACCAGTCCGCCAGGCAAAAGGGGCGAAGCCGGATCTGAAAAACGATCCGCAACCGGTGTCTGCCACCACCCGCACCCGTCTCCACCTACCGTCCGGCAAGCTAACAATCCGTAAGGTCCAGAATCAGCGCGGCCAAATCGAATTCATCGATCTGGCGAGGCCCTCCGTGCCCAAATCCAAACTCAGAAAAACTCAAAAAAACACCTTGATTCACTCTGATACTACTGTCCCTTTTTCTGTGCCTCAACGGTGTCCAACATTGGAGTCATGAGGTGGCATAGATCTTGGCGAGACGCGCCAGGGCTTGGAGCCAGGAGCGCGTGGTATCCAAATGATTTTTCAACCAGCGGATGAAATTCACGGTGCGTTGAGTGAGGCGCTGGATGGCCTTTTGGAGATCCGTCAGTCCACCGCATCCTCTGCTCTTGGAGGTCTCGTCACGGTTGGCGAGGGTTTGCGCTTTGCGTTTGCTCTCGGCCTCGTTGCGGATGCCGGTCTCCCGGGAAATCCGTTCTTCCATCAGAGTCATCAGATTGTGGGTCAGGCACAACAAGCGGGCCTGGCAGGTTTTCGCGTTCGCGGTGCTGGCCCAGGACTTGATTTCGCCGAGTTTGTTCTTGAACTCGTCGAAGACCTTCTCCACGTCCCAGCGGGACTTGTAGAGCAGGGCGACGATGCCAGGGGGAACGCCGGGCGGCAGGTTCGTTAGATAGGCATAAAGGATTCCGGTTTCCGGATCCTGATAGATGACCCGCCGCACGGCCACGCCGACGCTGGTGGCGACCATTTC